>JALWFW010000044.1 GCA_027013865.1 Polyangiaceae bacterium | reverse complement strand
GGCTTGTGCCCTCCAGCCAAATCACCCGGTTTTCGGCAGGAACGTCAGGTGTGGCGCCTCGGGATGGTGGCGAAGCCTTCAAAGTCGACGTCGTCGCGGCGTAGACATCTGGATTTGCGGAATTTACTGTGCTGGCCTGCCTTTACGGCATTCAAGATAACGCCCTGAGCTGTACGCTAGCCTTAGACCCGTCAGGCTTGGTGCCCTCAAAAGGATAAATGCGACATACGTCAGGACTTGGCTATCCGTCCGGGGAGTCAGGGGTTACATCTTGAGGTAGCAGCCGAATATTTCAGCAGGTAGAACCCGAATTTCCTAAATAACTTCAGGGGTGACGCCATATTTTCTAAGCAGCATACGACTACGGAGAATCCCGTTTACGAGTAAACCCGGCGTATTTGCTTGAGACGACCCAACGGGGTGAGGCATGTTATATCGAGATTTTAGGAAGCCCAGACGTATACTCCGCAGCATATAGGCAAATCCATTGCCCTGAACCCGTTGGGCGGGACAGTTTTGGGACGAGATTGCCTGACCTACATGTTCTGCTATACTCCATGGCGGCACGGGGCGATTCAGTATCCTGGTGCATGGTATTTATGGCTACACTACTTCTTCCACCCGATGACTGGTCAAAGGTCGATACCTTCTTCAGAAGTGTATCCTCATGGGTGGGAGAATACCGCGAACTCCCCATGACCTGGCGCGTCCCTTTCCGCATGGAACTTCATTTCGCCTCCATGGTGGATGATTACATCGGTTCCCACATCCACAAGATATTTCATCTGGAACGCATGATGAAAGCCGCCGCTACTCTGGTCAAAGAAGAAAACCGCCTCACAGACCTTAGACGCGTTCTGCTAGACATTCATACCGAGCAGTATCTGCGATATGCTGGGTTGTTTTACTCGACTTTGACCCGTACGGGGTTCACTCCGGTAGTGGAGGCATCCCGGGACCGAGAAGCACACACCATAATACTCACACTCTCCCTGTCAGGCCTATACTTCTCCCCTGGAGGCCTCACTGGAGCCCGCAGATACCTCTATACCAGCATATACGATAACGATGACATCCCGCAGGGAGGTACCTGCCTCATAACATCTGACATGCGCATGCTGCACAGGGTGAAAACATCGTCGTTCGTGTCCTCGCCGGTGCTATTCCTATTCGAATCCCGCGAAGGATGGGAAGTCGCAGACATCCAAAAGTCCGTATTCGAGTCCGTGGCCACCCGCTATTCTGCCCTCAAGGACGATCTCGACCGCGAACTGCTATCTCACATGGCTTATTTCATGACTCACGGCATGCCCAGCGGCGAGATGACCATACAGCCCGACAAGATCCTTGCCTTCCCTGCAGAGCAGCCCAAAAAACGCGGCGACACCCTCATCTGACCTTGTCACACACAAATCCTGGCATATTGACTCTGCCGTCTCATCTATCTTCATTCCTGCGCAATCCCAACCGTCTTTCATTTCCCATCTGCATGACTCCATCATCAATACAGACCTTGCCATACGGTGTTTTGGTGGTTATTTATGTGCTCTTGCGGATGGTGACCGCATGACGGGAATACCGGAACTCATCCGGATACAGTCAGAATTCCATACGTGACGACGGAGGAAGCATGTTCAGCGGAAACGGAGATCTGAAACTCATAGAACTCAGACTTGGCGGACCAGTGGGGCCCATGCCTCCGCGCATTCTCTCCCTGGCTCCTCATCTCATACGCCTAATCGATGATGAAGCCATGCTGAGGCCTGGCGAGGCCGTCTCCATACGCCTAGTTTTCGGGGAAAAAACCCTTTTTGAACTCTTCGGTAGAGTAGCAGAACACACCGGATCCGAGGCATCCATCCTCCTGATGGCCACTACCCCTGGCTTCGTCCCGTGGCTGGCCAAAGCAGCCAAGATGGGATACCTGGAACTCGAAGAAACGCCTCCCTCCATGAACCAAATAGCCCCTGGTCTCTCATGGACCAGACCATCGGATCCATCCCCTGTCAAAAACTGATCGCTGCTCTTAAACCACTGACTATCAGCCGCCTATGCACCGTGGCGAAGTGGTGTTCCACTCATGCGGGAGAAGTCCCTTCCTTGCAAGAACAGAAGCCACTTCTTTAGATAACATATTGTAATCATTGATATATTTCATGACATCAACACCACGGGGAACCCGCAGACAGTGGTACATCACACCAGCATGATCCAGACGTACCCTGTCACAGGAAGCACAAAACGGATGAGACACCGGATCGATGAATCCCACCACAGCGCCGTTGGGGAAGCGCCACCTGACTGCCGTACCGCTGCCAGGCAGCCTTTCGGGTGAGCCGAAGCGCTCTGCCAGCATGTCCCAAAGCTTTTCTCCTGGCACGTACTCCTCCTTCCACAGGGTGCGCCCCGGACCAAGAGGCATGAGTTCTATGAAACGTACTTCGATGCCACGGGATGCGCCGAATTCCACGAGCTCAGGTGCTCCGGGCAGAGTGAACGACTTCATCAGGACACTGTTCAGTTTCACCGTGAGTCCTGCTTCCAGGGCCGCATCCACTCCCCTCAGAACCGGCTGAACGCCTGCTCCAGTAAGCCGCCTGAAAAAGCCGTCGTCCAGGGAATCGAGACTGATGTTCACCCGTTTCAGACCGGCACTCAGCAGTTCATTCAGCCTGGAGACAAGCATGGATCCATTGGTGGTCATCACCACTTCCACGCCAAGAGAGCTCATGGCTGCCATGTAGTCGGGCAGCTCATCCACGAGAAGTGGCTCTCCACCAGTAAAGCGAACCTTGTAAAGAGGCGCCCCAAGCTCCTGAAATACCCTGGCAACCTTGAGAAGATCCTGTGGAGAGAAAAGTGGACCAGTGCCCGTGAGGCGACGCCCTTCAGGAGAACAGTAAAGACATGAGTAATTGCAGTCGGGGGTAAGGGATACCCGCAGATAGATGCGCTCCATTCCTCTATTGTGCTCTCACACTACTACCCTGTCACGCCCCTGCTTCTTTGCCCTGTACAGTTTTGCATCGGCTATGCGCAAAAGGTCCTTGGGAGTTGGCTGAGGGAGCTCCTCGAGTCCAGCCACGCCAATGGAAACCGTAATGGGAATAGGATGTCCCACGGTGAAGATGGGTGTGGCACCCACGGCATGACGCATGGACTGAGCCACAGACGACGCATGTGTTACCGAAGTTCCGGGAAGAATGACCGCAAACTCCTCTCCACCATAGCGAGCCACTAGCGCTCCGGGTGGTGCGGTATGCCTAAGGCGGGCGCCCACTTCGCGAAGTACCAGATCCCCTGCCAGGTGTCCGTAAACGTCGTTTACCTTCTTGAAGTGATCGAGATCCAGCATGAGCAGGGAAAGGGGGGAACGGTGACGGACGGCCTGGGATATGGCCCGCTCCAGCTCGTGCATGAACACACGCTTATTGACCGCTCCTGTGAGAACATCCTCACGTGTCATCCTCAGCATGAGCTCGTGAAACTGGGCTTCCACATCACGGCCCGAAAGGAATTTTATGAGGACTTCGCCAAGACGTATGTTCTCACCGCCATGCAGCACGGCCCTGTTCACACGCCTGTCTTGCACGAATGTGCCATTGGTGGAGCCCATGTCCTCCAGTATGTAACGCCCGTCCCTGAGGTATATCTTTGCATGGAAACGACTCACGCTGTTGTGTTCGAGAATGAGTCCGTTGCTAACCTGACGACCCATGGTCAGACCGTCTGGAGGAATCTCTATCATTTCCTCCCGCATCAGAGCCCTGGGATACAGTATGACCAGATGACCGGCTTTATCCGAGCGGACCTGAACCGGAGGCACTGCCGCCATGACTTTGGTGACTGCTGTATCACCCTCTGCCGCATCCGCCTGTTCTGTAGTCTGTTCTGCAGAAGGGATCTCTGCCGAACCTTCCTCTTGCGGTGGGATATACGTACTTTCCGCCGGCGGATCCATTTTCATGCGCCAGCCTACTCGTGTCGTCTTTTTGGGTCCATCCGGAGACATTATCAGGCCTTCTGAAGAGCAGTGTGCCACCTTTTTATCTGGGCTTCAACCATGCTGTTTTCCATAGCAGGTGAAAATGTTCTGTCAATTCCGATTTTTGTCTTCAGTTCCTTGAAATCACTGAACAATCCTGCACCGTATCCGGCCAGCAGTCCCACACCGAAAGCCGTTGTCTCCAGATTTTTTGGTCTCACTACGTCTATACCCAAAATGTCAGCTTGGAACTGCATCATGAGATTGTTGCGGGCAGCGCCGCCATCAACGCGTAGATCCCTAAGATCCACCCAGGAATCACGTCGCATGGCATCCAGCAGATCATATATCTGAAATGCAATGCCTTCCAATACGGCTCTTGCGAGATGTCCAGCCGTGGTAGCCCGTGTCATACCCCAGAACAGACCGCGGGCATCAGGACGCCAGTGGGGCGCTCCAAGTCCGGCCAAAGCAGGTACGAAAATCACGCCACCAGAATCCGGCACCGTGGCGGCCAGTTCCTCCACCTCGGCAGACGATCTGATGAGGCCCAGCCCGTCACGCAGCCACTGAACAGCAGCACCAGCGATGAACGAGCTGCCTTCCAGAGCATAGTAGGCCGGCATACCCTCTACCTGCCAAGCCACGGTGGTGATGAGCCCAGAAGTGGATCCAACAGGTCTCGTGCCAGTATTCATGAGGAGAAAAGCGCCAGTACCGTAAGTACACTTGGCCTCACCCTCCGTAAAGGCACCCTGCCCGAACAGCGCAGCCTGCTGATCGCCCAGTATACCCGCCACCGGTATGCCATCGGGCAGGAAATCCAGACCCTCCGTGTATCCGAACGTGGTTGCCGAAGGCTTCACCTCTGGCAGGATTTCCATGGGAACACCCAGAATATCCGCCAGAGCCGGATCCCATGAAAGACTGTTTATATTGAAAAGCAGGGTTCTGGAGGCATTGGAGGGCTCAGTTGCATGGACCCGACCACCAGTGAGTCTGTAGAGAAGGTAGGAATCCACTGTTCCGAAAGCCGTATCCGACGGATCCGGAGCCTTCTCCCGTAGGATCCAGGCGACCTTGGTGCCCGAAAAATAGGGATCCAGCACGAGACCAGTGGAGGCTCTGAAGAGTTCTTCGTGTCCGGCCTCCTTCAGATCTTCGCACATGCCGGCCGTACGCCTGCACTGCCACACGATGGCAGGCGCGATGGGTTTACCCGTGGTTCTGGACCACAGAATCGTCGTTTCCCGCTGGTTGGTTATGCCGATGGCGGCTATACGGGATGGATCGTAACCTTCGAGGCATGCAACAATGCTCTTCCTTACCGACTCCCAGATATCTCCGGGATTCTGCTCCACCCATCCATCCTTTGGATACGAAACCGCCACCTCAGCGTAACCCCTTGATATTATTGATAATTTTTCGTCCAAAAGTAGTGTGGTGGTACCTGTGGTACCCTGATCGATGGCCAGTACGTATTTCATTGTGTAAGTTCCTCCGAATCCAAAAAGAGGTTCCAGTAGAATCTACCCTTGACCACGGCATGATTCAGCCTGAAGACATGCCTACCAGCCAGCACGGTATCCAAGTCGAAACCATCTCCATGACCTCTGGAAGGGAAGGTCTTTCGCGCCCATGCACCGGAAACCTTCCTGAGGCGTACCGTCTTGCGGATACTTCCGTCCTGATAGTAAATCATGAGCGGATCACATATCACCGAAAGGAAATTACCGATTACATGACGTCCGTCCGAGCGGATTCCGTCATCTACGAGGATGGCATCAGAAATATGCATGTCGGCACTCATGTCCCTCAGCCATACACCACGACGACCCTTGTAATATATGTGGAGTGTGCCATCCGGACCGGCGCAGGTGTCGAAGAATTCGCCATCACCGGAACCGCGGTGCGTCACATATACCGGACGTTCCAGGCCGGGCTCGTAATACACCAGTTGTCGGCGTCCCTGATGGTAGCCCAAAAATCCGCGACCGGCCGACTTCAGATGTATACCCGGAACGGGGGGAATCCCGGAAGTTCCGAGATCCGTGGTATCCTCGGTGTCCAACACGGTCACGACGAAGTCCGAATCATCCTGGGGTGTGGCATCCGTTGCACGGGCAATGACGACGCGGCCCTGGCTGCCGGGCTCTAGCACGGTCCAGGCTATACGTGGCCAGGTACTCTTGGCAGAGTCATAGGCCCCAATGGCTGTATAGAGCACACGGACATTCCCCAGACGTGCCACCAGGCTTTTGTGCCATTTCCGGCTGCCATCGGTCCACAGGACGTACACATGACCGTCTGAAGTGGCATGGGCCACATAAAACCGGCCGCCATGAAATGCAGCCGAAGCAGCGTAACCGGCATCCTGACCCTGGGCTGCCACACCTCCTCTGTACGTATCCGGGGGTGCTATGACAGGTTCGGAGGGTGCGCCGTCGAGAACCGACCACTGGGGAGTCGAATCCGCAGAGTCCGCAGAAACCCAGGCATGCACCAGATCGTCGAACTTCTCCTCACGGGCAATAACCAGAACACTGGAGCCATCAGTTGCGATGGCCGGATACCAGCCGATCTCTCCGGGTTCGAGAGGCGAAGAATCAGGGACACAAGCGCACTGAACCGTGGAGGGTATACATCCAGCCAGCCACTTGGGGTCTTCCAGGATCACCTTCTTTTGACCCTCCACACACTGAGGCTCAGGAGAGGCACACTTCACCGGTGCCGGACCACCACAGTCTCCACCCTTTATTCCCGACGGATCGAATGAACACGCGAATAGAGAGATTGTAGTAAAAAAGATTAATAAATTCAATATGTTACGCTTGGCGCGCATCTTATTATCACCTTGGGACAGGTACGCAGCCAACATGATCACTAGCAGCATGAGCCATGGCACCGACTGAGTGGAAGCAGGACCACCCAAACCCCACAGCCCCATGACCGATGCATCCGTGGAACTGCCTGTGTCCGTGGAATCAATATCCATGAAGATAGCGAGATAGGAAGCATCATCCACTGGCATTATGCCATCTTCCTTTATTCTGAAGCGAAAACCCATCATCTCGGGCATCGGGAAGGATCCCATATCCATGGACTGCCCGCCCATGGCCGCCGCCATGAAGTTGAGCACCCCAAGAAGGGTGGTGTCCGATTCCTTCAGCATTGCCGAGTCCGTCACCCTCCTGTTGTCGAACTCCATACCACCGGTGATCATGTGGACGCTGTCTCCTTCCGGAATCAGCACTATGGGCATGTGCATGTCCACCAAATAACGCACGAGACGCACCTTGGCTCCATCCAGCCATATCCAGAAATCCAGGGCCATGTCCGGAACGGTCATGAGTATGTGGGGAGAATCCACAACGACCTTGTCTCCCTCCATGTGCCAGGCGCCCTGACCGAAAGTGAACTCCGGCAGCTCCTGGGGTGTAAACGTTATGTCCACAGGTGAAGTCTGGCCGTGCATGAGCTCTGATATGGAGGGAATGAACGCTGCAAGGGATCCCGTGTCAAAGGAGGACTGACCCCTTGCCATCTCCGCTAGGTCCCAGCACAGATAGCCCGCTGTATACATGGCATAACCCATGGATTTCATGTAGGGTACCGTGAGGGCCATGGCAGCATCATAGTCGGAACCGAAGGGGGACTGCTCCCTGGACAGGGTGGGAGAATAGGGAGTGAACACCTGGTCGGGCATATCCTTCCGAGGAGCGCAGCCTTCCCTGTAAGACGCACGGAACGCCGCATCAAAACCGAGGGACAGACCGCTGGTCTGAGTGTCCTCGTAACCCCCTGCCCAGTGGTGAGACTCCATGGAAGGCCCGTCCATGGTCATGGATCCAAGGGACGACTCACCTCCGAACATGCTGACGCAGCCAGAGCCGGAATCTTCCTCGCATAGGCCGCTGTCTTCATTGCACCTGGAATCATGGGGACAGCCCTGGTCGCAGGGACGGCAAAGAGATGCCTGAATCTGTTCGGTCATCTGATTCGAGATCATGGAAGTGACTGCATCCACGATGAAGCCCTCGAACAGATACTCCACTGCTTTGCAGGTTGCACTGCCGTCTATGAGGATGTCCTCGTCGTCGATGGTGTCGGGATCCACTTGAACCTGCTGAACGGTAAAGACGTTACGGTCTGAGATCCCGTCTATGTACATGGCTATGGGAACAGTCACCGGGACATACGGATGCGCGCCCTGGGTGGTGTCGATGGTGACGGTACAGTTGGTGAGGGTGGTATGTATCGTAAGGGGAGAATCAGTCCATATCGTCGTGTCGAACACCATGTTGATGGCGTCATTGGCGGCAGTGAGATGAAAGCTCTCTATCTTGGTACCAAGGGAACATGGAGGATCCTCTGGAGTGCACGAGTTGGCATTTCCCGTACCGCATATGTCCAGGGACACGGTAAAGGGAGGTGTGCCGACCTGTACGTCACATTGAGGCGGAATCTCATGAGCCTGCGGGTCCTGAGGCATCTGGGACTCCATGACCGTACCCATCCTGTCGAGGCCGCGGGCACTGAAACGCAACTGAAAGGAATCTGGCTGTAGCTGGTCACCGGAGAAAGTGGGATCAAGAAGCTCCTGACCACACGAAGAAAGGAATAAAAGGGAGACGATGAAAAAGAAAACCGCCGTTATATCATACTGCCGCTTCATGGGAGCTCTCCGTGTGATACAGGCATCTTAGCCTTGCCTCAGCAAAAAGGAACAAAAAGGTAAACCTCTGTATGAGGTAAAAGTCAGTATCCCCTGTTCCTGTATCTGTAATAGGCCCTTATGACCATCCGAACGTAGCGTCTAGTGCTTTTGTAGGGAGGAACACCACCGTATCTGCGCACTGCACCGGGACCGGCGTGATAGGCAGCCACCGTTAGGACCATGTCACCGCCGAACATGTTGGCCAGCATGCGTAAGAGGCGTGTTCCGGCGAGGATGTTCTCCCTGGGATCGAAAGGATTGCGCACGCCGAGGTCCTGCTGTACCGACGGCATGAGCTGCATGAGACCCTGGGCGCCCTTGTAGGATACCACCCTGGGATCGAAGTCGGATTCCACCTTGATGACAGCCTTGATGAGAGCCACAGGCACTCTGTAAAGGCGCGATGCCTCGAATATATAGGTGTCGTAACGGGTGAAACGGTCGGGAGAACGATCACGGGCTGGAATCACGTCACATGTACGGCATCTACCGGATGCAGATCTCGTGCGACGGCCTTTCGAGTACTCGCGCACCACCAGCTCCCATTTCTTCCCGCGCGGGCGAAGGTTGGTGAAATGCACCACGCCCCTGTCATCCACGTATCTATATATATCGCTAATCTGAAGCAGGGCGATGAGCCATAGTGCCATGCTGTGAACATAGCGCAAATGAACGGTCGTGCAAAAGAGTAGGGAGTTAATGGAGAGGATACCAAAAATATTGTGAAAAAAATCACGATTTTATGTTGACAGCGTGTTAGACCAAGTCTAAATAAGTCAGAAAGAATTCGATACATACGGAACGAAACTAACAGCTCAAGAAGGAGTCAGCGGCAATGAGCACCAATGAACTCACACGCCAAATCAAGGAGGAAATCGAAGAGCTGTCCAGGAAGAGAAATCTTCCCAGACACACGCTCCTCATGAATTCCCTTCACAGAATCCAGGAGGAATACGGCTACATCCCGGATTTTGCGATGCAGGAACTGAGCGAGATAACAGGAATCGCACCAGCGGAGGTAAATGCCTACGTCTCGTTCTATCACTTCTTCTCCACCGAACCCACCGGGCGGCACAAGGTATGGTTCTGCCGGACGATTTCCTGCCACCTGGCAGGCAAGGACCAGATAGTCAAGGCAGTGCAGGATCGCTTTGGTGTCAAGATGGGTCAAACAACTCCAGACGGCAGGTTCACCTTTGCCTTCACCAACTGCATGGGCATGTGTGACAAAGGCCCGGCCATGCTGATAGACGGGGAGACATATACCAAGCTCACCCCGGAGAAGGTGCTGGAGATACTGGAAAAATATGAATGATCATAGGGGGTTATAAATGTCTGTGATATATTCCGATTATAACGTTGGCGCCGGACTGAGCAAGGCGCTCGAGATGACACCCGAACAGGTCATAGAGACCATCAAGGAATCTGGACTCCGAGGCCGTGGTGGTGCAGGATTTCCCACCGGAATGAAATGGGAATTCGCACGCAGGGCAGAAGGGGACGAGCGATTCATCATATGCAATGCTGACGAGGGTGAACCCGGAACCTTCAAGGACCGGGAACTGCTCCGCGATATGACGCCGGTCCTTCTGGAAGGTATGGCCATCGCTGCCTGGGCCGTTGGAGCTCGCAGAGGGTTCATCTACCTGCGTGGTGAATACAGGTACCTTCTCCCGGTGGTGAACGGAGCCATCGAGGAAGCACGCAGGGCAGGCAGACTGGGGTCCCTAAAGGACGGCTTCGAGTTCGACGTGGAGGTCACCCTTGGAGCCGGTGCCTATGTATGTGGTGAAGAGATGGCCCTCATCGAATCCCTGGAGGGTGTACGTTCGGGTGAATACCGCAACCGTCCTCCGTATCCCGTGGAAAAGGGTTTCATCAACATGCCCACGGTGGTCAACAACGTGGAGACACTCATAAAGGCAGCCAAGATCATGGCTCACGGTTCCGGCTGGTTCAGGCAGTACGGAACCGAGAAGTCTACCGGAACCAAACTCATTTCCGTCTCCGGTGACGTGGCCCAGCCTGGTGTATACGAGATACCCTTCGGGATGACCATACACGAGCTACTCAAGATGGTGGGCGGTCTCGGAGCGAAAGCCGTCCAGGTGGGAGGCGCTTCCGGAATATGCATCCCCTCAGAGGAATTCTCCACCAGGACCATAGCCTTCGAGGATGTACCCACCGGCGGCTCGGTGATAGTTTTCGGTCCTGGCCGCGACATGATGGAGGTCCTGGAGAACTTCATGGAGTTCTTCTGTGACGAGTCATGCGGTTACTGCACCCCATGCCGTGAAGGCAACGTGGTTCTCCTGGAGACTGTGAGAAAAATACGCAGTGGTCAGGCTACTCGTAACGACGTAGATCTGGCTCTGGGGTTGTGCTCCACCATGAGACTGGCCTCGAAATGCGGTCTTGGACAGTCCGTTCCCAATCCATTCGAATCCATAATGGGGCACTTTGGAGACGAAGCCCTTGCCCGCGCCGGGGAGAGGAGGTGAGAGATGGCCGAGATGGTAAACGTAAGAATCAACGGCATTGAAACCGAGGTGGAGAAGGGAACGACCATTCTCCAGCTTGCTAGGAAACTCAATATATATGTTCCCACACTGTGTGCCCATCCGGATCTGCGCCAGGCTGGTGCCTGCCGTATGTGTGTAGTGGAAGTGAAAGGCATGCGCACGCTTCAGTCTGCCTGCTCCTTCCCCATTACTTCAGAGATGGATATCTTCACCACCACTGCCAAGGTCAGGAAAGTCAGACGGGACATCCTGGCCCTCCTTCTGAAGAACCATGTGGGTGAATGCCAGACCTGCAAACGCAACGGAAACTGCGAGCTCCAGCGTCTGGCGGCCGAATTCGGCCTGCACGATTACTTGTACGGAAAGCGCACCGAGCGGCGTTATTCCGTGGACGATACCGGCTATGCCATAGTGCGTGATCCCGACAAATGCATCAACTGCAAGCGCTGCGTGAGGACATGCTCGGATATTCAGGCCGTGGGTGTCCTCGGTACACTGTACCGCGGTGCCGACACCAAGGTGACCACCTTCATGGAGAAGAACATCGCCGAAACACTGTGCGTCAACTGCGGCCAGTGCATAAACCGCTGTCCCACCGGCGCTCTCACCGAGAAGGATGCCACCAGTGCCGTCTGGGAAGCTCTCGAAGATCCTAATAAACACGTGGTCATCCAGACTGCTCCGGCTCCAAGGGCGGCAATTGGCGAGCTCTTTGGACTGCCTGCAGGCACTTCCATGACCAAAAAGATGAACACCGCCCTGCGACTCATGGGCTTTGACCGAATATTCGACACCAACACGTCGGCCGACCTCACCATCATGGAAGAGGGAACCGAACTTCTGATAAAACTGAAAAAGGTCTACATCGAGGGCATGAGCAAGGATGAAGCCGGTCTTCCAGGTATAACTTCCTGCTCCCCAGGCTGGATAAAGTGGATCGAGCAGTTCTATCCTGAATACCTGCCCAAACTCTCCACTGCCAAAAGTCCGCAGCAGATGTTTGGTGCCTTGGTGAAGACCTATTATGCACAAAAAATGGGGATCGACCCGGCGAATATCGTATCCGTGTCCCTGATGCCGTGCACTGCCAAGAAATTCGAGTGTGAACGTCCTGAGATGAGGGACTCTGGCTACAAGGACGTAGATTATGTCCTGACCACACGCGAACTTGGTGCGATGATAAAGGAAGCTGGCATAGATCTGCCCAATCTGCCTGAGAGTGAATTCGATTCTCCCCTGGGGCTCGGTTCTGGTGCGGGTCTGATTTTCGGTGCTACCGGAGGCGTGGCAGAAGCTGCCGCTAGAACGATTTGGTATATCGTGACGGGTGAGAATGTGCCCATGAAGAATCTAGAGGTCGTGCCTCTCAGGGGCTTCGAAGGTGTGAAGATCGCTACCCTGCCAAAAATAGAGAAAACGGCCCCGGGATGGGAATTCATGAAGGGCATAGTCCCCAAGATAGCCGTGGCACACGGTCTGGCCAATGCCAAGAAGCTCATGGATATGCTCAAAGCCGGTGAACTGGAGGACGTCTTCTGTATCGAGGTCATGGCCTGCCCAGGCGGCTGCCTCGGTGGCGGCGGACAGCCTCAGCCCACCAGCCCGGAAATCCGTGAGGCTCGCATGAAGGCCATCTACGAGGAAGACCGGCATCTGCCATACCGTCAGTCACATGAAAATCCATATGTGCATCAACTCTATGAAGAGTTCCTGGGCGAACCGATGGGTGAGCTCTCCCACAAACTGCTTCATACACACTACTGCAGACGCTCCCGCCGTATGTGACACGTATTCTTTGGCCTCTTCAGGCTTTGATTCATTCATGACATAAGAAATAGGATCGCCAGATCCAAGATGACTGAAGCGGTACCTGTACCCGGGTTTCCCGAAAACTGGTGCCTCTGGCTCAGATGGCGTCAGAAAACATGTAACTACTTGAATTCAAAGCATTTTTTCATACCAATATTCCCATCCGCGAGCAGTCGGCAGTATCTGGTAACCGCAATCAGACCTCAATTGCAAAACGTATGCGTATATCACGACAAGCACACAATGACCGTGCTTTGTCAAAACCCCACAAACATGAAGATGGTTTGCGCGCCCGGCAGGACTCGAACCTGCAACCCTCGGATTAGAAGTCCGATGCTCTATCCGGTTGAGCTACGGGCGCATAACAGGTCGGGGCGAGAGGACTCGAACCTCCGGCATCCTGCTCCCAAAGCAGGCGCGCTACCAGACTGCGCTACGCCCCGATATGCGGAGCAAAATTATATGGTTAAGCATTTTCAAGTCAAGCTCATTCTTCTGAAGTTTGGGACAACCAGTCGGACCGTTCCTCGTATACGGAGGTGAAAAACACGATTCGAGAATGGCTTCACAAATCCCTGCGTAAGTTCAGAGCCTGACCGATGGTGAAGGAATCCGCGTACTCGAGCTCTCCACCAAATGGAATACCAGCGGCGATTCTCGAGACTCTCACGCCTTTATCTCGAAGCAGCCCGGCGACGTATCCTGAAGTGGTATCCCCATCCACCGTGGCATCGAGAGCCAAGATAACCTCCTGAATAGAGCCCTCATCCACTCTATCCATGAGCTCGGCAATGCGGAGGTCATCGGGACCGATGCCATCGAGAGGTGATACGAGTCCGCCTAGAACCCAGTACACACCCCTGTAAACACCTGAACGCTCTATGGCCAGAAGATCCTGCACCTTTGACACGATGCAAACCTGCGAGGAATCCCGGGAACCGTCGGAACACACGGCACATCTTTCGCCCTTTGGGGCATAATTGCCGCATTCACAGAAACCAACGGAATCATGAAGAGAGCCAAGAGCATCAGCCAGTTCCTGTGTCAGATGCTCATGCTCCAGGAGATGAAACGCCAGACGGGTCGCTGTCTTGCGGCCAATGCCCGGAAGTCTGGCAAGTACGCCCACGACTCTGTCCAGAGGCGGTAAACCAGTATCAGTACTCATCTCAGGCCTCCGCGAACCATCAGAACAGATTGGGCATCAGTCCGGACATGAAACCCAGCTCTTCCTGCATGATTTCCTGATGACGTTCCTTTGCCCTGGATATGGCTACGTTGAAGGCGGCGGCTATCATGTCCTCCATGAAGTCTTTGTCATTCGGATCCACGATAGTCTCGTCCACCTCGACGCGCTTCACCTGAAATGAGCACGTCATGGTCACCTTGACCATACCGGCCCCAGCTTCTCCGGTGACTTCCTCCCGCGCCAGCCTGGCCTGCATCTCCTCGAATTTACGTGGCAAATCACCAAGCCCGGGAAACATTCCTCCCATATTTCTCATCAGTTCGCCCGGATCGAAGTCTTTCATCTGGCTTCCTCCTCTGTGATTCTTATGAATCCACCGTCCGGTAGCGGGACAAATAGAACAGGCACCGCTCCCAGGCTGCGCAGCTTCTGAGACACCTCATTGCCCAAAGCCTCATTCTTCATGGAGCGGATCTCCTCACTTCGTTCACGCTCTTCTATGTCCCTTATGGAAAAGGCTTCATCTTCTTGATCATATGACACGTGTTCCACATTGATTCTGACTGGTCTGCCAAGCACACGTGAGAGCTCTGCTGACGCGGAATCAGATTCTGCCCCCAGCCTGCCAGCCATGTGCTGGTTGCTTGAGATGAGGGTGAACACCAGCGTTCCGTCACTGCGGTAGTCACCGGAACGGAACTTTGCCGTGGACAGCAGCCCTTTATGAAACATGTTGTCCAGTCCCTCCACTGCCCGGCGCCACATGTCGAAATCCGGCAATTCGTCAGGACGGACCTGGGCACCCGAACTGACGGCTGGAGCGATGGAATTTCCCCTGTCACCTGCTGTCACAGGCGGTTGACTCCCCTTTACGGCATGAGAAGGAGCCGGCTGAGAAGACTTTCCTCTAGTCCTGTGAACAGATGAAGAATCACTGACTGTTCCTGTTGACTTTTTACTGGAGGCCCTGGATTCACGGGAATTTTGTTCTGCCCGTCTCTGTGGTGATGGTCTTGGGATTTCGGGAACCTTGATCTTTGCAGGTTCCCTGCGCACGGATGCAGCTTGATGTCCGGGACGCGGACCGGCTCCTCCTTGACCCTGTGGAGTACCGCTACCCTGAGGCATACGGGGAGTACCGGATCTGAGGCGTTTTTCGAGAGCCTCTATACGCCGAATGAGTTCTGCAGCCGGATAAAGAGGCTCCGCAAGGACCATCTCGGACAGTACCAGCTCCAACGCCGTACGCTGAGAATGGGCCATACCAACCTCTTTTATTGCGTCGAAGAGGCGCGTGAAAAGCACGTGAATATGACGAACACCGTACGGCTCTATGGCCGTACGCGCCTCCTGGATCTCTTCCAAGGGCATGGCCACCAGTTTTTCGGCATGGGGGTGCACCTTTATGACCAGAAGGTCGCGGAAGTACTCCACCAGCTGTTTGGTGAATGTCACGAGATCGTGGCCCCCCTCGAAAATCTCCTGCACCATGGTCAGCACGGCACTGGAATCACGTTCGAGAATGGCCGAGGTCATTTTTCTGAGTACGTCATGCCCCACGAATCCCAGTACTTCCTGTACTTCGGCCGAGGTTATCGTTCCACCGGCATGATGGGCCAGCACCTGATCCATGATTGACAAAGAGTCGCGAACGCTTCCTTCACCTGCTATGGCGATGAGACGCAGGGCCTCCGGTTCAGCTTCGATGCCTTCCTTTGCAAGAACGGACTTCAGATGTGAGGCCAGAAGCGGCGTGTCCAGTCTGCGAAACTCGAAATGCTGGCACCGGGAATGGATGGTAGCGGGAATCTTGTGGGGTTCCGTGGTGGCCAGGATGAAAATCACATGCTCCGGCGGCTCTTCCAGCGTCTTGAGCAAGGCGTTGAAAGCCGCTGTCGAGAGCATATGAACCTCGTCGATGATCACTACCTTGTATCTAGCGCTGGTGGGAAGGTACTGAAGCTCCTCCCGGAGATTGCGGACATTGTCTACACCTGTATGGGAGGCTCCGTCTATTTCAAGGACATCTACGCTGCGGCCTTCTGTGATGGCGACACACTGGGCACATTCATTGCAGGGTGTGGGGGTCGGACCCTGCTCGCAGTTTAAGGCCTTGGCGAAAATACGGGCTGTCGTGGTTTTCCCGGTTCCCCTCGCACCACTGAATATGTAAGCGTGATGAATGCGGCCGGTTTTGATGGCGTTCTGAAGTACTCGGACCACGTGTTCCTGGCCAACCAGCTCTTCAAAGCTCTGAGGTCTGTATCTTCTTGCAAGAACGATGTAGGGCACAGCTATTCTCCAGGCAGATGATGAGCAATCACGAATTCCAGGAATGGCTCAGGAAGGGCTGGGCAGGAATTCGGACATAAAAAAAGCCCACCCTCGAGGCTCCAGACACCCGCTCACCCGGCTACCGTTGCTGCCTTCCGGCCCTGGCGGGGTTCACCGGGCTCACGTCGCCTGGAGCCTCCAAGGCAGGCTCCCGTGTGTCCTGGATTCGTACGATGCCCACCCGGCACCTGGATTTCCGGTTTTATCCGGCCTGCCAGCACCTGGACTTCGTACTCCAATATGTCAAGTTGCGGAGAGGGCGGGATTCGAACCCGCGGTGCCTTGCGACACACACGATTTCCAATCGTGCTCCTTCGGCCTCTCGGACACCTCTCCATGATAACCGGTGGAGTGCTGCACTCCATTGTCACAGAGCATCGAACAATGCCACTGGCGCCGGACGTGTGTCGTCCCGCATCCGGGCGGAGAGGGCGGGATTCGAACCCGCGGAGCGGAAAGTCCGCTCACCTGATTTCGAGTCAGGCTCCTTCGACCTCTCGGACACCTCTCCGCATAGCCAACCGCCCGGACCTCGCGCCCGGAACGCTACTTATACGCATTTTGTTGCGGAAATCAAGTCCGTGA
>JALWFW010000043.1 GCA_027013865.1 Polyangiaceae bacterium | reverse complement strand
TGTGAAACCCGTGTCGACTCAGGGTTATTCCCTGATGTTTTACATCCTTTGGCGCAGTCCTACTTCAACTGACCGCGCCCCTCTTCCGTGATCACGTATTTTCCCTTGATAGGAGACTGTACCCACCCACGGTTCTTGAGACCACGGAGCTTACCGTTGACCTTGGGTACCGTCAGGCCCGTCGCCTCTGCTATGACCTTGCATCCGGCAGGCTCATCCATTGTGGTAAGAGCCTCGAGTATCTGCTTCTGAACGTCATCGAGTCCTTCGGTTTTCTTGCGTTTGCATGCCATCTTCTCACCTCCGGCCAGTTTGTGCCAGCCATATGCATTTGAAAGTCATTTGCATTTTTAATCCCTGTGCTACGCTGTGTCAACCCTTTTTCAGAATTTATTCTCTTTTTTTATTATTTTGCCCCATTCAAAGAAAACATCAATAATTTCAATATATTATATATCATTCACCTTTTATGGAATCCACCAGGGCTGCGAGTCCATCAGCAAGTTTGTCAAGCTTTCTCTCCAGTGAAGTCATTCTCTCGTGGATCTGTCGGGACCACTCGCCCTCCATAACATCCATACGCTGTTCCAGACGGACGAGTCGCTCATCTAGACCCTTTGGAGCCGGCTGGTCGTCCATCTCCTCAAGCCTCAACTCCATCAGTTCGATGCGGGCGAGAATCTCGTCCATGGACTTGCCATACTCCTCTGCTGAAGCTGCAGGTGCCTCCTCTTTGGAATTCGTCTGCACTGCCTCGGCTTTCACGGTATCCCTCCGTCTAGCATCGAGGTCGTCTGAGGAAAAGTACTTCTTGCCCACTGGAATGGGCCCCATTCCCATCTCTCCGGACGTTTTCTCATGGGCATCACCGTCCTCTTGTGCCTTACTGCGTGACTCATCCTCATCCCTCTGATGCGCTCCACTCTCCAAAATCTCAGAAAGCAGAGTATCACCATCTAGGGAACCACCTTCGGCCTGGCCCGTTTCGGTGTGTTTCTCGGGATCAAAGAAGTCTCGCAGGTGCTCCAGGGTGAGCCGGGTAATGAGCCTCAACGTCTCTAAGACTCCCTCACCCTGACTGGCGATGGCCTTGATATAGTTCCTGTGTTCGGCTCCGAGAAGACGTGCCAGTTCCCGTGGCGCCATCACGTCTCCGAGATCCTGTTTATTACACTGGATGACGAGAGGTATATCCTCGATATCCTTGCCTACGACCTCCTGCAGATTTTCCTTGAGATTCTCGTAACTGAACTCATTTTGCTCTGCAGCAGCCCTCTGTGAGTCTGCCACGAAAACGACACCGTCCACGCCCTTGAGAACCTGCTTACGGGTGTTGTTGTATCGTACCTGCCCCGGTACCGTATACAGCTGGATCTTTACGTCAAAACCCTTGACCTTGCCCAAATCCACGGGCATCCAGTCAAAAAACAGGGTCCTGTCGCCGTGGGTGTCCAGAACCATCAGTTCCCCGGTGCGTTCAGTTGCCAGAAGCTCCTTGAGTTTCCGCAGATTGGTAGTTTTGCCTGAAAGGCCCGGCCCGTAGTAAACGATTTTGACCTCAATGGTACGGTTGACGGAATTGATTAGCGACATACGCATAACCCCTTGAATTTATTGAGTTTTTAGAAATCAAAATTGATATTCTCGCCTACCTCATCCAGCCATCTGTCTTGGTGTTCTCCATAGGCTGCGATGAGTGCCCGTGTATCCAGATCGAACACAAATGACGTGTGTTCTCCATAGAGTCTGTTGAACACCACGACCTTGGTCACCCCTACTGAATCACGCATCAGGATGGCCGAATGATGAGGTGCATCAGGAACGGTGAAATCGGACCCACAGTGAGGACATGCGAAATGGACTTCCGCACCGGCGCGTAGCACGATACCCTCGGGCATGTTGGCTCCGTACACCCCCAGCTGGGCCGACAGTTCTATAGGAAATGAAAGCGAAAAAGTATCACAGTCAAGCCTGCCCTTCATCTCCACCATGGTCCCGTCATCGTTCATAAGTGATGTACGGCATCTTGGACACAGGAATTCTTCTTTCATCATGATTCATCACCTCCATCAGGAAGCATCTCAGCCCGCCAACCGGCGAAATGCAACGTATAGCGTATGCGGATCCGGAAGAGCAGGTCATCATTCGAGGCAGTAGAACATGCCGCCCGCAGTTCCCACGAATACCCTACCGTCCACGACAGCCGGAGATGATAGAACCCTGGCGCCCATGAACTTCTTGAATATCAGACGTCCTGTCGCAGCATCCACCATGTAGAGGTGGGCATCATAGGATCCGAAAAGCAGTTTGCCATCTACTAAAACCGGTGAAGACCACACTGGTCTTGGTAGCCGTATTTCCCAGACGACCTTCCCGGTGAGGGCATCCAGACAGTAGAACCGCCCGGAATTGGCACCAATGTACACGCGTCCGTCTGAAACCGCCGGAGTAGACCAGAAACCACCCGTACGCCAGCCTCCGAACTTCCAGATCTGTTGACCGGTGAGGGCATCGAAACAGAACACGTAAGGACTTTTCTCCTCTGCGGCGATGTATACCCTGCCGTTCCATATGACTGGACTCACGTCTGTATCGTCGCCGGTGTCTGCAACCCAATTAACCGAGCCGTCGGCAGTGGACAGGCAGTACAGTTTGCCCTCATACGTAGCGGCGTACACCCGACCCTTCCATACCGAGGGACTGGTCTCGACGCCGCAGGAACCTGGCTCTCCCTTGTCTCCGCCCAGGAAGGTGCGCCATATGACCTGTCCCCAAGGCGAAAAGGCATGCATCCAGCCGGCCTCACCGCCCACGAATATCCTGCCTTCTGCCGGAACAGGCGACGAGTCTAGATCGTGATGGGAATTGTAACGCCACAGCCTGCGTCCTGTTGCAGCATCTATACAGTGCAGGTGGTTGTCGACGTTGCCAATGTACAGTTTGCCGTCGTAATAGCAGGCAGAACTCTTGAACATGGCTCCGCCCTTGTAACGCCAAAGAAGCCTCCCGTCATTGCCGTCAAAAGCATACACATGCGAATCGAGGGAACCCACGTAAACATTTCCGTTTACCACCACTGCCGTGCCGGTCCATCCGGTACCACGCCACGTCTTGGCTGGCTTGTTGCCGTGAGCCGGGGAGAAATACCCTCCCATCTCGTACTTCCACACCACACGAAGGCGTTCCCGAAGCGGACCAGTGCCGTAAAAGGTCTTAGTGGGATTACCCCTGAACATGGTGATATCAGTGGAGTGTTGCCACTTTGGTGGTGTCGCGGCCGATACACGGGACAGGAACGCTCCGCCGATAATACCCAGACCCGTGCCTTTGAGTAAATCTCTGCGTCTTATCATGCGTATCTCAGAAGCCTGCTCACCAAATCGGAGAGCTCAGGATCCATGAATTTGGCATCTGCCAGCATCAGGGCCCCGCGAATGGTCCTGGTGGCATCGAGTTTTCCGTTCTCTTCTGCCATTTCTAGCAGCTTGTTCGCGCAGTCCAGCACATCGTAGTATTCTTCGGAAACCTCTATGACTCTAAGGAGAAAGTCTTCATGTGGAGGCGGACCAAATTCCTTGAGTATGGAACCGGCCTCGCGCGCGAATTTGCGGTCGTCTTCGATGCGCAGAGCCTTGAGGACATGCCCCAGACGCGTACTCGGTTCCTCAGGTGTCTCAAGCCCCATGTCCGATTCCATCTTGCGCACCACCTCGCCTATCTTGCCTGTCTCGAAAAGGCGATCCAGCTCAGATTTGCTTATCCTTGCACCGCCTTTCCCCGAACCTGACCGCTCCTTACGCTCCCGGCGGTAACCGCTGTCACGCCTACGGTCTATCTCACGCCAGGAAGGCCTTTCTCTGTCGCGGTCTGTCATTGAGCCTCCTCCTGAGGTTCTGCGGCCCCCCTTATGACCATGACTGCGTTGAATACGTCTGCATTGATCTCTATGGCCTCATCGTAGGATATATCGAAGCGCTCAGCCATATTCCGGGCGAAATCCGGATGCAGGAATCCGTTTTTGAGGGCAAAGGCGAATGCAGCACGCCCATACATATATCTGCGTACACCGTGCTGCACTTCCATGAGTTTGTCCTCGGGTACTATATCCTTCACCACTGAACGGATGAACTGACGTTCAGGCTCCGAGAAATCGCCATCGACATATCCGGCAATCGTGAGAAAGGCCACCAGACACAAACGTGCATCATCTGATGACATGGAGGCCACCTCACCGGAAGTTATGGTCTGAGTCGTGAGCTCAGGATCAGTGGGATCACCATCAGGGAAGAACTCTGTTACGAATTCCCTGAGATACTCGCGTTCGCTGGAATCCACGACTCCGTCCGCCTCGGCAATCTGGGCGATTCCCCTGAGTATGAGTCGTTTGTCACTGTCTGAAAGTGGTGTGGCTCTAAGAAGATCTTCTATGCGCAGCCCCATGCTCAACCTCCGTGGTGCTCTATCTTTTTCTGAAGATATTTCTGAATCAACTGACGCTCACGCGGTCCCAAATTGAGGAATTTTATGCCCATCTGGGGAACGGGATCCTTGCGTGACCAGACGACTTCACCGCGTACGTCTATGATTGAATCCAGTTCAGGAAAGGATATTACCAAGGTCACTTCCTGTCCTTCTTCCTCCAGATCCGGAGTTTCAATTCTCAGCCCCCCGAAACTCAGATCGGATATACGGTGATTGAGTAGCACCTCGGTGCCGGTGTAGTCCACATAGGCCTCAACCTTGTACCGTTTGTGTTTGCGTGACTCCTTTGACATGAACATCCTCCAGGGGGCCGGTTCCCTATCCGGGGGCGCTGTACACACGCAGCATGAAGCGGCCACATGAACGCACTGATTCCCGGAATGGTTTCATCAGGGGCCTGTTATAGCACGTACTTCAGGCCGGTAAAAGCTGAAGTGGGCCGGACCGATATAGTGGGCGAGTTCCAAAATTCCCTGTTTGTGTCTCGTGTGTCCACGGGGGTGTCCAACTTAGATGAAAGGTGCAGATTCGCAGAAGGGGGTGGCCGCGAGCTTGTGCGCTAAAGTCCTTTGATATCAATATGTTACGCGCATTGATGCCTTTCTTGGATGCTTTGGCACGCATTATGCATAGGGTGGGTTTATGACTGGACCGTAGGAGACACAGGGATCCGCCCGCTGGGAGTGTCGCGCGCGCTCCTAGTGGGGGTGGTGGAAGATCCGCCGAAACTCACATAATACCTCACCCGCACCCGGGATGAGAACGCGCGCTTTGCACATACTGCGGTGTTGCATGCCAGGCTTCGGCTGGGACGCCGACACCGTGTGTGCAGAGCGACTGACGTTTTTTCACCCAGGATGCTCGTGGGGACGTGAGAGGCTTGTCC
>JALWFW010000042.1:0-2500 GCA_027013865.1 Polyangiaceae bacterium | reverse complement strand
GAGACTGCTGGAGGTAGAGCACTGATTAGGCTAGGGCCCTTGCCCGGGTACCAAACCTAGTCAAACTCCGAATGCCAGACAGTTGCTTCCCGGGAGTGAGACTGCGAGCGCTAAGGTCCGTAGTCGAGAGGGAAAGAGCCCAGACCATCAGCTAAGGTCCCAGAGTTGATGCTAAGTGGTAAAGGAGGTGGGGCTGCCCAGACAACTAGGAGGTTGGCTTAGAAGCAGCCACCCTTTAAAGAAAGCGTAATAGCTCACTAGTCGAGTGGCCCTGCGCCGAAAATTCAACGGGGCTAAGCATCACACCGAAGCTGTGGGTCTACCGGAGCAATCCGGTGGGCGGTAGGGGAGCATTCTACAGGAGCGAGCCGTACCGTAAGGAGCGGTGAGGGCCTGTGGAAGAGCGTATGCAGGCATGAGTAGCGAAAAAGAGTGTGAGAAACACTCTCGCCGAAAACCCAAGGTTTCCTGGGTGAAGCTAATCTGCCCAGGGTTAGCCGGCCCCTAAGCCGAGGCCGAAAGGCGTAGGTGATGGGAAGCAGGTTAATATTCCTGCGCCACTGTGGTATGCGTTTGAGTCACAGGGAGGACGGAGGAAGGTAAGCCATCGTGCTGGTGGAAGCACGTTCAAGCCTGTAGGAGGGCTGTATAGGAGGCGAATGAGGCCACAAACGTACAGCTGGTAACTCCGAGAGGTGATGAGGAGGACGCATTAAGTCCGCAACTGGCTGATCCTACACTTCCGAGAAAAGTCTCGGTGACGAGTATACTGCAGTGACCGTACCGTAAACCGACACAGGTGGGTGAGGAGAGAATCCTAAGGCGCTCGGGAGAATCGTGGCTAAGGAACTCGGCAAAATAACACCGTAACTTCGGGATAAGGTGTGCTCTCGTTAGGTGAAGGGCTTAGCGTCTGGAGCCGAAGGGAGTTGCAGCGAAGCGGGGGGAGCGACTGTTTACCAAAAACATAGGACTCTGCCAACTCGCAAGAGGAGGTATAGGGTCTGACGCCTGCCCGGTGCCGGAAGGTTAAGGGGAACTGTTAGCCGCAAGGCGAAGCAGCGAACCGAAGCCCCGGTAAACGGCGGCCGTAACTATAACGGTCCTAAGGTAGCGAAATTCCTTGTCGGGTAAGTTCCGACCTGCACGAATGGCGTAACGACTTCCCCACTGTCTCAGCCACGATCCCGGCGAAATTAAAATAGGGGTGAAGATGCCCCTTACCCGCGGGAAGACGGAAAGACCCCGTGAACCTTTACTACAGCTTGGCATTGAATCTCGGGCTAGCTTGTGCAGGATAGGTGGGAGGCTAAGAAGCTGGGGCGCCAGCCTCGGTGGAGCCGCCCTTGAGATACCACCCTGGCTAGTCTGGGGTTCTAACCTACGGATGTAATCCATCCGGGGGACATTGCCTGGCGGGTAGTTTGACTGGGGCGGTCACCTCCTAAAAAGTAACGGAGGTTCGCGAAGGTTCCCTCAGGCTGATTGGAAACCAGCCGAAGAGTGTAAAGGCATAAGGGAGCTTGACTGCGAGACCGACGGGTCGAGCAGGTGCGAAAGCAGGTCTTAGTGATCCGGCGGTTCTGAATGGAAGGGCCGTCGCTCATAGGATAAAAGGTACTCCGGGGATAACAGGCTGATCTCCCCCAAGAGTTCATATCGACGGGGAGGTTTGGCACCTCGATGTCGGCTCATCGCATCCTGGGGCTGGAGCAGGTCCCAAGGGTTCGGCTGTTCGCCGATTAAAGCGGTACGCGAGCTGGGTTCAGAACGTCGTGAGACAGTTCGGTCCCTATCTCCCGTGGGCGTAGGAAGGTTGAGGGGAGCTGTCCCTAGTACGAGAGGACCGGGATGGACGGACCTCTGGTGGACCGGTTGTGGAGCCGTCTGCATAGCCGGGTAGCCATGTCCGGACGGGATAACCGCTGAAAGCATCTAAGCGGGAAGCCCCCCCCAAGATGAGCCTTCCCACAGCGTTAAGCTGGTAAGGGTCGTTGGAGACTACGACGTAGATAGGCGGGAGGTGGAAGCGTGGTGACACGTGAAGCTGACCCGTACTAATAACCCGAGGGTTTATCCTGGACTTCTCGCTTACCTGAAACTCTACTCCAGCCAATTGCTTGGCTCAGACTGTGAATAAGATTCATGGTCCTGGTGCTGATAGCGGAGGGGCCACACCCGATCCCATCCCGAACTCGGAAGTAAAGCCCTCCAGCGCCGATGGTACTGCAGGGGAAGCTCTGTGGGAGAGTAGGTCGGTGCCAGGACCTTTTTTTTATACCTACATCATAACGTTATGTAAATTAATGCGGCATCCTGCATCTCACATAACAAGTCCCGATTTTCACACACCAAGTTACATACCAAATCTCAACATCACACCACACATACCATCTGTGCTCTTAACCCCCCAACTCCTTCCTATTGCTATCTAACCAGTTGAAATAAAAGCACTTTTACTGCTTGCGCTGCCCTGGCCCGTCACCAGATTGCCTGGTAT
>JALWFW010000041.1 GCA_027013865.1 Polyangiaceae bacterium | reverse complement strand
GATATAGGCTAGTACGTGTTCGTGTACGTGCGTGTGTGTGTATGTGTGTGTACGCACATACGTATGCGTTATACCTGTCTAATTTGTGTTTGTGCAGGTGAGAACACGAGTCATTGTGTGTACGCATGTTCCAGTACTTACATTATCCTGATGAGTACACGGGCCAATGCGATCTATACCCGCCTCGTGTACTCGGCCCGTACCGCTGTACACTCGGCCGTTTCCGGATCTCGTCGATCGCGCATGCGCCGTAGATGATCCGGAATGACGACATTCCGCGACACAAACAAATACAACAAATATCCGGAAGTATACCAAAGCGCCGCCTGGCGTTACCATGGTGCCGACTTGTACACAAACTCCGAGCAGATCCGAACGGAACCGGAAGTGAACCGGCACGTGGACGCGCGTCTACACGCCGTCACGTGACGTCGGAATGATCACGTGATCGACGACGACCGACGTCGACGCCAACCGACGACCATTTCGACGCCAGTGGCTCGTGACGTTACAGTGTCGTCGCCAGTCGTTCTCACTCGATCCGGCTCACTAACGGCACACGTCCGACGATGACGTCATCAGTCCGGAGAGCGTTCTCGTTCGTGATTGGCTGCGTGTTTTGACCAATCAGATCCATGTGCCAATGTTTACAACAAGCGTAAGCGTTACACACGCCAGAATGACTGATTACGGAACTTACAACGTGACATGTTCCCGGTTATTCACGTTCTATCCCGATATCCAGAAAGTCCTTCTTGAACTCCAACTTTATCCCGACAGCAAAACGAATATCCGACCTGGCTAATTTACGCCCACCTACCTTTATATGTCTGACGCCAACGGACAGGCAGACAGACGGACTGACTGACTGACAAACAGGGGCCGCTCTATACCAGAGCCGCACACCATTGGTTGTCTGACTAACTTCACGAGACCCACAGAGTCACTTTTACTCTGGCTAGCAGTAAGGTTGCTCTTTGCTGTCTGTGTGTGTGTGTGTGTGAGTCTGTGTGTGTGTGTGTGTGTGTGTCGACTTCTCTATCTCACACAGCTTCTCTCCGTGGTTCAGGTATCCGAGAGCTAAGCTTTGAAGTGTGTTAAAATTGCCACAAAACTGATTAAAACTGTCTTAAGTTGACTGCGGCCTCTCAGCTCACAACGTAACACTGGCTAACATCTAGCGCGTGGGGCATCTCTTTACTGTGGTGTGGTTAGTCCCGCGTGGTATATGTGTGGCTCTAACGTGGTATGCGTGGCTCTAACGTGGTGCATCACACGCGTGGCTCCCCTCCAGTTTGTAGCCACTTGGCGTCTGTTCAGCCACACAATTATCTGTGGTGTGAGGTTCCCATTCTCGAAGTCCGTATCGAAAGGCAGCTGGCTGGCTGGTCGGCTGGCTGGCTGGTCGGTTGGCTGGTCGGCTGGCTGGCCTGGTTACAGCTGGTTCGTCGTAGCGAGTGAATCGCCTTTTTCCAGCTGTCTCGGATACAGCTGGGTCGTTGATCATAGCTGGCGTCGTTACAGCTGATCGATTACGATTGGCTAAGACGGCTCGCACGGTAGCCGTCTATTGGCTAGAATCTGCGTGACTCAGCCAATGAGGGCGGAGTTAAGACGGGTCAAGGTCAGGGGGTGGTCTTGGTGGGATGTGGCCAGACTCCGGGAAGAATGGTGCCAAAAACTGAGAGAATAAATACACATCAGCGAGCTAAGTTCACTTTTAAACGGTCGTAATTGGCTCACACACATTCTGCA
>JALWFW010000040.1 GCA_027013865.1 Polyangiaceae bacterium | reverse complement strand
TTTTTGGCCGGTGTGACGGCGGGGGAGGGCCCTTCTTTAGATGGGACGATTTTGGGCCTTGCGGTAAAGTGCTGTAATATCAATGGGTTATCGCGTAATGCCAAACCCTGTGGCGGGATGTGTGGACCGTGCCGGGCAGGACGGGCAGCCCTGGGAGAGCCTTCTTGGAGCAATGAGTCAGTGTCACCTGCTCTTGAAGCGAAAGTATGTCCAGCCAGGAAGGCCTACTACGCACCCTTGCAGGCCCTTGACAGCCCTACGAGTGCCTCAGGTGTTCTTGAAGCAAAAGCATGTCTGCTCAGGATGCCATACCACGCACCTTTGCAGGACACCCGACGCCCCTGGTGATACGGGATGTACTTTTCGAAACTCCGGCAAAATCCGTTGATGGTATTCTAAGGTATCCCCGTGTAGTCCAGGGCGGCGGAAATTTCACATCCCAGTGCACCATTCGCAGGCCATACTTGCAGGGTAGCCCGCCGGCCCTGATGTCGTACCCTTGCAGGGCAGCCTGACAGCTCCGGGAGAGCATGTCCATCCAGGATGGTATAAAACGGATCTTTGCAGGAGAACTCGACACCCCTGATTGATCGCAACGGCATATTGACACTTTCACGGCATTCGGTTTATAGTGCCCCGGACTATGAGTGTATTTTACCACGCGGATAGGTGTGACCCATGAAGGAAAGAGCTCTTCTAATCGCAATGCTGTCCATCTTCACGGTCTTCACGGTGGGGGCCTGTAACGAGGATGAATCCGATCCCTCTATGTGGATCAAGAAACTCAACACGACCCAGGAAGACCGAGATTATGCCCTCAACAAGTTGGAATTCATCTATGAGGTGGACACAGTACTCCAGGAGACGTGTTCCAAGCTGCTGGATAAGGGCTGGCGTCAGGAGCATAAGGCCGAAGTCAAGGCCATGGGAGCCAAGTTCGATAAGTATGTGAAATTCTGCAACAAGTACAAAACTCATCTCGACAAGAAGATACCTCGCTTTCGCAAGGAAGTGATTCCGGCTTTGCTGGAAGCATATAACACCCATCCCGAGGATGGATGGAACGTAGACAAAATCCTCAAGCTACTCATCCGTTTCCAGGACACTGCTCACCCTATCGCTGCCAAGCAGATACAGGATCTTTTCATCAAGATCATAGAACAGTTTGGAATGAGCCGTGACTACTTCGCGAAACGTGAGAAAATCGATGACCGTACAGTCGTTGCCATTCGTGGTCTGGCCGAACTCAACGAGTTTCAGCCTCATCCGCGTACCATGAAGGTCATCTCTTCCCTCATCAAAAAGATATATAAGGATCCCAAGCGTTACGACTTTGGTTCCAAAGTTCGCATGGAGATAGTCAAGCGGATGCCCTCTCTCATAGGCAAGGGGTCCCATGTGAACAAGTCCTTCAAGGAGCAGGCTGCAGACATACTGGTGGACATCCTGGAGCACGGCGAGACGGACACTGCCCGTTACCTGTGCAAGGGACAGCCTTGCAAGCAGTCATTCCTGGTCAACAAGAAGGCAGCCGTTGCACTGGGCGATCTCGGTGTGGTCAACAAGAAGGTCAACTTCGCACTGGTAACGTGCCTGTATTCCGTAGACATCAAGCGCCGGGGCAATTCCTTCCGTGAGTGCAAGGCCGGTCTGTCCAAGGTATATACTCCGGAACTCAAGGGTACTGAGGCCGACCCTGTGGGCGTCCTCGAGCTGCTCGCCGAAGGCGATCCTGCCCGTTTCCCCCTGACCTACGATTCCAAGAAGGACCTCTGGTACGTATACAAGGATGCTCAGGGCAACTTCGTCCTTTACGGCTCCGATCCCCATCAGTCTGCTGACCGCTCGAAGTCGATCAAAGACTGTATGGCCAACTATGACAAGTTCCGTAACTCCAACTGGTTCCGTTACATAACCAAAGCCCGCTATCTCATGGAGAAGGGCCGTTCAGTCACTCCCAAGACCATCGCCGCAGTAAAGGGCGACTCATTTGATGCCTATTTTGCCAAGGTCGTACAGGAGCACAAGAAGCGGACCAAGATGTGGGGCGAGCCTGCATGTCATGTCTTCGAACTGAATGCCAATCCCAAGAGTGGCAAACAGTGGGATGAACTCGACTCCGCCGTCATCGAGCGTACGGCAATGGTAGCCCTCAGAAGCATGGGGGCCAAGGAGGCTCTTCAGCAACTCCTTATAAACAACTTCAGCAAGGAAGTACTGGAAGCCTACTGGGATTTCACGGCTCGCGAGTACAAGAAAGCCGGTCTGGCCAAGTGCAAGAAAGACGGTATTCCAGCAAGTGACTGTGTGCCCAAGTACGACAACCGTTACAATATGGGAATCAAGGCTCAGTGGAACAGACTCAAGGACTACAACTGGCTGGTGGACTCTTCTAGAGAGGCCATGTACGGAGCCGGCTGGATGACCACTGATACTTCCAAAGGTCTGGGTAAAAAGGTAGAGGATGAACTGCTGCGCCGTCTTACCTGGCTACATGATCAGCGTTCCTGTGTCATGGCTGCCCAGTCACTGTCCATGCTCCCCTACAAGCATTCCAACTTTGTCAGACTCATCGAGGTGGCCAAGAATGAATCGTGGTGGATTGCCACAGAGCTTCTGTGGGAGCAGTTCCGTCAGCAGACCATCCAGAACATAATGAAGGGTAATCCCGAGGTATGGGAGAAAGTCCAGGTAGCCTTCCAGTCCTATTCCTTCAATGAGTCCCGCTGGAAGTACAGTCAGTATCTATGGCTGCCGTATCTGCAGGATTATTTCGGATACTGGCCGGTGGATCCCAAGACCAAGAAACCCAAGCGTATGAGTGCCAAACAGCGCGACAAGGAATTCAAGAAGTATGTCGAGCTGTGCAAGAAGCACGAGGAAGCCTGGAACAAGGCCAAGCATAAGGGCAATGCAGAGATGCCGCCTTGCAAGGGATACGATGACAGCAAGCCTTACGACTGGGATGTCAAGAATTCTCCGGCAGCCAAAGCAATGTCCAAGGCAGCTCACATCTCCAAGAGAGAGGCTGAGAAGCGTCTCCTGCTAGCTGGTTATGAACGCATAAGGCTTCAGTTCCTCGAGGCAGCCTTCGATTACGCCCAGGCATCGGATTTCGATTTTCTCAAGAATATAAAGCCCGAAGACATCATGGCAGATCCAGGTGAAGAGCCTCTCGTGGCCAAGAAGAAGGCCAAGAAGGGTCATCTCGATGCTACAGATGAGGGTAACTACGAGTTGGTGGTACGCCGTCCGTGGGACGACAAGATGGAGGCCAAACGTCGTAAGCATGCAGTCAGGATAATTAGACGTGAGCTCAAGAAACTCTACAAACCCATCGATGAGCTCAAGACGTTCCTGGCCAAGTACAAGGGGCTGCAGGGTGATACAGACTTCGGCAACATTGCTACCCTGCGTGATATCGCTACGCTCACTTCCGTACGCCGTCCATGTCCTGCCAAGAACAAGAAAGGTCATAGACCCATGTGTGCCGTGGCTGGTGCCAAACTAGAGGGCGGTTTCTGGTACATCACTAGAGAGATCGTCAAGGACGGCAAGAAGATTACCAAGAAGGAAAAGATCATGGAGACGGTGCCAACCCCGTGGAAGGCGAGACGTAAGGCACTGTGGATGATCGTTACCTGGCCTGATCGTTCTTCTGTGTCAGAGACAGACCGTCAAGACCTTGTCAAAGCACTTGCCGAAGCATATGGCAATTCCGAGGTGAAAGTCCGTGAGGCCATAATTCTGGCTCTGGATACATGGGCAAAGGCCGAGGACTACAAAACCATCGCACCCATCATCAAGAAAGTGGTTGACGAAGAGACTGCTGCTCACAGACGTGGCGGTTACTACTGGCAGAATCAGGAGGCACTGTGCTTCCTGGCACGTCTCAAGGCCAGAAAATAACGGATCACCCGCATAACCGTGCGCTTTTTGGCTTGTTGCGCACATCCTCCACTAGAGGCTGCACATGATAGAACTGGAAATCATCTCAGGGGCACATCAGGGGACAGTCGTCAAGCACGAAGGTGGCAGCCTGACCATCGGACGCGCAATGGACAATACAGTGCTCGTCTCAGACTATCACGTCAGTTCCGAGCATGCTCAGATATTCTGGGAAGAAGGTCAGTATATATTGAGGGATCTGCGTTCCACCAACGGAACCATCCTTCAGAGGGGAGCTAGGAGAATACCGCTGAACGGGGCACGCCAGTGGGAGATGGTCATTCAGGAGGGAGATCGCCTACTTCTTGGAGATCCCTACTCTCCGGTGACAATAGAGGTCAAAACACTCACTCCGCCCGGAAATAGTGATGAAACCCGTATAATCGCCTCCAAATCACTGGATGAGATAGAAAGTCTCCATCGTGGAGCCTCCGACAACATCCAGATAACCCGAGCCCTCTATAAATTCGTTCAGGAAGTGTCGCGCCGTGGCCTGAAACTGCCGGAGATTATCAGAGGTGTCACCGACGGCGTATTCGAGCTAATAGACAGAGCCGACTATGTGGCCATTTATCTGAAGGACCCGTATACCGAGAGGTTCACGCTCTCGTACTGCCGTTCCAGGGATGGCAGCGAAGATGAGAACTCTACGAGATCCCTCACACACCTCATTCTTCAGAAGAAGGCCGCCGTCCTGGTGGCTGATGCTGCCGAAGAGCTGGGGGCAACGGATAGCATCATGGCGGCCAAGATTCAGGCTGTCATGGGTGCACCCTTATGGAGTGGCGGTGACATAGTCGGGATCCTCCAGTGTGACAACCGCCGCAAGAAGGGAATTTTCAGCAACGGCGATCTCGAGAATCTCACCCTGCTCAGTTATCACGCCACCCTGGCCATCGAGAATGCCAAGCTTTATAAGGAGCTGGAGGCATACAAGGAGCGGCTTCAGGTGGAGAATGTATACCTCAAGAAAAGCAGGGTCATCACATTCGATTCAATCATCGGTCGTTCGAAGGTCATGCAGAATCTTTTCGCCCAGCTTCGCAAGGTCTTGGATACCCGCGTAACCATACATATTCAGGGAGAGACGGGCACAGGCAAGGAGCTCATTGCCACGGCCATCCATTACCAGAGTAACCGCCGCGACCGTATGTTCGTGGCTCAAAACTGTGCAGCCCTGCCTGAGACGCTGCTGGAGAGCGAACTGTTTGGTCATGTCCGCGGGGCCTTCACTGGAGCGGACAAAGACAAGAAGGGGCTGTTCGAGATTGCCGATGGTGGCACGCTGTTTTTGGACGAGATAGCCGAGATGAGCCCATCCCTTCAGGCCAAACTATTGAGAGTCCTTCAGGAGGGAGAGATTCGTCCTGTGGGGTCCACCAAGGTCAAATATGTGGATGTACGCATAATCTCTGCCACACACAAACTCTTGGAGGAGGAGGTCAGTGCAGGTCGCTTCAGAGAGGATCTGTATTACAGGCTACACGTATTTCCTGTGCGCCTTCCGCCTCTGCGTGAACGTCGGGATGACATCCCCCTGCTCGTGGAACATTTCCTGGAAAAGTTTTCTTCAGAGCTCCACAAGACCGTGCGCATCACGGAATCCGCTCTGGAGGAACTTAAGGCCTATGACTGGCCGGGCAATGTGCGTGAGCTGGAAAACGAGATCCACCGGCTCGTCATCTTGACGGACGACGGCGCCGCGATACAGCCGTCCGATCTTTCCGTACGTTTCAAGAAACGTCCAACCATCCTGGTAGACAGGGTCTATTCTCCGGATCGTACCCTCAGGGAGATGATGGAAGAGGTGGAGAAGTATATTCTCGAGCGGGTCCTCGAGGATACCGGCGGCAACAAAACCAGAGCAGCCGAAAAACTGGGCATAACTCGTGAAGGCCTACACAAGAAGCTAAAACGGTTCGAACTAAATCTTTGATATTTGTAATTGAGCTTAACTGCCTGAAATGATTCAGGAATCTAGTTCAGAGGGGATAAGGGCTGGATGCTCTCCGGCTTCGCGTAGCGAACCCGCACTCACGAGCATTTCGAATTCATCCAGAGTCTGGGCGTAGACATGCGGATCGTCGTCCTGATGTTCCTTCAGGTAGTGATACAAAAACACTGCTCTGGGTCCCCGGCTACGCCGTATATCGTCCTCAGGGTCGGTTATGCCTGGAAAGTATCGGTCCAGGATTGCATAGAATCTCATCCTCAGTTCTGTTGCTTCCAAAACTCTGCGGGGATCAGGCTGATGGTGACGATAAAGGAGTGTCCCCATTATGAGCGATAGAAGTGGGAAGAGCATGAGGAGTCCCAGCAGGGTGAGGCCGAACTGGTCCCAGAAACGTGCAAGCCATTTTTTTGCAGCAGAAATGAAGTTTTTCATTCCTGTCATGTAGCCGTCTTCGGAAGGGGGAATCACTTCACGGAAATCCGTGACGATGAGCACCGTCCTGGAACCAGTGGCCAGAAAGGTAAGGAGATTCGAGGCCAGCGCGGAATTGTCCGATCTGGTGATCATGTCGTTGATGAATATGCTGGGATCCGACAGGAGTACCATCTGACCGGAGCCAACGTTCATGCTGAGCATGAGCGCTTCCTCCACGTCAGGGAAGGCGAGTAATGGGGTGATTCCAGTAGCGAATGATGCCGGATGGTTGCATGCCACCAGTTTCACGCCTTTGAGCAAAGGGGATTGTGATACGGGCCATGCAAATGGGAATTTCTTTGGATGACGGGTGGGAGTTAGGTGCAGTGCCTCGAATATGGCGCGTCCGCCTCTAAAGTCGTCTGCCACGAGCACGCGTCCGCCACTGTTAAGGAATTTGGCTGTCATCCTGATGCTGGGAGTGGTGACTGGCGACATGAACAACAGGGAGACACTGTGTGGCCTGATGGTAGACCAGTCCAGGACTTTCACTGTTTTGATACGTATATGGTGATCCTTTGCCAGATCCATGAAAGTGGACAGTCCGTTCCACTGTGTGGAGTCAGGAGAATAGTCCGGTGCGCAGAGAAGAGCGGAGATGAGCAGTGAAACCAGCATGTCCATGGCTGATATCTTTTACTATTCAGGCATCAAATGGGCAACATATAGGAGAGGGGAACGAGAAGTATGAACGGGGATATATACGGATATATGAGTGAAAATAAGGATAGAGCTGGTATTGATGAGAAGGCGGTAACTGATCCTGTCTGTAGTATGAGACAGGAGAGTCTGTGAGGTTTTGGCCGTCTCGTATAAGTGGCTATTTCTGTTACTGATGTGTCTTGGTGCCTGCCGGGTGTGAGCGAAAGAAGGACAGAAGGGAAGGCATCTGTGAGTCCGGCCAGGTGAGATGCTCTCGTAGTCCTATGTTATCGTTACATTTCAGCCCCACAGGTAGGCATTCACCCGTGGAACTCAAGATGACGAATTCTACGTTCTGCGCACCCAGACTGCGTAGGAGATCAACCCACGGAGTACATGCATTTCCCGGAGAATCAAAGGCTTCCAACTGTTCTTCGCTGCATGGAGACATGGCATCGCACCCTGCACTGATGATGTAAAGAGGGGTTTGTATGTGTGGAATTTGTTCCATGGCACAGGATGCGCTGGCATTGTGACGCAGGTCTGCAAATGGATTTGCTGCTCCGTACGCTCCTGCAGCTGCAAGGACATTCCCTCCTGCGGTTACGTGGTGGTACATGACGTAAAACTGAGAGAAATACCCTCCCATGGACCATCCGAGGGCATAGATCTGGCTTGCATCTGCTTTCTCGTGGACTGCCAGCCGTAATGGGCCAATTCCTTGACTCACAAGGGGGGCGAACTTAAAATATCTGCCGCGCAAAGTTTTCCCTGGCAGAGCCGTGCAGTACATCAGAACAGCACAGTAATGTTCCCATTTGCGGGAATGTCCTGTGTGCCGGTCTGTCAGAGACTGACAGTCTGTCATGTTATGGAGGCGTAAGAGATGACCGTGAAGGATAAAGACATGAAACCCGGTACCACGGAGGTTCCAATTCAGTTCGGTGACGAGCCTGTGGAGCATGTGGAGGCTGAAACTGAATCAGAGCTCCCCGAAACGGAAGAGGAGTCGGATGTGCAGTCTGACACCGAAGGGAAAGTATCCGAACAGTCTGAACGGGAGCCCGATTCCACACCTGAGGATGCACCACGTGGCGATGCTGAGCCGGAGGGAAGAGATGATGGTGCCGGCGGGGATGCCGAACCTCTCATAGAGAGTTATGAACTGCGTATAGACGAGCTGGTAAATCGCATCGACGAGCTGGAGAAGGAACTGAAGGCAGAACGGGAGGCCAAACTCAGGTACGCAGCAGAGGCGGAAAATACCAGACGCAGGGCCCAGAAAGATATCGAGCATGCCCGGTTCGCCATAAAGAATCAGTTGCTTCAGGATTTCCTACTAGTCCTAGACCATCTCGAGATGGCTTTGAGTCATTCCGAATCCTCGGATGGACAGGAAGCATCCGATGCCCTGATAGAAGGCGTAAAGATGGTCATAAGTCAGTTCCTCAAGGTCCTCGAGAAGCATGGCGTTGAGGTGATTGATGCCCTGGGCCAGCATTTCGACCCTGCAATCCATGAGGCTATGGCCCAGCAGCCATCTGAGGATGCCGAACCGGGAACGGTGATCAACCAGTACAGAAAAGGTTACCGGATTGGAGACAAGCTCATCCGTCCGGCCCAGGTTATAGTGGCTTCGGCTCCATACGGAAATTCTCAGAACGGACAGTGACGCCGTTTTAAGGGGCATGGCCTTGTAAAGGGGACAGAAAGAACATGGGTGTACTCATAGGCATAGATCTTGGCACTACCAATTCATGCATGGCCTACATGAAAGGGGATGATCCAGAGATCATTCCCAACACTGAAGGAAGCCGTACGACACCTTCCATAGTGACGTTCACTGAAGGGGGGGACGTACTGGTGGGACAGCTTGCCAAAAGGGCCCACGTGGCCAATGCTCAGCACACGATTTTTGCTGTCAAGCGTCTCATGGGGCGTAAGTTCGACGACGAGATGGTGCAGCAGACCACCGGCCGTGTGCCTTATAAAATCATCTCCAGTGACAACGGAGATGCCTGGGTGAAAGCCAGGGATAAACAGATGAGCCCTGTCGAGGTTTCCGCCATCATGCTGCGTAAGCTCAAGGAGATGGCCGAGGATTATCTTGGTGAGGAAGTCACGGATACAGTCATCACGGTGCCGGCCTACTTCGACGATTCGCAGCGTCAGGCCACCCGGGATGCAGGCAAGATAGCCGGTCTGGAGGTCAGACGCATAGTCAATGAGCCCACAGCCGCTGCTCTGGCATACGGACTGGACAGGGAGGGCGCCGAGACAGTGGCAGTCTACGACCTCGGTGGTGGCACCTTCGATATATCCATTTTGCAGCTGGAAAACCGGATGTTTCAGGTGAAGGCAACGTCCGGAGACACGTTTTTGGGTGGAGAGGACTTCGACAACCGCCTGCTGGACTACGTGGTGGGCAAGTTCAGGGAGAATACAGGAATAGACCTGTCAGAGGACAAAATGGGGCTCCAGCGTGTAAAGGAGGCTGTGGAGAAGGCGAAGATGGAGCTCAGTTCCGTGACCGAGACGGAGATAAGCATTCCCTTCATCGCCATGAAGGACGGCGCTCCCGTTCATCTGAGCGAGACTGTCAGCCGTGCCCAGCTGGAGAAACTGACCCGGGATCTCGTGGAGCGGACGCTGGAACCGTGTCGGGCGGCACTCAAGGACGCCGGTATCACTCCCCAGGACGTGGATCATGTCATTTTGGTGGGGGGACAGACGCGCATGCCCCTGGTCCAGAAGATGGTAGGGGAGTTCTTCGGCAAGAAGCCCTTCAAGGGTATAAATCCCGACGAGGTGGTGGCCCTGGGGGCTGCGATTCAGGGGGCCATAGTCGAGGGCAAGGTAGAAGATGTTCTACTGCTGGACGTGACGCCACTGTCCCTTGGTGTGGAGACTTCCGGTGGGCTGTTTACCGTTCTCATCCCACGCAACACACCCATCCCCACCAAGAAGACCGAGGTCTTCACCACAGCCGTGGATAACCAGCCTTTCGTGAACATTCACGTAATGCAGGGCGAGCGTCCCATGGCAGCCGACAACAAGAGTCTTGCCCACTTCCAGCTCACGGGTATTCCGCCGGCACCCAGGGGCGTTCCCCAGATAGAGGTGACCTTCGAGATAGACTCCAACGGCATAGTGAGTGTCACTGCAAAGGATCTCGGCACCGGAAAGAGCCAGTCCGTGAAGGTTCAGCCCACCTACGGCCTCACCGAAGACGAGATAGAGCGCATTGCGGCAGAGGCCGAAGCCATGGCAGAGCAGGACAGAATCAAGAAGAGGCTGGCAGAGCTACGCAATGAGCTCGAAACGCTCATATACACCACAGAGCAGGCCATGGAGGAGTACGGTGACCAGCTCACTGCCAGTGAGCGTGATGCCATCATGGTGGATCTCGAGCAGGCTCAAAAGGCTCTAGACTCTTCTGAATCCGAGGTGGAACTCAAGGATGCGTTCTCCAGGCTGGAGCAGTCGTCCAAGGCTTTCATGGTTATGCTTTACGGCGATCTCTAAACGCGGTTTTGCGTTTGTCCACGTTTGCTATTCTTCTGCAGTACTCACTGGGTTTCGAATAAGGGAAAGGGGCTCGTGTTACGTCATCGCAGTCTTGACTTCCCGACACAAAGTGCGACCATCCGAACCCCAGAGGAGGTCAAAACATGAAGAGAAGTATACTGGTGCTTGGTTTTTTCATGACCGGGTGTTTCGCATCCGGTGGTGGTGATGTGGCTCCGGCAACCAGTCCTGCCGAGGTACAGGAGAAGCCCAAAACCGAGGAGGTGAAGGAAGTGCCCATCCATAAAGACGAGAATTCCAAACAGGCTGCGAAGAAAGAGACCGGGAAAAAGACGATAGAAGTGAAGGAACGCAAGGATATTCCTGATAGATATAAGTGGGATCCTTCAATAATATTCAAGACTTACGAGGATTGGTCCAAGGAGTACGATGCAGTGAAGGCCGAGGTGCCCAAGTTTAGGCGGTTCAGCGGTAAGCTGCGCACCATAAAGAACATCAAGGAAGCGCTGGACGAGTACTACAAATTCCAGTTGCGCATCGAAAAACTATACTTCTATGCATCTCGCATACACGACCAGGACCTGCGGCAGGCCCGTGGCAGCGAGATGATCCAGAAAGTGGAGGCACTGGATACTCAGTTCGGAACGGTATCCTCGTATTTCGAGCCCGAACTTCTCAAGCTACCTGAGCGCAAACTGCGTTCCCTGGCCAAGAACAAGAAGCTGGCCGACTATTCCCGCTACTTTGAGAAACTCCTGAGGCTCAAACCCCACGTACTCTCCAAACCCGAGGAGAAGATTCTTGCCCAGTCCTCGGTGTTGGCATACGCCGCATACAACACTTACTCCACCTTCTACAACACTGAGATGGAGTTCCCCAAGATAAAGGATGCCGATGGCAACGATGTCCAGCTCTCCATTCCCATGTACGTGAAGTACAGAGCCGATATGAACCGTGACGTGAGACGTGAAGTGTTCCACTCATTTTGGGGAACCTTCAAACACTACCGCAACACCTTCGCCAACCTGCTGGGCTCCCAGGTCAAGTACTACGAGTACAACGCCAAGGCACGTCACTACAAGAGTGCCCTCGAGGCCGCCTTGTACCCCAAGGCCATTCCGGTGGAGTACTACACGAACCTCATAAAGAACGTGCGTTCCACACTGCCTGCCTTCCATGAGTACCTCAAGCTGCGCAAGGAGCTTTTAGGTATCAAGGGTGACATGGAGTACTACGACATCTATCCGCCCCTGGTGACCACGAAACCCAGGGATTACACCTACGAGGAGGCTGCTGAGACAGTCAAAAAGGCCCTGGCTCCTCTTGGCCCCGAATACGTCAAACTGCTCAACGAGGCCCTCAAACCCGGTAGCGGTTGGATCGACGTATATCCCAACAAGGGCAAGCGTTCCGGTGCCTACATGGACTCCCTGTACGGATACCATCCCTTCGTGCTGCACAACTTCAACGGCGACTTCGAAGGCGTAAGCACCCTGGCGCACGAGCTCGGACACGCCATGCACTCGTGGTTCTCAAACAAGACACAGCCCTATCCCAAGAGCCACTACGTGATCTTCAATGCAGAGGTGGCATCCATCTTCAACGAGACCCTTCTTATCGAGTACATGCTCTCCCACGAGAAGGATCCCAACGTCAGAAGGTTCCTCCTGTCCCATTATCTCGATTCCTTCAGGGGTACGGTCTACCGCCAGACCATGTTTGCCGAGTTCGAATACGACATGTACAAGGCCTATGAAGAGGGCAGTCCCATTACAGCAGACCTTCTCGATTCCACGTATCTCAGGCTGCTGCGTGACTACCACGGTCATGACAAAGGCGTCATGAAGATAGATGATCTGTATTCGGTGGAGTGGGCCTACATTCCGCACTTTTACTACTTCTTCTATGTGTACTCCTATGTGAATGGATTTATCGCTGCCACGGCTCTTGCCCACAAAGTGCTCGAGGGTGGTGATGCCGCTGCCAAGAAGTACATAGAAGGTCTTCTCAAGGCTGGTGGATCCAAGGATCCGCTCCAGATCCTCAAGGATGCCGGTGTGGACATGATGTCGCCAGAGCCCTTCAAGCTCGCGGCCGATACCTTCCGCAAACGTGTGGAAGAGCTGCGCAAGCTGGCGAAGACCACCAAGTAGGCATAAGCCAGTCGTTCCTACCTTCTATCATCTGTTTTTTTATTTTTGTAACATACTGTAATCATTGATGTTTTTTATAAAGAAAGCATATGCACGGTTTTCTTATCTACATGAGTTCAGGTTCCCTCAAACAGTTAGGGATGTCTTTTCTTTTCCCTTGCCAGAAGTGGGAGGTTGACCTAGGAAGTGTTCACAGGAGGTCGTCATGGCAAAACCGTATCCCCTGTGGACTGTCCTGCCGGTTCAGGCTGCGCACCGTCTGTGTGAAGAAAAGGAAGAGTTTCTCGGACAATTCGAGCGGGTACTAACCCTCTTCGACGAGAATCCCGAAGCCTGGAAGAAGTGGGTCTCGTACCTGAAGGATCCCGAAAGACGCCAGTTCATCATGAAGGCCCGGTATTTTGCCCGCGGTGAGGTGCACAGGGTCCCGGAATACGTGCCAGCGGAACAATCCGGGCAGTGCCGCGAGATTCCCATGAGTTACGTTCGCCTGGAGCTTCCCAGGCATGTCATCGGACTCATGAGGAAGGCGGGAATGCGTGTGGAGGGACAGATATACCACGCCCTTGGCATGGATGACGATAGTGACCATGAGCGGGCCCCACACGGTCATGAGCCCGGCGCTAAGCCCGATGGGGCCAGGTTCCCCACTGAAAAACTTCCCAATGTCCTGCGTTTTCACTTGTACATGTACATGCACGGGGAGCTGCCGCAGGGGTAGACGACTTACGGACTGGTCTAGGCAGACCAGTGCCGGACCGGCTTTTGGGAACAAGTATCAAATTGCCACTGGGGGGCAGATAGGATAAAATGCCGCTCATGAATCTGGCAATGGTCATATCTTTGCTGCTGGGAGTCCTTGTCCCGTCCGCTGTGCCTTTGCCCCTGGTAACGACCGGAGCAGTGCGTGACGGGCGTACCGTGGCCCTCACCTTTGATGATGGGCCAGATCTCGTGACCACTCCAATTTTGCTGGATTATCTGGACGATTTGGGCCTCAAGGTGACGTTTTTCGTGGTTGGCAGGCGTATAGCACATTCATGGAGAGCGCGGGAGGTACTGGCAGAGGAATACAGGCGCGGCCATGCCATCGGCAACCATTCCTTCTCCCATCCGGTGATGAGTCGTATCCCCCCCGACAGTCAGGTCAAGGAGCTTGTGACCACACAGGAGCTCGTCCGGCGTGTGCTAGGCGTGAAGACACGTATATACCGGCCTCCCTACGGTGTTCTCACCCGCTATATCAGGCACTGGCTCGCAAAGAAAGGATATACCATAGTCATGTGGAACCTGGATTCCAACGATCCTTTCGATCATTCAGCCGCGAAGGTTTACGAGTATGTGATGAAGTACCTTTCCATAAAGGAAGGGGGAATCCTGCTGTTTCACGATACCCACATATGGAGCGTCAGTGCAGTTCCAGCCATAGTCAAGGAGATGATGAGGCGGAACTGTGCACTCATCGCCAGAGGGGAGCAGCCGGTCTATTTCACAGGGCTCGATAGGTTTGGTGTGCGTCCCGGAGCAAAGAACGTCATGCCCACGGACGAAGAACTGGCCAGAGCAGAGGCCCAGTATGCACGAATGGTGGACTACTGCAAAAGTCTAGACGCGGAGGGAACGAGATGAAGTGTCCGCGATGTGGAATACCCATAGATGAAGGAACAGAAGTATGCCCGGTGTGCGGTTACCGTTTTTCAGTCGAAGGAAATTCGCTTGACGGCGAATCCCAGGTGGCCCTTCTCCAGAATGCATTCAATCCCGGTGAGGAAGGCACTGCTGAGGGCAGACACATCGGAGCCGGTGTCCTTCCTGAGATAGAGTCACCCTTCGATGCCCCCCCTCAGGGCATCTTCTATATCGCTCCCAGTGCCAAATTCGTGGGACATGCCGTTGACATGGAACGTCTGATGCAGGAACTGGAGCGGGTGCGTCAGCACAGTCAGTTGACCTTCATCACGCTCCACGGGCCCGCTGGAATAGGAAAATCTCGTATTTTGAGGGAATTTGCCGAACAGATAAAGAATTCCGAGGATTCATACTGGGTTTTCCACACGGATCTGGCAAAGACCCTGGGGTCCTCCCCATTCGCCTCGTTCTTGAGTGCTGTGACCTCTTTGTTTGGAGTGGAAATAGGCAACATGTCCAGGGATGAGGCAGTGGTGCAACTGGAGGAAGGTATTCGTTCCTATATGAACGATTCCCAGGCCCGTGAGACGGTTCATATTCTGGCCCAGTATCTGGGATATGACATGTCTGACAGCGAGATTTTAGAGCCCATCATGGCCTCTCCCTCACAGATAGAGCTGCGCATGTTCATCGTGGTGCGCAGACTCCTGGATGCCATGGCCCGTGAGATGCCCATGGTCATAGCCGTGGACTCAGTGGACCGGGCCGAGCACGAGAACATCAATCTACTGCACTATCTGGCGGATGGCCTTTCGTCCAGCCCAGTCCTTATCGTGGCTGCTGGCAGGGACGACCTGTTTACCCAGTTCCCGCAGTGGGCCGAAGGCGACTACCCTACGGTCAAGCTCAAGCTGTCACCCCTCGATGCCGACGAGAGCGAAGAGCTGCTCCGTCTGCTGCTTCCCAAGGTGGAGAAGTTCCCCAAATCGCTTCTGTCCCATCTACGTGAGCGCATGGACAGGTCGCCGCGTACCATCGAGGAACTGGCGCGTTATCTCATAGAAAGCGAAATAATCGACACCTCTGCCGAACCGTGGCGCGTCAGACTGTCACGTCTGGCCACGAGCCACATCCCACCTACCCTAGAGGGTATCCTTGCTGCCAGGATACACCATCTGCCGCGCTCGGATCGTGACGTCCTCAACCGTGCTGCCACATTTGGAGAGCATTTCTGGCTCGACGGTGTGGTGGCGATGATTCGTGTGGCTCTCTACGGTGAGGAAATCAAGAGCGATCCAGACGGGCCTTCCCTAGATGCCATCACGCGCAGCGGAGACTTCACCATAAAGATAGTCTCCAATTCCCTGGAGCGCCATCTCAAGCGCGGATTCATAGAGCCGGTCACGTCGAGCACACTATACGGAGAGAAGGAGTACAGGTTCTCGTATCCGCCCATATGGAATCTCGTGTACGAGGCCATCCCCTCCCAGGAGCGCAGCCTTTACCACTTCCAGGCCGCACAGTGGCTCGAACTCCATCTGCGCGGTGAGGACAAGCTCGATCTCCACGAGGAGGTGGGACGTCATTTCGAGGCAGCAGGGTACAAGGACAGGGCAGCCGCCCATTATGCTGCTGCAGGCAATGAGGCCAGGTCTAGGTTCCTCAATGACAAGGCCGTACGTCTGTATATCCAGGCCCTACGTACCCACCAGGCAGGCAATATAGGCGAACGTCTCACATGGTGGCATGATCTCGGCAGTGTCTATGAGCTCAAGGGTGAATTCAACAAGGCGCTCACCTGCTACGAGAAGATGCTGAGACTGTCATGGCTCATGTCGTCGAGGGCCAAGGGCGGTGTCGCGTTCAACAAGATGGGTCGCATACACCGGTCCAAGGGCAATCTGGCCCTTGCTTTGGAATACCTCAAAAGAGGACTGAAACTGTTCGAGGCAGCAGGTGATGAAAGGGGTATAGCTGGATCCAAGGACGATATTTCCCAAATATTACGGGCACTTGGCGAGTATGAAGAAGCCATGCGTTATGGCGCCGAGGCCCTCGAGCTCAGGCGCAAGATAGGAGATCCCAGGTCCATTGCCGTGTCACTCACCAACATAGGCCTCATCGAAATGGGAACCGGGCGCTTTAACGAGGCTGCATCATGTTTCTACGAGGCTCTGTCACTGCGCAGACAGGTGGGGGACAAGACAGGCGTCATAAACTCCCTGAACGTACTGGGAGTCTTGTATGCCCATCAGGGCAGGATAGACGATGCCATGGAGCAGTGGAATGGTGCCCGCAAACTCACCGAGGAGACGGGTAACATGCCCATGGAGGCAAAACTCCTCAATAATCTGGGGGAGGCTCTGGCTCTCAAGAGCAAGTACGTGGAGGCCAGAGGCATGCTGGAGAGGGCCATCGCCCTGGCCGAGGAGATGCAGGACCGCCAGGTACTGTTCGATGCCCGCCGCAACCTGTCCACGGTGATGATGGCCCTGGGTAATGCAGAGGAAGCCCTGGAGCTGGCCCAGCAGGCCATGGCCCTGGCCGAGGATCTGGACGTGGTGGAGTACAAGGCAATGGCTCTCATGGCCCTGGCCGAGGTGCTCTCCTCTACGGTGGTCTCCATTGGTGACGATACTCAGACGGGAGAGGCCGACGGACTGTTCCAGCAGGCAGTGGACATCTTCGCCATGCTCAAGAACGAGGCTCAGCAGGCAAGAGCCCTGAAGAGATATGCGCGTTTCCTCGTTGAGACAGGTCGCGAGGACAGGGCTCTGGAGGTTCTCGAGGAGGCCAGGGAGATAGCCGCCCGTCTTGGGCTCAAGGATCTGGAGGAGATAAAGAATCTCATCGGCAGTTTAAGGGAAGGTGAAGAAATTTCCTTTGATTCCACCACTGCCAGGCTCATCAAGACTCCTGAGGAGGAGTACGAGAAGACGGAGATAGTGCCCAACCCACTGAAC
>JALWFW010000039.1 GCA_027013865.1 Polyangiaceae bacterium | reverse complement strand
TCGGCCCTCACCGAGTCTCCCGTATCTAGGGCTAGCCTCCCGGCGACGAAGTGCCACAGTGCCACATCCTGTAGATACTGCCTGGGTTTCTGGGAATTGACCAGCTCGGTGGCCTTGTCTAGGTTGCCGAGCTCTATATACTCAAGGGCCTGCTTCAGGTATTGAATCCTGCGCACCTTGGAGCCGAACAGCAGACGGGCAATCCAGTCAAACATTATCTAACCTATTGAAATAACTAAACTTTTACACATCGAGATTACGTACATTCAGGGCGTTGGTTTCAATGAACTCCCTACGGGGCTCCACGGCGTCACCCATGAGCACCGTGAATATCTCGTCCGTCTCCTCGCGCTCCAGGAGCTCAACCTTGAGAAGCGTCCGGTTGTCGGGATCCATGGTAGTATCCCATAACTGGTCAGGATTCATCTCACCAAGACCCTTGTAACGCTGAATGGTAATACCCCTTCTGCCCTCATCCTCGGCCAGGTTTATGATTTCCACGGGAGAACGGGCCTCATGATCCCCATCCTTAACCGTAACAGTCCAGGGTAACGGAGCCATAGAATGGAACTCGTTCACTATGTCCCGAAGTTCGCGCAGTTCCTCGGACTCCAGGAAGAGAGCGTCTACTTTCAGTGTTTTGAGTTTTCCTGAATAGCGCAGCTTCACGGACAATGCATAACCGTAGGGGTCATCGCGCACCGGCTCCACCGAAACCGTTGCCACACGCTCCCGGTTCTGCAGACGTTCCATGAGTCTCGTGGCTATGGCCTGAGTCTGCTCTACTGTCTTGAGATTCCCCTGTCGGATGTCTTCCATGGTTATCACCACGTGGAGCAGTTCTGGGGGGAAAAGACGGCCAAGTCTGTAAGCCAAGTCTCTGTAGCGTGCTGCTTGCACCAGGAAATTGCGGATTTCCTCCTCGTCGAGGTCTCTGTCACCGGCCTTTATCTGTACGCTCTTGGATGCCAAGGATATGAGGTAATCCTCCAGGGCCTTTTCATCCTTGAGATAGCGCTTGTTCTTGCCCTTGGATACGAGATACAGCGGAGGCTGGGCGATGTACAGATATCCGTTCTCTATGACCTGAGGCATCTTTCTGTAGAAAAAGGTTAGAAGCAGGGTACGGATGTGAGCTCCGTCCACGTCGGCGTCGGTCATGAGGATGATTTTGTGGTATCTGAGCTTCTCCGTGGCAAAGGAGCCGTCATCCTGAGGAGTCACGCCCAAAGCCGTTATCAGGGACACCAGCTCCTGGGAGGAGAGCATCTTCTCGGGCCGTGCCTTCTCCACGTTGAGAATCTTCCCGCGCAGAGGCAAGATGGCCTGGAATCTGCGGTCACGCCCCTGTTTGGCTGAACCGCCTGCCGAATCACCCTCCACCAGGAACAGCTCGCTCTTTTCGGGTTCACGCTCCTGGCAGTCAGCCAGCTTGCCCGGCAGTGAGGTACTCTCGAGAGCACTCTTGCGCTGAACCAGCTCTCGGGCCTTGCGTGCAGCCTCCCTGGCCTTGGCCGCGGTGACCACCTTGGAGATGATGCTCTTAGCTGCCCGCGGATTCTCCTCCAGGTCTCTCACCAGGTTCTCGAATACCACTGACTCGACTATGCCCAGCACCTCAGAGGACACGAGTTTGTCCTTGGTCTGAGAATTGAACTTGGGATCAGGATGACGCACCGAAAGGACCGCAACCAGTCCCTCCCTCACGTCCTCACCCGAGGGCATGCTCTTCAAATCCTTGAAATAATTGTTTTTTTGACCGTAGTCGTTTATCGCTCTGGTGAGGGCCTTACGAAGACCCGTCAGGTGCGTACCTCCATCCTTGTTGGGGAGGTTGTTGGTGAAGCAGTAGATAGTCTCCTGGAGGGCATCGGTCCACTGAAGAGCTACCTCCACCTCGGTGTCGTCGATATTTCCGAAGAAGTGGAACGGCGGATCGTGAAGGGGACTACGCGAGCGGGCCAGATAGGCCACATATGACGCAAGGCCGCCCTGGGAGTCGAAGATTTCGGTCTTGTCGACGCGCTCGTCCGTGAACTCGATACGTACCCCTCGGTTCAGAAAGGAAATCTGCCTCAGTCTGTGGGCCAACACCGAATGGGAGAACTCCGTGACCGTGAATATCTCGGGATCAGGCCAGAACGTTATCTTCGTGCCAGTTCCTTCGGCCTGCCCCACCACTTCAAGGGTACTCACGGCCTCTCCGCGCTCGTATTCCTGTCGGTACACCTTACCGTCACGCTTGATTTCAAGGATGAGACGCCTGGACAGGGCATTGACCACCGAGACACCAACACCGTGAAGACCGCCCGATACCTTGTACATGGAGGAACCGAACTTGGCGCCAGAATGGAGCTCCGTCATGATGATCTCCGCTGCTGGCTTGCCCTCCTCGTGCATGTCCACGGGAATGCCGCGTCCGTTATCCTCCACCGTCACGGCCCCATCGTAATGGACGATGACCTTTATGGTGTCACAGTAACCGGCAAGAGCCTCGTCTACGGCGTTGTCCACCACCTCGAATACCATGTGATGAAGCCCAGAACCGTCGTCCGTGTCTCCGATATACATGCCCGGACGTTTTCTGACGGCCTCCAGCCCCTTGAGTACCTGTATGGCATCGGCATTGTACTGTTCCGAGGCCACGGTGGTCTGAGACTGATCGCCGCCGTTCAGGGAATTTTCTGAAAGACCAGGTTCATCACGTCTGATGTCGTCGGACATCCCTACCTCCTGCAATCCCCATTGATAACATATTGAAAAGAAGATGTCCCCCCCTCTGTAAAATCTCCTGAATTCAAGATTTAATTCAATAATTTCAACAACTTACACTCTATGCGGCATATCTATTGCTCTCATATGCGCGTATTCACATAATATTGGCCATCCAGGTGGACAGATACCTTTCACCCGTATCGGGAAGCACGACCACCACCAGCCTTCCTGCCATGTCCCTGCGGGAAGCTACCTGAAGTGCCGCATGCAGCGCAGCTCCGGAGGATATACCTACGAATAGCCCTTCATCACGAGCTGCCCTCATTGCCGTGTCCATGGCATCCCGGCTCTTCACAGTCATAACCTCGTCGATGATCCGCCGGTCCAGCACCTCTGGAATGAATCCGGCACCCAGACCCTGGATTTTGTGTGGCCCGGCCTCACCACCGGAAAGCACTGGCGACTCCTCGGGCTCCACGGCAATGATACGCACGTCGGGATTGAGCTTCTTAAGGCCCTGACCCACACCCGTCACGGTTCCCCCTGTACCCACGCCCATGACCACCACATCAGCCTGTCCTGCCGTGTCTCGCCAGATTTCCAGGGCCGTGGTGTCTTTGTGCACCGCAGGATTGGCAGGATTGGCGAACTGACGGGGCAGAAAGTAACCCTCCTGAGCTCCAAGCTCCTCGGCTCTGTCCACTGCACCCCGCATTCCCTCCTGGGCCGGGGTCAGTTCCAGCTCGGCTCCCAGAATCCTGAGCACGTGCCTGCGCTCCACACTCATAGACTCAGGCATCGTGATGACGCACCTGTATCCCTTGACCGCTGCCGCCCAGGCCAGAGCGATGCCCGTATTCCCGCTGGATGCTTCCACTATGGTCATTCCCGGCTTCAGGGCTCCACGCTCCTCGGCGTCTTCTATCATGGCCACACCAATACGGTCCTTGACCGAACCCATGGGATTGAAATACTCCAGTTTCGCTGCGATACGGGCCTTCCGTCCCTCACTCAGCCTCCTTATCCACACCATGGGCGTCCTGCCCACGAGCCTGGTCGTGTCTTCGGCTATGTTCATCCGTGTACTGTTCTCTTTCATGACCGTTCTCCTGATATTCACCGGGTAAGGTGACACAATGTTCCTTGCCCGTCATATGTAGTACATGTACTCCCGCATACTTTTCTCCCTTGCGTGCTCGGCAAGGGCGAGGATGGTGACACTGCGCATCTTGTCTACCACCACATGAGTGAGATCCTCCCAGAACTCATGGGTTGGACATGCCTTTATGTGGGAACACGAGTCAGGGTTCTCCACACATTCCAAAAGCACGATATTGCCTTCCACTGCCCGGTAGACGTCTTCCACTGTTATCTCTCCCGGAGGTCGTGCAAGGGTCCAGCCACCACCAACACCCCTGACACTCGACAGGACGCGACCGTTCTTCAGGGCCAGCAGCAGGGATTCCAGGTACTTGCGTGACAGCTCCTGTCTCCTGGCAATCGTCTCAGCCATGATGGGGCCTTGACCCCAGTGAAGAGCCAGCTCGACGGTGGCCCTGAGCGCATACCTGACTTTCGTGGAAATCCGCATAATCCGACTCCTATATACCGCTACCATCCAAAAACGACTGAACGTGGAACCTGTGCTGCAAAACCCTGGACTCCGCTGGTACATCCCTGGTTATCCAGACATTGCCGCCGATGACGCTGCGCCGTCCTATGCGTACCCGCCCCAGTATCGTGGCTCCCGAATATATGATGACATCGTCCTCCACTATGGGATGACGGGCTATCCCTTTGATCGGATTGCCTTTCTCATCCAGTGGGAAGCTCTTAGCCCCCAGGGTTACTCCCTGATACACCCTGACGTTACGCCCTATGACACAGGTCTCGCCTATCACTATGCCTGTACCGTGATCCATGAAGAAGTATTCGCCAATTTGGGCACCGGGATGAATGTCGATACCTGTCACCGAATGGGCGAGCTCCGTAAGTATGCGCGGGATCAGGGGAACCTCGAGGCTGGACAGTGCATGAGCCACCCTGTAGTGGGTCATGGCCACTATACTGGGATAACAGTATATGGCCTCGCCGTGACTCTTGGCTGCCGGATCTCCGATGTAGGCTGCGTGCACGTCCGTGGCGAGAAGGCGTTTAACCTCGGGAAGCTGCTCGATGAAGCGAAGTACGACCTCCTCCGAACGGTGCAGACACTCCTCGCACCGGATGGCGTCAGAATCCAGAGCACACTGAAAACAAAAACCCCGCCTCACCTGCTCCACCATGAGACGGTGGAGTCTGTCCAGGTCGGCTCCGATGTGAAAGTGCATGGTCTGTCTGGAAAGGTCAGGATTGCCGTAGTAACCGGGAAAGAGCACCCGTTTAAGGATCTCCATGACCTCACCGAGCACGTCCCTCGACGGCATGGGGACATCGCTGTGGGGATGAAATCCAGTGTCGTGCGCCCCAGGCGAACTCAGCCGGTCCGAAACCTCCAGAAGTATGCGTGTTCTGAGATCAGGTAACGAGATACTGCTGTGGGAGTCCATGACTCTCTCCTGTTATTTTGCATAAATACTCTGAATTGATTAATATTCAAGAATTAATTACCAGTTACTCCATAGAAATTGTGCTATTTTGTAACTATATGAAATAACAGCATTTTTTGACATACCTTACTCTAAAAGTCCAGACTGTACGGTTGGAACAGTGTTCCTGTCTACCCCATGTATGACCGTATGGACTTCGAGGTCTCCCATGTGCTACCCTGCCCCACACACAGCCACCGGCAACACTGTAACGGTGGCCCTTGGCGGAGGATTCCATGAGCACCGGCACAGAAAAATACAGGCGTCAGTCATGGCAGGAATACTTCATGAACATCGCACGCATGGTGGCCTCGCGTTCCACCTGTCCCCGCAAATTCGTGGGTGCGGTCATAGTCAGGGACAACATAATACTTTCAACAGGTTACAACGGATCAATGCGGGGTGCCCCACACTGTTTCGATGTTGGCTGCATGATGGAGAACGGTCACTGCGTGGCAACCATACACGCCGAAGCGAATGCCATAATACACGCTGCACGGCACGGTATAGCAGTGGAGGGCGCAGACATATACGTCACGGCCTCTCCGTGTTGGAACTGTTTCAAAATGATAACCAACGCCGGCATAAAACGCATCTACTACGGCGAGTTCTACCGTGACGAGCGCACCTTCGAGTGGGCTGAAAAGCTAGGAATCGAGATGATCCACATTCCCCTGGAGGAGCTGCCACTTCCAGAAAACTTCCTCCCAATGCCCGATATCGACGTATCGAAACTCAGGCCCCATTCCTTTGACTCGAGCGATCCAGAAGAAGGCGAAGAGCACTGAATCCGCAGCCAGTCCGTCACCGTCACTTTCGAGGTGATAGGACCCCCTTCCGGTTCCTCAGTAGCATATGGACGAGTAGTACTGAAGTTTCATCAGGGAGGTGGTGGTGGAGTCGTCATCCAGGTCAAGACACCGATACCTCTGGTAGTCATACCACATGCAGTACTCGTAATGGTCTTGGACATGCTGCTCTACAGATGGATCAGTGCTTTCGAGCATATCGTAGGTGGCCGCGAACACGTCCTCCAGGGGCGGCCAGTACTCCATCCAGGCACCATATCCCCCAGTGAGGAAGGAGATTGAGAGGTCCGAAGGCTGGTACCCGAATCCCTCGCGTCCTGAATAGCCCACCCTGTACCATCCGTTGGTTCCATCCATGAAGTTAGCAAATAGGGGCATGGAAAAGTCGCCGAGAAAAACCTTGGCTGCCATCTTGGCTGCCATGGCCTGCATGAATCGAAGGTCTGGGAAGGACAGTCCCAGCACCGGAGCATTGCGGTACAGCGCTCCGAAGGCCTCCACGAAACGGCGGGCATGACTTATGTCCCATCCCACCATGGAGGCGGTGCGGGCATCAGAGGCATCTGGATACGACGTTCCCGTGTATCCGGTATAGGCGTTATCCGCATGATCGTCCCAGATTCCCAGGTCGAAAAAGGCACACTGAGCTCGATGGCCCTCATGATCAGTGCACTGCTCGTATGAAGTCCTGGACTCGAGAAGCTCGGAAGCGGTCTGAAGGTACTGTAGGTATACCCCAAAATCCGTATCACCCAGTGAAACATCCGTGGGATCCCGTGTAGCAGCAGCCAGAAGATTGGACAGCCCGGCATAAATCCACAAATCCGAATCCAGCACTGCGTTGCAGTAACCCGGAGAAGAACCGTCTCCAAGGGCCATGGACAGTCTGAGCCGTGTATATACACGGTGGTTCATGCCTGTCTGAACGTACCGACCGTCATGACGGCATCCCCATCCCCTCACCTGGAAAGGCCCGCGCTCCTGATACACACCATCCACGGTCACGCCCTGTATCCATCTCGCATAATGCTCCCGAAGCACCGGCACGTACGTCTGCATGAAGTCTATCACCCACCGGGGTCTTTGCGCAGGATCCAAAAAGGCGCCGTAACGCACGAGAAGGGACACTGCATAGAGAAACTGCGACGAGACGAGCACGCTTTCGGCTCCAGTGGAGGGTGTCACCCACATGGGATAGGCACGGTCCAGGGTGTGTGTGGAACTAGATGGAGAATCCGGATCAGGGAAGTAGTAAAAAACATACCTGTCGGTCAGGGTCAGGGTCTGAGCAGCCCTCAGATAGACTGCCGCTAGTCCTTCCAGTAGCCTGTCTGCCTTGCTATTTAAGGCATAACGGAGCAGAGGTGCCGTGAATAATTGCAGGTCATACAGTCTGTACGGTCTGTCTCCGGAACCGTCTGCCAGCGCTTCGAAGTATGGCTTCAGAGTGTTCCACAGTTCTGAGATCTCATCGTGCAGGCCGTCTGTCTCACAGACAGGCAGGTGACCGTAGCGCCACAGGACAGCCACGGCAGGGCCGCTCACATTCCCGGCTCTATCACGTAGATGAAGAGCAAACTGAATCTGTCCGTGCTCTGAGAAAGGCCCCACAGTGACCTGGGCCGTGCCGTCATTCGAGGTATACCCCACCAGACGTGTGCCATCCAAAAGGACGTCACAGTCCCCCTGCCCCTCCAGATATACCGTGAACGTGGAATCCCGCGTACGGTCGGGGAAATCCTTTATGACAGGAGGTGCGGGAGCCATGGTATCCACGATGAAATCCGGCACGAATAGCGGTCTGGATACATTGCCGTCCCTGTCGGTGACTGTGATGACACACTGGAACATGTGGCACCTACCATATGGACCGTCTTTGAGGGGCCCCAAGACAGAGGTATTGAGTCCCTGGCTGGCCGACTGCAGCGACCCAGGACAGGTGGGGCTGTACGAGACTGTCCCTGCTTCACTGGAACGGAACACCACCTGCACGGTGGCATCACCTACGAGTGGTCCGGGGCCCTGGACCAGCTCCAGCACCGGAGGTACCGAGTCAGTGGCATCAGGGGTATCGTCCTCACCCCCGCTGTATGAACCCGAGGTGCCAAAACCAGAACAGGAAATCATGGCAAGTAACGAGATGGCGTAAAACTGCCTCAAAACCCAGCCAGGATGAAGAGGTAAAGCACTCATGACGGCAGTGTAGCACGGCACTACATGCTGTTCCACCCACAGGTTTCAAGAGCTGTCAAACCAGTATTTCAACGAGAAAACAGGCACCAAAAAGACTTTGACTGGTCTAAAATAGGCTTTTGAATACCTTCAAACACGCATATGACTGAAGTCATACCATCAGTTGCCCCAAAACAGTCGGTAGGCCCTAATGTATCCGAAGCGTCCGTCTTCGTGTATGTCGGGCTGGCAAGCGCCCGATACATATACCGTGGCAGCGTACCTGTCGTAGTGGACGTCGTTGGCCCAGCACTCGTGCTTCGTCTTGGTGTAGTTGAAGATATCCACCCACACGTGGGAACCGTCGTCTGGATCCAAAATCCATAGATAGGCATCAGAAAGACCTGTACTCGAATGCCCTTCCTCCACCATGGAGAAGTCATCGTCCGTGGTCCCCACCACGTAAACATAGCCGTACTCGTCAACATCGACGTCATAGGCCTCGTATGTAGCAGAACTCTCACCCCAGGTATGCTCCCACATGACATTGCCCTGTGCATCCACCCGGGCAGCAAGTATGTAATAGGGAACATCACCACTGGTTCCCACCACCACGGCTGAACCGTCAGGCATCACGGCCAGACCGTCAGAGACATCCTTGCCATCTGAACCCAGGTGTACGGTCCACACCACCGAGCCGTCCAGGAGGCTGAACTTCATGAGCACTGCGTCATAGCCTCCGAGGGCATCGTCACCATCGAACAGGGGTCCATCGAAAGAACCCACGGCATAACCGTAGTCTGTGCCAGGGATCACCCTCAGGTCACTTATGGATGTGCCGAACACCGATGCCTCAGCCGGATTCGTAACGTCCAGGTAGACCGTCCATACCTCGCTTCCGTCCACGGTCATCTTGCGGATGAAGGCATGGGAGCGCTCCGGTGAGGATCCCGAAGGGCTGCCAGATCCGATGGGGCCCTCTGTGCTTCCTGCCACGTACACGTAGCCCTCAGAATCGAAGTCCACGCTGTTTATTGGGGAATCATAGATGGGCGAGGACAGCTCCACCACGGACTGCCAGGACGACAAATCCCGAGGTGCCGAAAGCAGTATGCCATCGTAATCGTTGTACTTGTTATCCGTGTCTATGGAGCCGTCCAGTACTCCGGAAGTAGATCCCGCTGCCAGTATCATACCATCCACGAGGCGCAGATCCTTCAGTCTGTCGTACCCGTTCTTCAGATGTGGACCCACTCCGAGAAAATTCCAGGTACCGTCCCATGTCATGGTAAATGCATGCTCCCAGCCGTCGTCCTTGGACTGCACACCAGCAAGGGCAATGAACTCACTGTCTGTCACCACCCTGGTTATGCTGTTCCCTGAATCGTAGAGGAGTGTGGCCGATACCGTATCAGGCCGGAGAATGAAGGTTCCCACTTCTGTTTGGCATTCCTCCGTGCACGACCACTCGAAGGGGCCATATGGCCTGGTGCCACTGTAGTCACATATCTCGTAATAGGCCTGCACGGTGCCGTCACCGCAGCGTCCACCGTCGGCATAGCCGCCACCGGTGTCCGAATTGCTGTCACCTCCTGAACCGCTGTTCACGTTATTTCTCCCGGAAGAGTCCGGATTCGAGTCATGGACACACCCCGAAAAGGCAAGTACCGCCGCAATCATGGCTGAAACGATATTTGGATACTTCATGACCGCCTCCTGCTGGTGCCCGACCGTCCGGGCCTTTCGGAAGGGGGTTTATACGATCCTGAGTCTTGGATCTACCCTATTATAAATTCACCATAAACAATACACATCTGCACGAAAATTGAGCTTAAACATGGGTTTAATACGCTTCAAACATGGGATTGACATGCTTCAAACATGGGTTTAAAAGGGGACTCACGGAGGTAAACGATGACGACAGGAAAGGATCACGGAACAGAAACCACCAAAAAGGACAGGATTGCAGGGTGTATGAGTTCCCAAGAAAGAAAACGGGCCGCAGCCAGAATCTTGGACCAGGCCCAGCGCGACGGCGTACAATTCGTGCGGCTGTGGTTCACGGACATCCTGGGCAGGCTCAAGGGATTCACCATAACCGTACGGGAACTCGAGACAGCCCTCACCGAAGGCATGGGCTTCGACGGTTCCTCCATAGAGGGATTCGTTCGCATCGAGGAATCCGACCTCATAGCCCTGCCAGATCCCGATACCTACAGGCTGTTCCCCTGGTCAGTGGCTGGTGAGGAAAGATCGGCAGTTCTCATCTGCGACATAAAGAAGCCTGATGGCTCGCCATACGAGGGAGATCCGCGCTTCGTGCTGAGAAAGGCACTGAGCCGGGCCAGGGACATGGGCTTCACCTTCTACGTGGGGCCAGAGCTCGAGTACTTCTACTTCCGTGGCGAGACAGATCCAACGGGCCTGGATCACGAAGGATACTTCGACTTCAACCATCACGACATAGGTACCGAGATGCGCAAGGAGACGGTAATGGCCTTAGAGTCCATGGGCATCGAGGTGGAGTACTCCCATCACGAGGTGGCGCCCTCCCAGCACGAGATAGATCTGCGCTACCGCGAGGCGCTCCAGATGGCCGACATCACAATGATCTACCGCGTTCTGGTGCGTGAGGTGGCCCGGAGGCACGGATATCACGCCACTTTCATGCCCAAACCAGTGTTCGGCGTGAACGGAAGCGGAATGCACGTACACCAGTCCCTATTTGTAGGAGACAAGAATGCCTTCTTTGATGCAGACGACGAGTACCACCTGTCCAAAACCGCCAAGAGATACCTGAGCGGCCTGCTACATCACGTAGGAGAGATAATCGCTGTCACGAATCAATGGGTGAACTCTTACAAACGACTGGTCCCAGACTACGAGGCCCCGGTGTACGTGTCATGGGGTCAGCGCAACCGATCGGCCCTGGTGCGTGTTCCCATGTACAAACCCGGCAAAGAGAAGGCCACCAGAATCGAATTTCGGGCCCCGGATCCCGCTGCCAATCCGTATCTCGCCTTTGCGGCGATGCTCTCGGCCGGTCTGGAAGGTCTCTCGCACGAGTATCCTCTGCCCAAACCAGTGGAGGACGATATCTTCAGGATGAACCCGGCCCAGCGCAGAAGACGCTCTATCCGCTCGCTCCCAAGGGATCTCAACGAGGCAGTGCATGCCATGTCACGTTCGAAGATGATGCGTCAGGCACTGGGGGATCACGTCTTCGAGACATTCATTGCAAACAAGAAGATGGAATGGGACAGGTACATGGCTCACGTGAGCAGATACGAGATAGAGGAATACCTTCCCATACTGTAACCGCGGCTGTTCAGAAATAACGTCTGTAGGACACGTAAAGGGTCCAGGGGTATGCTCCGAATTCACTCCTCATATCCAGACCCAGACCTGATACGGAACTCTTGCGACCGTAACCGATGAAACCACCCGCATCTAGGGAACTCTCGTCGGTCAGGGCAAGGGATACCGTGGCCTGTGCGAGGAACGAAGGGTCCGTGAGGTTCACCGTGAGCACCGATGACGCAGTGACCCTGGCCGAAGGCTCCCACCGGGCCATGATACCAGTGTACCAACGCCCCAAGTTCACTACCTCACCCACGACTGCCGTCCTGTAACTATTTATTATAACTGGAAAATCTCCGTATTCGCCTGTTCCGTAACCGTTGTGGTACACCTCCATGGCCACCTGTCCCTTCGAAAAGGAGTAACCGACTCCGAGAACACCACGCAAAAACGACGAACGGTAGGTGGGGTAGTCTGCATCGTCCAGATCCCTGGTCAACGTGGCCTCACCGCGCAGGGACCACCGCTTCCACGGATACGAGAAGAAAAGGCCCAAAACACCGTCACCTCGTACATATCCTGCCAAGAATCCGATGTCGGCTCCCCACAGTGCGAAACGGCCGCGCAGGGCCACCGTGGAAAGACCGCTGTCATACCGGATCTCACCGGCCTGCACGAAGTGTCCGGTGAGCACGGTCACGCAGGAAGTGTCGTACTGTATGCATGGCTCACCTCCGGCCACTGCCACGAGGCTCATCTCGCTGGTGGAGGAAGGAGCCCAGTCCAGCCTTGCGGCATCCACACCGGGTTTCCACTCCCTGTCGATGGTATAGGGCGAAAACGGCCCCACGAGATCCATGGGCTGCCATATGAAAGCCGTCCCAAAGGATATGGGCTGACGCCCCACGGTGAGGGAGAAGGGGCCCATCTCACGGCTGTAGTAAATCCGGTCCAGACGAATGAACCACGGAGCGCCCCTGTCCTCCCCGGCATAGTACTGCAGCGGAAGCGAGTTGACCTGGGGAGCCAGGGAAAAGCCGGTCAGCATGGAAGTACCAGTGGAAACAGGAGGTGGTGGAGATGAGAAGTCGGCCATGCCATACTGTCCCATGACCATGAACTTCCAGGACCGTCCCTTGCCGCCGAGCCATAGCCGGGTGTCCAGGAAGCGAAACGTTGAGTCAGTGTCCATACCAAAGGCATGCAAGGCATCGGCCGGAAGGTGCTGATGAATGGCCATGGCATAGACCTTTACGGCAGCTCCGACATCTACCGTGGTGTCCCCCTCCTCGTCCTCATATACTGTTTCAGCATGAGCATCAAATGCATAACCAGTTGAAATCATTAATAAAAATAAAACAAATGCAAACTTTGACATATGTTTCATGGTCCATTTATCTCCCAATACCCGGCCCCGAGACAGATGCCATGGGTCACTGTGCCGTGGTATCCTCCACGATGCGGCCGTCACGTATGTGGATGAGTCTGCGGGCCCTGTCCATGACCATGGAATCGTGGGTGGAGAACAGGAAAGTTATGCCCATATCCTCGTTTAGGCGGCGCATGAGCTCCATGAGTCTCTCTCCGGTGACCGAATCGAGATTGGCAGTAGGCTCATCGGCCAGGACTATGTCTGGTTGCGACACGATGGCCCTGGCCACTGCGACACGCTGCTGCTGCCCTCCACTCATCTCCGCTGGTCTGCGGGCAGCCAGGGAGCCGATGTCCAGCGCTTCAAACACCTCCATGACCCGCCTGCGCCGCTCTGACGACGGGATACCTTGGAGCACCAGCACCAGTTCGACGTTCTCGTACGCGGTGAAAACCGGAATCAGGTTGTAGGCCTGAAACACGAAACCTATGTGCCTGAGCCTGACATCCGAGAGGTGGGACTCGGGCATGGAAGATATCTCTAGATCCCCCAGGAACACGCTGCCGCTGGTGGGTGAATCCAGACCCCCTATGAGATTGAGCAAGGTGGTCTTACCAGAACCCGACGGTCCCCAGAGCGCTGCGAAATCACCTGACTCCAGGGTGAGACTGACTCCACGCAGGGCATGGACCTCGCCTTGTCCTTGCCTGTAATTCTTTACAGCATCTGCTACCCTGACTGCTGGCATAACAAATACCTCTGTAATATCAATAAGTTATACGACATTTAATTTTTTCTCATAGCCTCTACAGGTCTGAGACGGGTAACCGACCATGCTGGATAAAGTGCCGTGAGCATGGTCAGGACGATGACGCCAAGAAGGGACCACAGCCCTGTCAACGGATAGAACTTCGTATATATCCTGCCGGTCATGGCAACCTCTGCCATCTGAATGGAATCAGACCCGGTCATGGCCCTTATGTCTATGCCGTACTTCATGGTGAGATAATGCAGGGGCAGGAAGATCACGGTTCCAATAACCGCCGCGCCCAAGGCCATGAGGAATGTCTCGGTGAGAACCTCCAGGAAAAGGAGGCGCGGTTTCATACCGATGGCCATGAGCACGCCCAACTGTCGGCGGCGCTCCATTATACCCATGAGCACGGTGTTGAGTATGGAAGCCTCTATTATGAGGAATATTATCACTAGGAACACGTAGGCCGACACCGAATCGAGCCACATCAACTGGGCCAGCATCTGTTCTGCATCGCTCCAGGCAAGGACCTGAAGCCCAGGGAAGTCCACCACCTTTTTTATACGCGAGGCCATGGATGCCGATTCTTTCAGATCCCCGAACACCGAAATCTGGGAAATCCCATCCGAAACACCAAGTATACGCTGGAGATCCCACAGGTTGACCACTGCAATGCGAGTATCGTTGGAGCCGCCGATAAAAAATATGCCCGCCACTTTGAACATCTCGTCCACACGCTGTCCGTGGGCTGCCATGCTCACCACCACACGGTCCCCAACGTTCACACCAAGGGTTCTTGCGGCTAGCCTGCCAATGACTAGCTCCCCCTTCTTGCCAGTGAGATAGGTTCCCCTGACGATATGCCGGGCAATGAGACGCTGAGTGCGGCCGGCTTCATGGTCCACACCAAAGACATACTCCAGCATCACTGTCCCCTCTGCGGTTCGCATGCTGCCGCTGGTCTCGAGCACAGGCACCAGCTGGACACCAGGCACTGCCTGCCTTATACGGGAGGCCAGGGAGCCCCAGTCATGGAAAAGAAGGCTGAGATCCCTGGAGATCTCGTATCCTCTGGGTCTTACCACCACATGACCCGCAAACAGCCGCAGATCCCTTTCTATTATCTGCTCGTGGGAACCTGCCACCAGGGCCTCGAAATAAAGAAGCAGAGCAACGGCAGCAGCAAGGGAAATGCCCGTCACGGCCGTTCTGGTTCCGTGACGCCAAAGATTCCTGAATGCCATTTTAACTATGAGCATCAGGCACCTCTCATGAAAGAAGGAAGAACGGATCTGGACATCGACATCAGTCTCTTAAAACCTCCACCGGCCGTACCCTGGCCGCACGTCTGGCAGGCAGTAGCGAGAAGAACAGCCCCACCACAAAAAGCAGCAGGGTGGGATGAAGCACTGTCTTCCATCCACCAACGGATCGCCAGCATGGCTCGATGTAGGCTCTGGAGAAGGTGAAACCGTGGGGCATGACGCCCGACAGATCCAGCCCCTGAATCTCCAGATAGTGATTCACTATCCATCCGCCAAATCCACCCAGTACGGAAGCCATGCCAAGGGTCATGGCAGTCTCCAGCACGACCATGACGACGAGTAGACCGGGCCCGGTGCCCAACGCTCTGAGCACCCCGAACTCGCGGGTGCGCTCCATGACAGACACAAGCACCACGTTCATGACACCCAGGGCTGCTATGGCGAATATGATGCCCAGCAGTATGCCCAGCATAACGTTCTGGATGTCCATTATGCTCTTGAGGCTCGGTTCTATGGTTTGCCATGGCCGGGTATCGTAACGATTTGACACCCTAGCCACGATCTCTTCGGACATGGGGGCGGAATCCTCAGGATCGTCTATGGCCACGGCAATCTCGTGAACCCTATCCTCCATTCCCATGAGACCGGCTATGACCTTCAAATCTGCGAAGGCCATGGATCTGTCCATGGATGGCGAGCCACTGGAGAAGATACCCACCACCCTGAAGTACGAGTCTGTCAGATAACCGTCCACGGTAGCCATGTCCACGCCAATGCGGTCACCAGGTTTCACCCCCAGACGGCGTGCCAAGTACTTACCCAGTATTATTTCGGGTTCCGAACCCCCACCCTGCAAGTATCTGCCTTCGGTGACGTGGCGGTACATCAGGGTCACGTTTCTTTCGGCCAATGGGTCTATGCCCGTGACTATTACCGCACTGGAACTGCGGCGCACCACCTTCACCGTGACATTCCCAGTACTCTTCTCGTTGCTGCCGGTCGGCGTGCCAGAATCGTTTTGCTGTAAAGAAGTGGCATCCCCCATCTTGGGCAGGTCTATGTCAGAGTCGTCCTCCCAGTCCAGTGCGGCGTCATCGGTCGCGGCAGTGTCCCTCCGTGTCGCCGAAGACAGCACCGCCGTCACCTGTTCACGGGACATGAACACCGACATGGACGTACCGTCGGTCACATCCGTGACGACGGCCTCGCTACAGGCCCCAGGCCCTGGAAGCGGTTCAAAGGTGAAGTGTGAACCTTTCTTGAGTCCTAAAAACTCAGAAAGTCTCCTGGTCACTACGGCGCCGCACCTGGGAAGTGGACTTCCATTGCTCAGGGGTTCCAGAGTAACCTTCGCCGAATGCTCCGAGGAAGCTATACCTCCGGTGTAAACCCTTGGAGCCACCCCAGTGACACCGCGTACCTGAAGGACGGAACCCGTCAGCCTCAACGGAATGGTGAGCTGGATGTTGTGGTCGTCCAGGTATCCCTTCGCGTGAATCTGCACGGCTCCCAGGTGCATGGATATCATGGAGGCCAGCATCTGGCGGGACAGGCCCTCCATGAGTCCGTAGCTGGGAATTGCGAAAGCCAGGCCCAGGGCCGTAGCAAGTACGGCAATAACCGTACGGTATCCGTGACGCCAGACGTTCCTCCACGCCAGAGTGAAAACCATCCTCACGCTAATCCTCCAATACACCTGCGGTGTCATGGTAACCTGACCTGCGGTCGGTTCAAGTCATTGTTCCTTGTACGCGACATTTTCCCTTGGTTTTTTGTACCTTGCCCGCCAAACAGTGGCGTCATATATTCGGAACATGTCCGAGAAAAAGAATCCATCCGGCTATCCCAAGGAACTGTTCGCAGCCATCATGGTGTGGCAGGCCGTCCTGCTCGTACTGTTCGTACTGCTGTGGGCAAGATACTCAGTTCATCCGCTGCTCACCATAACAGGCACACTGGTGACCCTCATACTCATGCTCATGTCACTTATTATGCACCGCACGGTGAGCAATATCCTTCAGGAGCTGGGGGATCAGATCTCGACACGTGATCTCCAGCTCAAGGAGGCGCTGGCCCGCCTGGACGAGCTTTACCTCCTGGTGTCCACCTCACATGCCGACGTTCTGCCACGCAAGCCGTTCCTGCGGCTCATGAAACGTGAGCTGGGACGGGCAGGACGCATAGGCACTCCACTGACGGTGCTGGCCATAAGACTACGCAGCATCAATGCCGAGGGAATAGGCCGGGTTTTACGTATGACGGGCCGCTCCACGGACTATGTGGGACGTGACGGCGATGTATTTTACTTCCTGCTTCTTGACACAGACCGCGAGGGCGCCGAGGTCTTCATCTCACGTCTTGCCGGCCGGCTGGCAGAGG
>JALWFW010000038.1 GCA_027013865.1 Polyangiaceae bacterium | reverse complement strand
GGTTGTGGGTGACGATGATCTGGCAGCGGGCGCGTTCGAGCAGCTGGTGGAGTGTTTTCTCCGACTTTCTGCTGAAGGCCAGGTCACCGACGCTGAAGACCTCGTCGATGAGCAGGATCTTTGGCTCCACCGCTACTGCGATGGCGAAGCCCAGGCGGCTGATCATGCCGTTGGAATAGTATTTCACCGGCACGTCTATGTGCTCGCGCAGCTCCGCATAGTCGATGATTTCATCCATCTTCGCCTCGATTTCGGCGCGGCTCATGCCCATGAGGTAGCCCACCATGTAGATGTTGTGGCGGCCACTCAGGTCGTTATGGAAACCGGTGCCCAGCGACAGCAGGGTGGACACCTCTCCATGCACCTGCACCTGTCCCTTGTCGGGCCGGTATATGCCGGCGATGGTGCGCAGCAGGGTGGACTTGCCGCTGCCGTTGGGGCCGATGAAGCCGACGATGTCGCCCTCGCGGGCCACGAAGTCGATGTCCATCAGCGCCTGGAAATACCGCCTGTGCCGCCGCGTCAGTCCGTGCTGGCGCCAGTGTTGAAGCTGCGCCTTCAGACGGGCCTTGAGCGTGACATGCCGGTCGTAGGAATAGGGAAAGCGCACATGCACGCCTTCGACGCGCACCAGTTCCCTTGCGCCAATTGCCATGTCACATCACCTTCAGCATGTTGCCCGCCGCCCGGCTGTATAGCAGATGGGCCAGCCCCAGCAAGAGGACGAAGAAGGTCACGCAATAGAGCACATGCGGCAGGGGCGGAAACGGCATTCCCAGCAGGGTTGCCTGGATCAGGTTGAACAGTGTCGCGAACGGATTGAGCAGATACAGGCCCAGGTGTTCCTTTGGCACGTAGGTGACCGGGTAGATGGTGGGACACAGATAGAACAACAGCCGCAAGGCGACAGAGGTGATCTCGCGGATGTCCCGGAAGTAGACGTAGGCGACGGCCACCAGCAACGAGACTGCCCAGCTCGCCAGCAGCAGCAACGCCAGAACGAACGGATACCACACCACGGTCGGAGGCGGCCAGACGCCGTAAAGCAGCAGGGCCGCCACATACAGCGGCACATAATAGCGTGCGTCCAGGAGAACTCGCAGGGCGCTGATGGCCACAAAAGCCATCGGCTCGATTGGCACCTGCAACATGACATGGCGCTGGCTGACGATCGCCATGACGCTTTGGGACACCATCTGCTGAAAGACGTGATAGTGGATGATGCCCGTCATGATCCCGAGGAACACCGGATAGTCCCCGAAATTGCCGCGCCGGAAGAACACCACGATCAGCAGGTAGTAGGTGAGCATCTCCAGCAGCGGCCTGAGCACGAACCACAGGGCGCCGAAGACGTGCCCGGCCAGCGAGGCGGTGCGCTCGGCATGAGCCTGCGAGATGATGTAATCCTTGTGACGGGCAAGCCGCCGCCAACTGGCAAACAGGCTGGAAAACAGGTGCGCGCCCATGAATGCGGAATCTCCCGAACCCTCACGAGGAATAGCGCCCGACTATCTCTTCCACCACCACCCGCGCCGCCGTGCCGTCGCCATAGGGCTGTTCCGTCGGCGCCTCAGCGACGTCGATCGTGGCCAGCGCCGCGGCGATGCGCTCCTTGTCCGCACCCACCTCGATGTTGGCGCCAATGCGCGCAAGCTCCGGCCACGGGCTGGGATCAAGAAGAGTGATGCAGCGCTTGCCCAGGTAATAGGCTTCCTTCTGCAACCCGCCCGAATCGGTCATCACGAAGCGGCAGTTGTGCACCTCCGCCAGAAGATCCAGGT
>JALWFW010000037.1 GCA_027013865.1 Polyangiaceae bacterium | reverse complement strand
GTACGTCACCGGTACCGGCTTGTACGACGTCATCGTATAAGCCGACGATGACGTCGTACAAGCCGGTACCGGTGACGTACGACGGCGCTGGGTCAGGTACGATTCTTCAGTATCCGGTGTTTACTAGTGACGACATACATCACGTGCTGCCGTTTCTGCCCAATTTCTGCAGTCCGGTTCACAGACCGGACGCTCGCCAGGTGGCGCATCATGTCAAGCATTCTTCGGGAAGCGATTGTACGCCGACAACGTCACGTGACTGCGACGAAAATCCCATGAGTCAGCATTATGAAACGATCAGCGCGCCCTCTACACCCGGCAGCCCGGACAGTGGAGTGTCATCCTCTGACACTTGTCCCGATGATCAGGATACCAGTCTGGAGGAACCAAGTCTATGTCGTGGCGAAGGACACAAGTGTCCTGGGGAATTAGACATATGTCCAGATGATCCGGACAAGTACCAAGATGGGCCAGGCAGATGCGCAGAAGATACTAACGTTTGCCATGATGATCCAGAAGATCCGGAGCACAATGATTCCCAGTTCGACAAGACGACAACCAGCGATCTCGGCAGCAGTCTGGATCTGACGAGCGCCGAGTCGCCAGAACACGGCACATCTGGAGCGCGGACGCCGACCCGGTCGGGATCGGACGTAGATCCGGCTCACGATCAACGCGCAGCTAGCGGAGTTAATCCGGACAAACCGCCCCACTCGTACATCGCCCTCATCTCGATGGGAATCCTGGACAGCGCCGAGCGGAAGCTGGTACTCAGCGACATCTACCAGTACATCATGGATCACTTCCGGTACTACCGGAACCAGGAGCGAGCGTGGCGCAACAGCATCCGGCATAACCTCAGCCTGAACGAGTGCTTCATCAAGGCGGGTCGTGCCGAAAACGGTAAGGGTAACTATTGGGCGATCCATCCCGCGTGTCTGGAGGACTTCTCCAAGGGAGACTATCGCAGGAGACACGCCAGAAGAAGGGCACGCGGCGCCGCGTTCAACGACCTTCACGTGCCGCCGCCCTTCCCCTATTATCGCTACCGGTATCCGGGCATGACGTCGGCGCACCTGGCCGGAGCGCACGTCCATCCGGTGCCAGCTCAGAACGGACTTCCGCCTTTCATGTCGCCGATCTCCTCCGCGGTGCAGCCTTTTCCACACCCTTATTTATCGCCCACCGCCATCATGGCTTCGGACCTTACCGGATCGCCGCCAGGGGTCGCCCTAAAGCTGGCAGCCGCTGCCGGGGCACCGGATGCCCGGATGGCGATGCCGATGTCGCCGGAACTGGCCAATCAGCGGCAAATATTGCACATGGTATCGTCACGTGACTACCGAGGGTTACAGATGACGGCGCCACCTGGCAGCATTCCACGGAACATTTGCCTTCCGGGAGGCAGAACGCGATACGCGCCTTACTCGCTACCGGAAACGTGGCGGCTCTAGCGGCATGCTTGCGCGATGAACAGTTGTTACGTCATAGATCTCGCGATCTGACGTCATTAAGCGTGTTATGTTTTCCACAGATGGCGCTTTCTCACGCTCTATTCGTTTGCTGCGCCGCCAGACGAGCGTGAGCGATATTACGAGTTTTGTTAGGATGTTTACGTCGTATAAAGTATTTATATACCCAGCCTCAGAGTTATTTCTCTTCATTGCGTGACTCGGTGTCAGTATTCGATTGGTTTATTTATGCCTGAGATGGATCGTTGTTGTCTTGTTGTCGCGCGAACGCATGCACGAACGCACGCACACACACACACACACACACATCTACACGC
>JALWFW010000036.1:21818-58592 GCA_027013865.1 Polyangiaceae bacterium | reverse complement strand
ATCTTTCATGACGTGAGAATGAATCACACCCAAAACAATACGACACCTGAAACGGTACGGAGACCCACGTTCCCGACTGAGGAGGAAAATCCATGGATCACAGTAAGTTAGGATTCAGTACAAGGCAGATTCACGCAGGCATGCCCCACGAGAAGGCAAACAGACCACTGGCAATGCCCATTTATGCCACATCCACCTTTGCCTTCGAGTCTGCTGAATCCGGTGGCCGTATATTCGCCGGTGAAGAGGACGGTTACATATACACCCGTCTGGGTAACCCAAATCACCGGGTCATAGAGCGCAAACTGGCTGATCTCGAAGGTGCCGAGGCGGCAGTAACCACGGCATCGGGTATGGGAGCCGTAACCAGCGCGCTGTGGACACTGCTTCGGGCGAGAGACCACATGATAGCCGACAAGACCCTGTACGGCTGTACCTTCGCCTACCTGTCGGAAGGCATATCCCGTTACGGAGTCGAAGTGTCATTCGTGAACTGCTCAAACCCCGAAGAAGTCGAAAAGGCCATCCGTCCCAACACGAAAGCCATCTATTTCGAGACACCAGCCAACCCCAACCTCAGAGTGGTGGACATCCGCGCCATAAGCGACATCGCCCATGCCCACGACATCAAGGTCATCGTGGACAACACCTTCTCCACACCATACCTGCAACGTCCTCTAGAACACGGAGCCGACATCGTCATCCACTCGGCCACCAAGTTCCTCAACGGACACGGTGATGTGATTGCCGGATTCGTGGTGGGCAAGGCCGACTACATCCACGACGTGCTCATGTTCGGAGTCAAGGACATGACGGGATCCGTGCTTGGACCCTTCGAGGCATTCCTGCTTCTGCGCGGCATGAAGACCCTGTCCCTACGCATGGAACGCCACGAGGCAAACGCCAGGGCCGTGGCCGAGTTCCTCCACGATCATCCCATGGTTCAGCACGTCTACTATCCCGGCCTGCCGGACGACCCGTACCACGAGGTAGCCAAGAAACAGATGAGCGGTTTTGGAGCAGTGGTGGCCTTCGAGGTGAAGGGCGGCAAACCCGCGGGCATAAAGCTCATCGACTCCTGCGAACTGTGCACCATAGCCGTGTCCCTCGGCGACGTGGAGACTCTAATTCAGCATCCCGCATCCATGACTCACTCGACATACTCACCTGAAGAGCTGGAAAAAGCCGAGATATCCCCCGGCCTGGTACGCATTGCCGTGGGTCTGGAAGATGCCAAGGACATCATAGCCGATCTCGACCAGGCCCTCTCCAGACTTTCCTGACACCTGCATTGTTCTGCCATTCTGGCGTTCGCTTGTAACTACCTGAAATAAAAGAACTTTTAAGCAATCAAAAAAATGTAGGGGCCGGATATCAGGCAATAGACATGCTCAAAAAAGGCACAGAGGAGCCCCGGATTCATACCGAGTCCCCTCTGTACTTAACCGAGTAGTTTACACTACCAACGAGCTGGTAACTGTTGGATCTGGTAACTGATCAGCCACGGATTCCCAGTTCGGAGATGAGTTTGCGATATCCCTCATAGTCATGACGCTTGAGGTACTCGAGGAGACGGCGCCTACGGCCGACCAGCTTGAGGAGTCCGCGCCTGGAGGAATGATCCTTTTTGTGGGTCTTGAAGTGCTCGGTGAGGTGCTTGATGCGCTTGGTCAGAAGAGCGATCTGAACCTCTGGAGATCCGGTGTCACCCTCGTGACGTGCAAACTCTTTGATGATCTGCTGTTTGATGCTCGAAGCCATCTTATTGGACATTTTCCTTCCTCCTGTCTTCTACATATTCCTGTATGAATTTTCCGAATATCTTAAGGGGCTTGAGACCACTTTTACCAATGGTGCCAAGCCCTAACTCGTGTCCGTTGTCTCCGAGGAGCACCACCATGTGGTCATCCTCGGATATCTTGGTCTCCTCGGCAGTACGCCCCGTAAGAAGGGTCCAGGCCGTGAAGCGATCTATTATCATTTTGGGAACGTCTGGAAAGGCCGCGAACATCGGACGGAGCGCTCCTGCAAAAGACTCAGGATCCATGTTCATGATGTCGCCCATCTTCCATGCCCGCTCCACACGAAAAGGCCCGTGCACCAGGCGGCGAAGTTCCTCGACGTGTGCACCACATCCAAGTGCCTGGCCGATGTCACGCACCAGGGCACGCACGTAGGTACCGCCGGATACCTCCATGCGTACCGTCACTCGGGGCAGATCCATGGCACGCAGTTCCATGGAGTAAACCGTTACCTTACGGGAGGGAATAGCCACTTCCCGTCCACTCCGCGCCAGACTGTAAGCCCGCCTGCCATCTATCTTTATGGCAGAGAAGGCCGGAGGAATCTGCTCCGAGTCTCCCACAAAACGATCCAGCACAGATTTCATGTCCCCAGCGGTAAGCTCAGGAACCGGGCGTCTGTCAGTCACCTGTCCCTCGGCATCAAGGGTATCGGTCACCACACCAAGATGCATCACCGTCTCATACACCTTTCGGTCATGAAGGAGATGCGAGGCTATCTTGGTGGCCTCCCCCACAAGTAGAGGCAAAACTCCGGTGGCAAGCGGATCCAGTGTGCCGGCATGGCCCACCTTGACGCCGAAACGGCGTTTCACGGCTGTAACCACTCTGTTGGAGGTCATGCCCTTGGGTTTATCCACCAGAAGAATACCGTACATGGACTACCCCCTGTCCCTCGAGCGGACCAGTTCAGCAGCGGTCTCCATGAGTACTCTCCGTGCTTCCTCTATGGGGCCGTGATAGCGGCAGCCTGCTGCATTACGGTGACCGCCGCCACCGAATTTCTCGCCTATCTCGTCCACCGGATACTGCCCCTTGGAACGCAGTGATATGCGGACGATGGAGGGATCGTCTGGATCCGGCCGCAGGAATATGGCTATTTCCACGTTCCTTATGGCGCGGACATAGTTGACGAAACCGGAAGTATCCTGGGCGCTGGTCTCGGTTTCCCTAAGCATCCGTTCATCCACGTACATGGATCCCACCTTGCCGTTCACCCTGATGGTACCTAGGGCAAGGGAAAGCAGCCTCATGCGCTCCAGTGTGTTGTATTCATAGAGATAGGAGGCAGCTTCCCAGGCGTTGACTCCGGCTTCCAGCATGCGGGAGCCTATCTTCATGGCCCTGGGATCCGTCGACGAATACCTGAATCCTCCAGTATCCGAAACGATGGAGGTCCATACGCACTTGGCGAAATCCAGGGTCAGCGGAAGTCTGGCAGTCTGACGTAGCTCCTCCACCAGGATGCCGACACTGGCAGCCGAAGGATCCACGATTTCCACAGTACCGTAACGGTCATGGGACGAGTGGTGATCGAGTACCAGCCATGGACACTCGCATGACGGCATGGGACCAAGAAGATGAGAGGTGCTCACATCCACCACGAAAATGGCATCCCAATTCTCATGACGCACGAGTTCGGGATCGGATACCACGCTTTCGGACCCCGGCAGGAAGGCGAACTCATCGCCGTAGGGATCATAGGAATAAACGACGGGCTGGCCCCCAGCACTGCGCACCAGATGATACATGGCAAGAGAGGACCCAACAGCATCTCCATCGGGATGGCGGTGGGCAGTTATGAGAACCCGTCCCCTGAGATAGGGAACGAGCTTTTCGTACTCACGGGTGGTAGGCATGCTCAACTGTCTCCTCCCTTCTGCGGTCCGCTGCCGTCGCCGGAAACTTCACCGGATGCAGTGCCTGTCCCAGAGAGCATCGAAGGTGCCTCACGCAGGGATTCTGGCAGTTCCTTCTCATGTTCATGGATCTGCCGGAGCACTTCTTCTACGGTCCAGGCGTTGTACAAACCGCGATCCGGATAAAAATGGAGTTTGGGCACGTACCTGACGCGAATTTCTTCTGCCAGACGTGAACGCAGATAACCGCGTGCTCTGCGGAACTCGTCCATGGCTGCCGTCACGTCGAAATCCGGATCACCAGAGGCGAAATAAACCTTGGCATGACGCAAATCAGGACTCATCACCACACGCGTTATGGACACAGATGCGAGGACGGGATCGTTTAGGAACTCCACCACCAGGGCCGAAAGTGCCCTGAATACCACGGACTCCATACGCAGACGACGCCTCGATGCACGGGGGTCCTCTATGGCCGCGATCGCCTCAGGAATCCTTGTGATGCTGTCCAGTCTCGTTCTCTTGCGCCTCGACATGACGTCTCCTGCCTTCCCTGGGACCCGGTACCGTTTCATCCGGAATCTCCTTGGTCTGAGCCCTGAGTTCCTCCCATGAGAGGATTTCCCCCTCTGAAAGATCCCAAAATGGTTCTTCCAAGCGGGAAAACGTCATCACCTCCCTCTCACGTGACAGAAGTGGAGCCAGATACAGGCCGTCGGCAAAATCGACTATCCTGTCAAGGACGGATACAGCATAGCGGGCATCATTGGAGACAACTGCCACACCCATGACGAACATGGACAGATCATCCAGCGCTTCGATTTCTGCTGCCGAAACCCTGAACCTCGATCTCACCCTACCCAGAATCTTACGGGCAATGCTGCGCTTCTCCTTGAGAGAACGAGCTGGTGATGTATCGAAGGCCAGGCGCGCTATGGCCACCACTAGCATATCCGTGCCTCCACTTTCCTGCATCCGGTAACTCGAGTCCTCGGGAGCAGGGAGGCGAATCCGCTGTCAGGAGCCCTTCCGTGACCAGGAACGGGTCCTCAAGGATTCGGGCAGGAATTTAGGTGGTCAGTGAAAAAAGGCAAGAGGAAAAATTTGTAAATCTCCAGGTATCCTTTATCTTTGGCTGTATCAAGGAGGTATTCCATGTTCAGGCGTATACTCATGGTACTCATGGCCGCTGCCCTCATGACCGGATGTACGGTAGGTTCTTCTGTAGATGCCGAGGGGACCAACAACACCAGCAACAACTCAAATAATGGTACCAACAACGGTACTGACACAAACAACGGTACTGACACAAACAACGGTACCAACACAAACAACGGTACCAACACAAACAACGATACCAACAACGGCGACAACAACGGTACCAACAACGGTACCAACAACGGTACCAACAACGGTACCAACAACGGTACCAACAACGGTACCAACAACGGTACCGATAACGACCGTAATCCAGATTCATAAAGGCTGTCGTGTTGCGCTAACCCGCCTTGCTTTTACCTCAAAAAAAGTTTAATTATTTCAGATAGTTATACGGATATAATGTCAACAGGGTTCATCTGTATGTGATGGGAGGAAGAAGAATCATTTCTTGAAGAGGTTGTCCAGATCTCGCAGCACTGAGCTCTTGGTGGCTGAATAGCGGCCACGCTCACCCTTTGATCTCTTACCGCCAATGGAAGGATTGGATCTTATGGATAGGGACAGGCGTTTCTTATCACGATCCACTTCGATGACGGTTGCACGCACTTCCTGACCAAGGGTGAGTATCTCCTTGGGATCCTTTACATATCCGTCGCTCATCTCACTCACGTGAAGCAGAGCCTCCTGGGGAAGTCCTATGTTCACGAAAGCCCCGAAACGGGTGATGTTTATGACGATACCACGAACCTCCATACCTTCCTTCACGTCATCGAAGGACTTTATGGACGGATTCATGCGTTTGCCGCCACCCACGGCTATGCCACCTCCACTGAGTTGGGGGAGTGCCCTGGGCGGGATCCTTCGAACAGTAGGATCCAGCAGTACCAGACCCTTGGCCTCATTGAGGTAGCGGTTGACCTCCTCCTCGGACAGATCGTGCTGATACTCCACCAACCCCAGGATCGCGGGCTCCAGCTTCGACCATTCATCCAAAGGGAAGTAAAGTCTGCGTGCCAGCACGATAGCTGATGCCACTGGAGGCTCGAATCCATGCTCCTTGACCCACGGCCTGCGTGATTCACTGAGACCTGCGCTGCGCACTGGTAGCATCCCCAGGAATCCACCCTCTTCCTCGCGGAACTTTTCCACGAGCTCGGGATGTGGGGACGTCATGGGAATTGCCACATACGACACCCTGTTCTGCACGAAGAACATGCGGGCAGTCTTCCACCACTCTCCTTCGATATCCAAAAGGCGGTGGGCTATTATCTTGCCTGTCTCGCTGACCACGGCCAGACCAGCCACGTCCCCATCCTGAACTATGGAGAAACCGCCCAGATGAGGAATCTTGACAGGAGGACTCTTGAGAAGCTCAGTGTACATAGTGGCTGCCCTGTGCAGGGCATCGTCCTTGGACTTGCGGTCCATGTGACGCACCACGGCATCCCTGAGATGGGAAAGCACGAAGTCGTCGAGGATTTCCTGCGGTGTCTTGTCCGCCACTTTTGGCCCCAAACGTCCCTTGTTGGCCTCTATATGCGTCAGGAACGACGATATGGGATACTCGAATTCTATGGTACCGGCACCCTCCCGCTCTGCTCTGCGACGTGCCTGCCACCTGTGAAGCGTCAGATCCGCAAGGGGCTCCTTTATGTCCAGCTTCTCACCATAGCGGGAGATGTCCACCGTTCCGCCGGGCACGAGCATGACGAATCCGCGCTTGAGAGTGAGATTCAGAGCTCCTGTCCATATTTCGAGATAGGCCCTTATGGCATCATGCCACTTTGCATCGTTCTCATAATCTTCCCTCGGACACATATCCAGGGAACGTTCCAGAGCCTCTACCCTGTGTGGTGTGAGAGCGATATTCAGTACGTCCTCCGGCGGTGGCTGTTTGCCCTTCTCCTCAAGGGATTTGAGAAAGGCCGCCCGTACGGACTCCAGTTCCTGCCACGCCCTTCTTGCATCCACGATGCGTTTTAAGTGCGGCAGAGGGATCATCTCCACTATCTCACGGTTTTTTGTGGCTATTTCGGCAAGGGACAGACCTGCCTCGAGAAAATTGAGCAGTTTTTCCTTGTGAGGAATCTCAAAGACCTTCACATCGGCCATTCTTGTCTTCTTTATGAACTCCAGGAGATTCACAACTTACCTCCTCAACTTTTGAAGGGATTGAGCATTAGGGATAAGGATACACAGTCCTTCAGGTCGGGATATTATAATCGCACTCTTTATACAGTACAAGGACAATTCGCAGAATTTTATTCCCGATGGTGTGCACCGCCAGCAAAAAAATGTAGATTACAGTTCTTTCACTATGTCATCAGGATTGACATCTTTGGCAGCCTTGAGTGACAGACGCATCTTACCGTTGGGCTCTATGCTGAGAACTTTCACGGGAATGAGATCCCCAACCTTGATGACATCCTCGACGCTCTTGACTCGTTTTTCATCCAACTCACTGATGTGCAGCAGTCCTTCCGTGCCGGGGAGGATTTCCACGAAGGCACCGAAATCGACTATACGCTTGACCAGGCCCTCGTAAACCACACCGGCTTCGGGTTCACGGGTCAGGGAGTTTATGAGTTTGATGGCTTTTTGGGCTGCAGCCTCATCACTGGAGGCGATGGTCACGGTGCCGTCATTCTCCACGGAAATCTGAGCTCCGGACTCCTCGGTGATGGCTCGAATGGTCTTGCCGCCGGGGCCTATGATGTCCCGGATTTTGTCGGTCTTGATCTTCATGGTGAATATACGTGGTGCATAAGGGGACAAGTTCTCTCTTGGAGAGGAGATGGCCTCTAGCATCCTGGACAAGACGTGCAGGCGTGCCTCCTTTGCCTGATAAAGGGCCCGGCGCATCACTTCACGGGGCAGACCCTCTATCTTGATGTCCATCTGTACCGCAGTGATACCTTCGGCAGTGCCTGCCACCTTGAAGTCCATGTCTCCCAGATGGTCCTCGTCACCCAAGATGTCCGTGAGGATGGCAATATCTTCGCCCTCCTTGATGAGTCCCATGGCTATTCCTGCCACCGGGGCCTTGATTGGCACGCCGGCATCCATGAGGGAAAGTGTGCCGCCACATACCGTGGCCATGGATGATGAACCGTTGGATTCCGTGATCTCGGACACCACCCTTATGACGTATGGGAATTCGTCCGAAGAGGGAAGAATCTTGGACAGAGCCCTGTGAGCGAGGTTTCCGTGGCCGATCTCGCGACGAGAGGGAGCTCTCATGGGTTTCACCTCTCCCACGGAGAAAGGCGGGAAGTTGTAGTGGAGCATGAAGTTGCGGAACTCCTCGCCGGTGAGTAGCTCCATGTGCTGATTGTTGAGCTCGGTACCGAGAGTCGTGGATACGAGGGCCTGGGTCTCGCCACGGGTGAACAGTGCACTGCCGTGAACCCTGGGAAGTACGCTCACCTCACAGGTTATGGGTCGCACATCGGTGAGTCCGCGACCATCCAGACGGCGGCCTTCCTCCAGAATCCAACCACGCACGATTTTTTTCTTGAGGCCGTCGAACACCTCGTGAACCTCACGTCTGCGCTCGGCGTACTCCTCTCCCAGCTCGTCCATGAGGGCACTGAAAACTTCGTCTATCGCCGCGTAACGATTTAGTTTTTCCTTGACCGTGAGGGCTTCGGAGAGTCTATCGCGTATGACGGAAGCCACCTTCTCCTCCAGCTCTGGATCCGGATGTGGCTCAGTGAACTCCAGCTTATCCTTACCCACCTTCTCCCGCAGTCTCTCCTGCATATCGATGATGGGCTGGACTTGCTCATGGGCGAAGTAAAGAGCCTCGACTAGCTCATCCTCTCCCACCTGGTCCAGCTCGCCTTCCACCATTACTATGGCATCGCGACTCGCCACCACGGTGATATCCATGTCGGACTGTTCGAGCTGCTGCAGGGTGGGATAAGCCACCAGTGTACCCTCGATACGGCCGATTCTCACACCTGCCACTGGGCCGTGCCAGGGAATCTGGCTTATGTGAAGGGCCGCGGAGGCGCCTATCTGCGCCAGTACCTCTGTGGGATTTTCCTGATCATGGGAGACCACCGTTGCCACCACCTGTGTTTCACGGTTCCAGCCCTTGGGGAAGAGCGGCCTGATGGGCCTATCTATGAGCCTGGAGGACAGAATCTCGAACTCACTGAGACGTCCTTCGCGGCGGAAGTAGTTGCCGGGTATGCGTCCGGCTGCATAGGTTTTCTCGATGTAGTCCACTGTCAGTGGGAGGAAATCAACGTCTTCCCTGGCATTCTTGGAGGCCACCACGGTCACGAGGACCATGGAATCACCGTAACGCACCATAACTGCGCCATTAGCCTGCTTTGCAATCTTTCCAGTCTCCAGGGTGAGTTCTTTTCCGTTTACAAGTATGCTTTCCTTTACGTGCATCTTTTCGTCCTTTCTATCTGTTGACCTTTATCACGGGGCGGGATTGTACTAGCTTTGAGAAAGATGTCCACCGACAAAAATCGGGTGACTATCGGACTCTCTTGCGTGTAGGGGATTGGCATCGATGTAAAAAATGGGACAGGTTATGTCATTCGGGCCCCTGCCACTCGGGCACAGGCACGTCCAGTCCAGTCATGCGCAGAGCCCTGGCAACCAAACCGTCAACCAGTTCCCCGATGGTAACGGGGGAATGGTAGAAAAATGGCGAAGCAGGCATTATGACAGCCCCAGATTCCGACAGTTCGGCGAGGCGCCTTAGATGAATAGATGCCAACGGGCTCTCCCGGAGGACAAGCACCAAAGGACGGCGCTCCTTGAGCATCACCTGGCCTGCGCGCTGCACCAGATTGGACGCAAGCCCCGATGCCAGTGCCATGGCTGTATCCAGCGACGATGGAGCCACCAGCATGCCTGTCACTGGACACGATCCGCTTGCCACACAGGCGTCTATGTCGTGTTCGGTAAAGACGGCCGATGCCTGGCGCTCCCACGATCCGAGAGCATCGTTCCCCAGTTCGAGAGATATGACTTTTCTTGCAGCAGCAGTGGTGAGCAGAAAAAAATCGTTCCCTGAGGAACGAATTATTTTTACCGCTCTGTCAGCATATATTGCTCCCGAAGCACCTGTCACGGCGAGAAGTATCCGGGATGAAGGCATGGAGATTCACTTCTCGTCCGAGTCACCCAACGATGGTTTCCTGCGTTTGCGGCGAGATTTCCGGGTTTTGGACTTTGGAGGTTCCTTGCCAGAAAAGATGAAATCCCTTAGGGAATCCAGCCAACCCCGCTGAGCACGGGCCTTGGCATCCATCTGTTCAAAGATTTCCTTTATCGCGCCAGTATCGTCTTCCTCTTCGAGGTCCTCTTCGAAAAAGGCCTTTTCAGCATCAGTGAAAGCCCTGTCCACGGGGATGGAACCCGATGGCCTCCTTTTACGCTGAGGATGGGCCTTGGTTTCAGGCGCAGAAGTAACCGTATCACCGTCAGGCCTGTTCTTGGAAGGCACCAAATCACGAAGAGACTCCAGTTTGAGTTCCCTGACGGCTTCTCCGTCATTACTGGATGCGAATTTGGATGGCTCCACCTTACGGTCCATGACTTCTCTGAGGTCCTGTGCCATCTCGAAAGGAGACGGAAAAGCATGACGCATCCGGGCAGACATCTTCTGCTGCTGCTCACGTTTCCTCAAAAGTGCCTCATGCTCTTCTTCAGTGAGGACATATGGAGAACTGGCAGCAGAAGCATTTCCCGAACCGCTTTTCTTGTCTTCCTGAGGGGAAGTAGTAGCCATCCGCTCATCGAGCCCTGAAGCGTCAGTCTGTTTAGACCTGTCCTTTACCGCTTCGGTAACGCTCCCGGAACGTCCGAGTTCCTTACCGTCAGAGGCGCTGGATGCTTGTGGCTGCGTAGGCTCTTCAACGGGCTGTGTCGGGGCATCTTCCGTATCGGGATCGGGAGTCCCTTTCTGTGGGCTGCCACTTCTGGATGAGGCTGCAGACGGTTCCTCCTCCACGATAACGCCATCACCACTTATCTCGATTCCACCAGAGCTCATGTCATGTCGGGGTGAAGGTGAGGCTGAAGCCTGATTCAGCACTATTTCCCCAACCACCTTGTGTTCATTGCGTGATTCGGTCAGGATCTCTCCGGCACCCTCGTCGACTATGATACCGGAACCGCTGTTCTCCCCAAAAGAAACATCCAAGCCCTTTTCTGGAGCCAGCACAATCTCTCCGGACGTGATGGTGACTTCTTCTCCGGCGACCATGCCTCTTGGTTCCTTCTGAGTCTCACCTGCAGAGGTTTTACTGCCCGCCCCGGCTGGCTGTGTGGAGGCAGACTGAGGCTCCTGGGTTACGGAGGGTTTGGTAGCCTTGGTGCTGTGCTGCTTTTTTGCCTTGGATTTGCGACGCCTTTTCTTGCGTGCCAATTTCAGAACCTCAGGGTCTTATGTTGAGTCACAGCCAAAACCCGAATCCTTGGTACCAGCTATCGGACGACTTTCCGAATTACCGGCATGTCAGTAATTCGAATCCGGGTCATAGCTCTGTCATGACTTCCTTGAACACCGGTAATGCCCTCCGGATGGTCTCCATGTCCACGCAGTAGGAGAGCCTGAAATATCCGGAACGCCCGAATCCACTCCCGGGAACGGCTAGTATATTCTTTTGGAACAATTTGTCTATAAATTCCACATCGTCATCCAGCGGGCTTTTGGCAAAGAAGTAGAACGCCCCTCCCGGAAGGGTTGTCTCGATGCCTGCCTCCTGAAGGCCGGCGTAAAATACGTCTCTCTTGCGCTTGTAGTCATCCACGTCTACGGTCACGTCCTGCAGATGTGTGACCACCCTTTGCATCAGTGCCGGAGCGTTCACGAATCCTAGTATGCGGTTCGAAAAGATCATGGCAGCCAAGAGCTCGTCACGTTTAGTGGTTTTGGGGCCTATTATGGCATAGCCTATGCGTTCCCCTGGAAGAGCCAGATCCTTGGAATGTGACGTGCAAAATATCATATCGTCAAATATACGTAATGATTGAGGAATTTTAGACATGCCATAAACTATACGACGATATGGCTCATCCGAAATGACGAAAACCGTACGTCCTGTCCTGGCCTTGTGCTGGCGTAATAGCTCGGCCAGTGCTTCGAGTGTGTCACCGGAATACACGACGCCGGTGGGATTGTTTGGGGTATTGAGGATGATGGCCTTGGTATTGACGCCCAGTGCACCGGCGATGTTGTCCAGGTTCAGGGAGAAGTCCTCGTTGCTCTCCACGATACGGACTCTTCCACCGTGGTTCTCTATGTAGAACATGTATTCTGGGAAGAAGGGTGCTATGACCATCACCTCCTCCCCCGGATTGAGTATGGCCTTCAGTGCCACATTGAGTGCTCCGGCAGCCCCAACGGTCATGATGACGCTGTCAGGGGATATATCCACTCCGCTCTCCTCACTCATGTGCCGGGCCACGGCCTGCCTCGTCTCAGCATAACCGTTGTTGCTCATATACCTGTGAGCTCCAGAGGGTGACTCCAGAACAGCCCTGCGCAGTTCCTCGCCAAACCTCTCGGGTGGTTCCACCATGGGATTACCGAGGGTGAAGTCGAACACATTCTCAGGTCCGAATCGCGCCTTGAGTTCGCTGCCCTTTTCGAACATCCTGCGTATCCATGACGCACTTTTCATCTGATGGGCTACTTTCTGGGACAGTTCCATGGAATTCCTCCAAAGCAGAGCCTGATACATACTCAGACATCAGGACATTCTGCAGACATGCCCTTCCATATACCGGAAAGAGCAATTCTCGAACTGCAGTCGTCCTGTATCCCTCCGTCTGCCTGCGATATAACAAAATGGAACGCCGGGGTCCAGAAATTACCCCCAGACGTACTGTATGTATCCTGATACATAGATGATTGCACTCAGTTACCGGCTTGACATGGCATGCCCATGACATCCCTGTATACAGTAGACGATATACTCTCCGGAGCAGGGCCACTACCAACGACCACCACTGCCACTGTCACGTCTCCCACCTTCTTCAGAGACACACGTCCGGTTCTCTTCTCTGAAAAGGCCATGGCACCGGATTCGGGATGGCATCTGTCCTCAGGCACTCTGAGAGCCTCGCAGATACGGTCCTGCTCGGTGACAGCCACCACCAGCACGTTGAAACCGCCTGAGACAGGAGCAAGCCATACGAGAGACGCCTCCCCTCTGGACACCGGCACCCTGCCCGCTCCCATGAGCCACGGTCCGGGAATCTTGAAAGAGAAGGAATGATATATGTTGTGTACCGTAACGCCACGGTCAGATGCGTGAAACGTACCCACCACTGCACTCCTGAGCGCCTCCCAGGTAGCTCCGCGTCTGCGCCACCCGGCCCACAGAGAACAAAAGAAATCACGCACCGTCCCGTACTGGGGAGCTCTTACCTCCAGCATGGACAAGAGCAGCATCGCCGCCTTCGACTCCATGCCTCTGATGAGGAATTCGGATGCAAGTGCACCGTCGAAGGGATAGGAGTCTGCCGAAGGGGGTTTCATATAACCAAGGCTCAGTTTTTCCGGAACCACGACCATGCCTGACGCGTCTACGGTCCAGGTGCGTCCCCAGGTGTCCCTGACGGTCCGGCCTGCCCGCGAAGGCCATGTGGCTCTGAGCATCCTGGCTGGTCTGCCGGCGCGGTCCTGGCCCAGCACCAGATGAAGGGAGGGCGCATCGGACTGGCGGTGGTGTCTGCCATCTCCAGACCCGGCAGACCTGGAGGCCATGGCTCCCGTCTTTACGTCCCTGTTCCTGGTTCCTGTATGACCACAACCCCACAAAAAAAGGGCAAACAAGAGTCCAACTATGTATAACCGCCTGAAATAATTGGATTTTCTGCGCATAAATTACTCCTGGACAGGCCAGTCCAAAACATTGCCACACCCCTCGCAGCGGCATTTGTCGAGTTTCACCGTCCTGGAACCTGCCTTCAAAACGGCATAGGAACGTTCTGGATTGGACGGATCAAAGTGTATCCTGTAGGAGGAGACCTCCACCCGATTGCCTCTCATCTGACGCCTTACCTGGTATGTGGCACTACCATAAGGACCGATGTAGGGATCGCTGAAGAACTCCTTTACATCGAGCACCAGTTTGGAGCCCTCGTACACCCTGCGTCCGGTGGGACGACCCTTGTCATCGTATGAGAATTCGGTCCTGAACACGCGGCTGCCGAGTTTACGGGCGACCCTGACTATCCTGCCCGCAGGATCATAGGTCGAGGCGAGTTCTTCGTATTCGTTGCCAAATAGGTCTTTGGCTCTGGCAGGCCTGCCTTTGCCATCAAGGGCGATCTCACGCTTCTTGCGGCCCGCCGGATCCCTCTGTATCACCACCGTGAGTACCTTGCCGTCCTCGTTAACTGAGCGGGTATGAAGCAGTCCTTTGGAATAGGTCATGCGAACATCGCGGGTGTGCATACTTCCTTTGGAATCCAGCCATCTACGCAGCACGCCAGTGAGAAGGGCCCTGTCGAAGGTACGCGCTTCCATGGACTGCAGACGCCCTTTCACGAATACCGAATGCGTGGTCTTTGAAACCCACCCACCGGGTGCGTACTGAGTCTCAAGGACTTCCTGTCTGCCCAGGGTCGGGTAATCAAGCTTCCTGCTGACGATGCGTCCCATGGAGTCATACTTCATGGTCTGACGCGCCATCACCACGGGTTTGGTCCTGGTGCCTGCGACACTGTCCTTACCAGAGATGCCAGGCTTGCCGCCGGAAACAGGTCTCTTCGAGACGGCTCCCGGTGTCTTTCGGGCTGAACGGCATCCTGCAGCCACGCTGGTTTCTGCCTCTCCGGTATCGTCATAATAGGTGACAGCATCCAAAAGGCCCCTAGAGTCATAATGCCAGACTATCCTGGATGCCATGGGCCTTGCCGGACACTTGCCGCATTTCGGCAGATGTAGGGCAACGGCCGGCGCTCCGTCGGCATGGAGAAACCTCTTCTCCACGAGTCTCGTGCCGTCGTAGTGATACCGTATCACCGATCCCGTGGGAGCCTGCTTTCTGGTGAAGGGCCGGCCGTCAGGGGTGAGATGGCGTTCTTCCACCAAGAAATCACCGTCATAACGGTAAGTTATAAGCTTTACAGGAGAGCCACCCACGTACTGTAGCTCTTGCACTATCCTTCCGGACTCATCACGGGTATAGACTTTCTTCACCTCCCTGCCATTGCCGGTCAACTCTGATTCCATCTCGGGAAGTCCGCGGGCTCCATAACGGCGCGCCTGCCTGTCCGTGAAGCGCTCCATCAGGTAGCGCTCCATCGAAGTAGGCCTGCCAAGGGGATCCCAGGCGTACTGAGCCCGCTCCAAAGCAGGAAGGCGGGTTGTTACGCGTTCTCCGTGCTCTCCTTCACATACGAGGAGCCATGCGGACATTCCGCGAAATAGTTTTTCCCGGGCAAGCAGTCCTGAATCGTCGTATTCTCTCTCGTCTCGGTAAGATACCCGACCTGTGTCATCCAGGTGTTCTTCTGTGAGTAGGCGCCCGGCATCGTCGTAGGTATAACGGAAGAGCTCCTTGACAGAACCACCCATGAGGCGCTTTTCAGTGAGCCTGTGACCGAACAGGTCCAGGTGCACCTCCAGATCGTATTCCGCACCTTCTTCAGTGAGGGCTTTTCCCTTGGCGCTGTAGGGAGAATCGTAATTCAGGGTGGTACGGTAACGCACGGAACCGTCAGCATAGAACCCGGTGATGGACACCGGAAGAGCCCAGGCAGGATGATAAACCGTCTCTTCCCATTCCTGAAGTGCACCAAAAGCCCCAACCCGCCTGTAAGTACGCCGTATGCCATTCTTCGTGGCACCGAGCTTCACCGTTTCCGTGGCTGACAGCGCCCCACTACGGTCGTATATGTCAGCCCGAGTGACTATCCCCTGACTGTCCACGGTGAGGATGCGCCGTCCCACCAGCTTGCCATAGGCATCGAGCGAACGCTCCTCGACAGTACCGTCGGCACGCTTCGTCCAGCACTTGTAGGTCTCCCTGGCCCCGAGGCGCCCAGTGTAAAGGGCACAGGTACGGCCGGACTTGTACTCCAGGAATATGTGGTGGGCGCCTGCTGTAGCGAGTCGCTTCTGGACCACCTCCTTGAGGTAGGTACCGTCATAGGTATATTCCCAGGTCGTCAGGGGAGCGCCCTCGGGATCGCGCTTTTCCACCTTCACGAGCCTGCCACCCACAGTATGGGTCACGTACAAACCCGTACCCGGGGATCCCACAGGTGCCGGAAGACCCATATAATCTGCCTCCATGTAGGGATAAACCTGCTCCGTGTGCTTGGGGCGTGCCTTCGGTTTCGGCCTGCTTACACCAGTATCGGCGCCGCCACATCCAAGCAACAGCACAAAAACCATGAAACTGAAGAATCTGCGCTTCATGGCGCTCACTTATACTCTATGTCTGGAGGCAGATCCAGGTGAACGTCCCTGGACAGTACTTTCGCGGCTTCGGCAACGTCATCGGTGATTCTGTGAGGCAACACCAGGCGCAGGTGAATCAGGAAATCTCCAGGCTGACCCTTGGAATTCTGCACTCCATGTCCCCTCACTCTCAGGATCTGTCCCCCTTGAGAACCCTCGGGAATGTTCACTGTCACACGTTTGCCCAGGGGTGTCACAAGAGAGACCTTACCGCCCAAAAGCGCCTTCTCCACGGTTATGGGCAAGTCCATATGTATGTCCATGCCCTTGCGCTGGAAGTACGGATGGGACTTGACAAATACCTTGAGTACCAGATCGCCGCTGGCTCCACCGTATTCGGATGGAGCTCCATAACCCTTGAGTCTGATGGTCTTGCCGTTTTCGGCTCCCGGAGGTATGCGTACCTTGAGTGTCTTGTCGGTCTCCAGTGTGCCGGTACCGGAACACACCATACACTTCATTCCCTGCCTGGTGCGGCCCGTTCCCCTGCATGCAGGACACTTGCGACGGTACCTCACTGGTACTTCCACCATGTCACCACGTACGGCCTGAAGGAAGTCCAGCTCTATGGTCATGCTTATGTCATCGCCCTTTATGCGGACATTCCCCCGGTGTACCACGTTGTCAAAAAAGGAATCTCCCCCACCAAAGGGAGCGCCATCGCCAAATATAAAGGAAAACAGGTCGTCGAACCCGAACTGGAACCCTTCGGTGCCGCCTGACCAGTAGAATTTCCCCTCTTTTTCCTTGGCTCTGGCATATTCCCGGGCTCTTTCTGGATCAAACCCAGGCTGTGTAGCCATCTCCCCAAATTCATCATACAGTTTGCGCTTCTCCGGATCTCCCAGAACCGCGAAGGCAGCGCTGATTTCCTTGAATTTCTCCTCAGCAGAAGGGTCGTCTGGATGTAGATCCGGATGGTATTTCTTGGCAAGTTTACGGTATGCCTTCTTTATCTCCTCTTCGGACGCATCCCTGGATACTCCGAGTATCTTGTAAAGATCACGCATGGATCATCAACCTCCTAAAAAGTGGATTGCATGGACATACGGTCTCCTGCCTGACGCAGTTCGCAAGACCCAGTGACATCCATGCCGGTCTCTTCAAGTTAATCACTCTTTTCCGGATTGCCAGTCCCCCGTGCTTCATAGACATATGCTGTCCACCGCATGCAGCAGACAAAGAAGGATCGACTGCAGCGCCCCCTCAATACCGCATAACTATTTGAATTTATTGATGTTTTTAGATAATCACCTGCGACGACGACGGGACCGGCGGTGGGAACGTGACTTTTTCCGTTTTTTTCTGTCTCCAGAACGCTTTACTTTTGGAGGCCTGTTCCAGGAAGTTACGTCAATTACCGTACCACCGGCAATGGAAATCTCATGACGGAGTTTTTTCGAGCCGTCATGGGCAACTGCCTGCAGTACGTACTTACCGGCAGGAACACCAATCTTCTCGTAGAGTCCGAGATCCATGAATCTACCCTTACGCGGACCAGCCACGGGAGCGATCTTTATGCGGCCCCACGGTTTGAGACTGACCCTTAGCACTCCGTAATCGAGACGTACCTTCGCATTCTGTCCTTTTCTGACACTGACAGGAAATCGCTTTGCAAGGTGATGCTCCAGACAGATGAAACCTATGGAATAGCGTCCTTCGGGAAGGGTGAGTCCCTTCACCGGAGTCCTGATCTCCTTCCCCCGACGGTTCATCAATGTGTGGTTGTCTATGGTGACCATGCACGGCCAGGACGATTCGATGTCCACCCTGCCCAGCAGGTTGCTCTTACGGAGTTTGCGACGAATTTTTGCAGCATAGGGACCTGCAGGGCGTATGCGCAGATACCACAGATAGAATTCGGTGACACCCTTTTTGTCCTTCAGTTTGCGAAACAGGTACTCCATCTTGGGGAGCACACCCTTGAGCATGGGGTCGAGCATCACGGCAGCCCTGAGTGTTCTTTCTGCCTTCCTGTACTTGCGCGATCTCATGAAGGAACGGGCTGCCTTGAACAGTTTCTTGGCTGTGTCGGGGATGCGGGGAAGGCGGGGAACTATCTCGTCTCGCTCACTGACCTTCATGCGTTTGGAGAGAATCTCCAGTTTTCGGCACCTCTGGGCTTTCCAGCACGGTTTGACGTTGCAGGGTTTGCATCTGTCGTTATAGGCCTGACGGTAGTTGCGGGTACTGGCTCCCATGAGCCCTGCTATGGAGTACAGCTCAGCCAGGTGTACCCGCCCCTCCGAATCCTCGGGACGCATCACCATGTAGGCCTCCATCAGAGCAATGGCCTTCATGGTCTGTCCCTGGCGTTGGGCTGCGTCAGCCTGGGCAGGCAGATCAGGAACCTTGACCGATATGAGCAGTGAAATGAGTACCGGTATCAGCATCGCTATCTCCGTCAGCCGTCGTCTTCCGGAATCTGGGGAGATTCCTCGAAGGGCCTTCTCGTATCCTTTATAGTTTTGCCACCGAGTTTTTCCACAAGAAGCTGAGCCTCCCTATCTATTTCTCCCGGCTCATCGGGGGACAGGTGTACCGTCATGGTCGGGAAGGCGAACTCAATGCCGAGTTTATCGAATTCTTCCATGATTCCAAGGAGTAATTCCTCGTATATCTCCAGATATTCGGCCCATACCGTAGTGGTGGTAAAGCAATAGACCATGATGTTGAGGGAGGAATCCGAGAATTCCTTGAAATTGACGAGGTAGAAGTCATGCCTGATGCGCTCGTTATTCAAGATGAGCTGTCTGATGGCATTGAGTCCTGCACGCATCTGCAGGGGAGTAGTGTCGTAAGTGACTCCGATATGGAAGTATATGCGCCGGCGGTCACGGCGAGCGAAGTTACGTATGGGCTGATTGGCAAGTCTGGAATTCGGCACTTGCACCACCGATTTGTCGAAGAGGCGTATCTTGGTAGAACGGAACCCAATCTCCTCGACGTTGCCGTCCGCATCGTCCGTCTGGATCCAGTCGCCTATCTTGAAGGGCTTGTCCGTGATGAGCATCAGGGAACCGAAGAAGTTTGCCAGCGTATCCCGGGCAGCCAAGGCAAAAGCGAGTCCACCCAGGCCCAGCCCGGCTATTATGCCGCTGGGATCATAGCCGATGTCCTGCAGGACCATGATACCGGCGATGATCCATATGAGAATGACCAGTACGTCCTCGAAAAAGGGAATGAGCCGGTCATCCAAAAGGCTTTCCGTCTTGATGGCCAGAGACTGCAGGAGATATGTTATGACAGCCGTAGATCTCACTGCAGCCCAAGCGAAAATGATGATGCCGCCAATTCTGAAGAGGTGGAAAACCACGGATTCGACCCTTGGATAACGCTCCAGGGGCAGGATCCAGATGGCCAGAAGTATTCCGAAATACACCACTGTGAAACGCAGAGGCCCACGGATGGCTTCGATGAATATGTCGTCTGCCTTGGTTTTGGTCTTTGCAGCGACCATTCCAAGTCCGTGCAGCATCCATTCCACTATGTACTTACGGAGCAGATAAGACAGGAGTAAAACGGCCAGGGCACCCAGTATCATTCCCCACGTAACGTCTGCATACGGAACCTGATTACCCAGAAACTCCGCCAGTGCTGCTTTCATGACACTCTCCTGAAATGCCGTGCTGTACGTAACCTGTCGTCAGACCGAAGATTCAGCCATTGGCTTCCTGAGGCTTGTTGTTCTTCATCTTGGGCTTGGCCTTCCAGATGCGTGAACTCAGATACAGTCCCATAAGGGCGAAGGGTATGAGGAACGGGAACCAGTAGTTGTAGGATATGTCAGTGAGATAACCCAAAGACAGCCCTTGGATGGCGACTCCGAGATAAACGAATCCGTCGATTATTCCGGTGGCCGTGGCTGTTGCCTGCTTACCCCCGAAGTCAGCACTGGCCGTGCCCGACAGCACGCCGTGGGTACCGATCACCGAGAAGGCCATGATTATGACGATGGCATAGATGATGTAGGGTTTGACCACCGAATCCTGAGGCATGAAGTACATGACGAGGGCTCCCGCAGTAAGGGCCGCTATCATGACACTGTAGAGCAGTCCGGCAACCGGAGGACGCCTGGAATTGAAAAATCTGTCGGATACCCATCCTGCTGTCATGGCGCCGAAGGCACCCGCCAGGAAAAGGCCTATTCCAAGGGCCTCGCGGATGTGCGGCACTGCCGAATGCGTCGCCCAGGCCCCGAACCAGTGAATCACACCATCCCGAAGCACGCCCGTGCACAGCTCTATGAAGGCGATGGTGAGTACCACGGGATGAGTGAGAATCTTCTTGAGAATCGTCTTCAGGGGAATCTGCTCGTCAGAATCGAACTGGGTGGCCGTACCCGTGGAGAAGTCATCATATCCGGCATCAGCAGGCGTGTCCTTGATAAGAATCCAGGTGCTTGCGAACATGATGAACAGCACGATGGCAGGAATTATGAAGTAGTACTGCGGCGCGTGCTTGAAGAAGTACATCATAATCATAGGCATTAGGGTGTAAGCCAGAAACAGGCCCGATGATATGAGTATGCCGAAGATGCCGCCGAACACACCGCGTTCGTGGATGTGGAACCAGTTGGAGTTGACCTTGACGATGGCCACCGACGCAAAGGACTGGAAGTACATGTTCACTCCGTAGAGGATAGCCATCTTCACGACGAAGTCGTCCGTCCAGTTCATCGCCAGCATGAGTCCCATGAGCAGGTTGACCACGCCCGAACCGATGGTGGCTATGAGCATGGCAGCCCTGCCGCCTATCCTGTCGGTGAGGGGACCGTTGAACAGGAAGGATACGCCGTAGACGATGGAGCCCACGGCAGTCATGATGCCCAGGCCCTCGTTACCCATGAGACCGGCCTTCAAATCCTCTTTTGCCGGAATGTAACTGTAACGCCCCATGTAAAGGGAGGCATAGGCCAGCCCCAGTGGGAACCAGTTCAAAAAACGTCTGACTCTGAATGCCTTGGGATATTCAGGAATCTCGTGCTTCACTTGCTCACCTCGCGCTGGGAGTGCATTTTAGGGTAATCATACGGGTTTCACAAGGACAGATAACGCAGGCTGTGAGGCCACAAACACCCGGCACCTATTTTGCCTTCCGGTACGATTCCACCTTTTACTTCGATTTGACGGCTGGAAAAATCTATCTGAGAAATGCCAATAATTACGCGAGGTTATGCTTGCGAAGCCACTCTATAACCTGCTCTCGCAGGGTGGGCTCCTCCATGTCCTTGAGCTCGTAGGACACACGCACCATGGGCTTGTTGACCTTCAGGATGCGAGACAGGTCGATGGGTGTGCCCAGAAGGACCACGTCCACGTCTGCGCTGTTGATGGTCTCCTCGAGTTCACGGCGCTGATCTTCGTAGTAACCCATGGCAGGCAGCACGGGACCAAGCTGGGAGAACTTCTCATAGACACCCTTTATCGAGCCCACTGCATAGGGTCTGGGATCGACTATCTCAGCAGCTCCGAACTGCTTTGCGGCCACGTAACCGGCGCCGATGTCCATGCCACCGTGAGTGAGGGTGGGACCATCCTCCACCACCAGGACGCGCTTGCCCCTGACCATCTCGGGATCCGGAACGGCTATCTCGGATGCGGCGGTTATGACCACTGCACCAGGATTCATGGTGCGGGCGGCCTCTTTCACCTTCTCCACATTTTCGGCGGAAGCGGTGTTGGTCTTGTTTATGACGATGACGTCAGCCCTGCGGAAGTTGGTCTCTCCCGGGAAGTAGGCCGACTCATGGCCGGGTCTCATGGGATCTGCCACCACGATCTCAAGATCAGCCTTGTAGAAGGGCCAGTCATTGTTGCCGCCGTCCCACAGTACCACGTCGGCTTCTTTCTCGGCCTCACGCAGGATGGCCTCGTAATCCACGCCTGCATACACCACGTTGCCCACGTCGATATGAGCCTCGTATTCCTCGCGCTCCTCGATGGTGCACTCGTGTTTGTCCATGTCCTCGTAATCGGCGAATCTCTGGACAGCCTGCTTCTCGAGATCACCGTAGGGCATGGGATGACGCACTGCCACGGTCTTCAGGCCGTGCTCCTTGAGGATCTCGGATATGTAGCGGGTGGTCTGGGACTTGCCGCAGCCGGTACGCACCGCACATATGGATATGACGGGCTTCGTACTCTTCACCATGGTGTTGTCGGGTCCCAGAATCCGGAAGTCTGCACCAGCGGCCGTGGCCCTGGAACCCAGGTGCATCACGGTCTCATGTGGCAGGTCCGAGTAGGCTATGACCACCTCGTCTATGCTGTGCTCCTTGACGAGCTTCTCCAGGTCTTCCTCGGGATATATGGGAATTCCCTCGGGATAGAGCTTACCTGCCAGGGCTGCAGGATAACGACGTCCGTCTATGTTGGGGATCTGTGTGGCAGTGAAGGCCACGACTTCGTAATCTTCGTTATCCCTGTAGTAAACATTGAAATTGTGAAAATCCCTTCCGGCAGCTCCAAGTATCAGTACACGCTTCTTTGCCATAAGTACCACTCCTTTCCCCGTCACGGGCGCTTCAAACATATCCATTTAATAAGAAGGGGCAAGGGATTAAAGGCATCCCAGGTGAGTTCTGTCAAGAAGGGCACCGTGCATCTTCCATACAAGGCGATTTGGTGGTAGTCAGTGCCTCATGTGGTGGGCGGCACTGTACCTGCTTTTCGGAAATGCCCTGATGCCTCCGTGCGAACACGGTGAGGGTGGAGCCTATTTGGCCTACCACGGACTTTCCTCCGAACTGGCTGAGATGGCGGACAAAACACTGTCAGAGCGTATCGATCACTGGTCCGGCATGTTTTTGGGTACACCCTACGCCATCGATCCCCTTGGTGAGGGGAATGGCCCGGATCCAGACCCTCTGTTCGACCCCTGTCACGTGGACTGCGAAACGATGGTGGAGCAGACCCTCGCCCTGTCCTTTTCACGCACCCCGGCCGAGGTCATGAACTGGATGCGAGTCATGCGTTACCACGGCTGCGAGGTGACGCAGTCACACCGCTTCTTCACCATGGCTGGCAGCTGGATTCCCGGCAATATCGCCCTGGGATACCTAAAACCGATAAAAGGCCTAAAAACCAGACGCATGCGCCGATTCGTGCGCCCCGAAGGACGGTGGCGCAACCCATTCAAGTCTCGGCTTACAGCCATGGGGAGGCTTGCCCCGAGAGGATGGCAGCACATCGACTACGTACCCATCGACTGGATACACGACCAACGGGGGCTTCTTGCCCAGCATACTCCTGCCCTGGCCATGGTGGTAGCGGCCCGCCAGCTGGGAAATCCCTTCATGGTGACGCATATGGGTCTGCTTCTCAGAGACGGCAACGGCCGCCTCTTCTTCCGCCATGCCTCTAGCCTGCACCACAGGGTGATGGACGTTCCCCTCGAGCATTACGTCAGGTTCCTCAAAACCTACGAGAAGGAAGGCTTCCGTCCCGTGGCCGGCCTTGCATTCCTGCAGATAGTCTCTCCCCCCTCGCCTCCCAGTTGTCCCTGAAACCCGTCTCAGTTTCAGCAAAAACCTCAATGATATCAGTAAGTTAGCTCATATATTCATCACCATGCCGTCCTAACCGACAGCGAGCTCCCTCGTACGTCTTTACTGCACGTGTATCTGCTGGTAGCAGTATACGGACGACTTTAGGACGTCAGAATGGCTAAAAGCACGACACGGCAGTATGTCTGCTGAAGGCCTGGTTACGTATCAAAACGACGATTGACGGGAAGGACGGACGCTGCCAGAGAATGGCAGCCGGGTAGGAATCACAGGAGACGGATTACTGCTGAGGGGCCTGGGGATTGGTGCAAGAGGTATTGCCAGGGATGCACTGCTTCTGTGATGCACCGATGTCGTAGCAGATATAGCCCTCGGGACACTCGGTGTCACTGGTGCACGGTTTGGTGCAAAAAGCGTTATCCAGAGAGGTCAGGCAGTAGCCGCCGTCTCCGTTCTGGCATTCTTCCTGGGTACGGCAAGGAGAACACAGAGAACCGTTGCCAGTACAGGCACCATAATCGGGTACACACTCGAAAACCGAGGGACCGTCAGTCTTGCATTCTCCGTCACACCAGGAGCAGTCGGGTACCCACGCATTGCGGGTCGTGCAGAAGTAGACCTGCTTGCAAGTGCTGTCCGTGGGACACGTGGCAGGCTCGTTGGGATCGCAGTTGGTGGAACAGAAGTTCTCGCTCGATTTCGAAGGTTCGGAACCTATGCACCTGTCATACTGGCTGCCGCACTCGTCATCGGTGTTGCAGGGCTCGCAGTATTCACGGCGCACGCACATGCTCACGAGACCGTTGGCAGTGCTTACCTCACGGCAGGCCATGTTAGGCAGGCAGTCACGATCGGTCTTGCAGGCTGTGGTGCAATATGCGTCCATGTTGGAAGGATCCGGGTAACACACGTAATTTTCTGCACACGTGGCATCCGAAGTCTTACCCACCAACTCGTCATCTTCCACCGGAGGCACGAAGCATGAAACACCCAGGTTGGGATCACTTATGGGAGGCAGACACCACAGGCCAGTGGAAGAAGCATCCGTCGTGCAGTAAGTGCCCACCATATCGTCGCAGTCCAGGATGCTGGAACAGGTGTGGGTGCACATCCCCTCCAGACAGCTCAGGTCAGTGCCGCAGTCGTCACCGTCATCACAGGGCTCAGAAGCTTCGGATACGGGACGGCAGGCACCGAGTATGCAGGAATAGCCATCACGGCATTCAGAGTTGTCCTCACACTCGGGAAGGCACCAGCCTCCATCGGAGAAGGTGACACACACTCCCTCCTCACAGGGGTTGTCCGCATCGCAAGAAGTGGTGCATACGCCACCAGGAAAACCAGTATGGCACACGTCCTCGCATGCTGAATTCTCGGTGCAAGTGGCTCCGAGCTCGTCGTAATCGGTGCTACCACACCCTGACAGCACTACAGCCGCCATCATCAGGATTACAGATGCCAGAAGAATCTTCTTTGTCATGTTCCAACCTCTCAGGGAAAATCCCTTGCTCTCAGGTGGTCAAATGTTATAAGATGCCATCTGACATGTCAAGGAGAGGTACTATGAAAAAACTGATTTTCATACCTGCAGTACTGGCAGCGCTCGTAACCCTGGCTTCCTGCGAAGAGGATTACACCAACGAGGTGGTGAATGGAGACTTGGATTATCCCGACAGTGAGCAGTCAGTGTCTTTGCCCCGGTGCGGCGACGGTACTGAACTTTATCCCTGTGGTCCTTATGCCGTCGAAGTCCACAGCGTGCTGCCCAACGACAAAATTGCCGTAACCGGCTACCATGACATAGAGGAGAATATCCTCACTCCTGGAGAGAACGTCTTCACGTCCCAGCAGCTTCGCGTCTACCTGCTCCAGCAGGGTTACCGTTACATGGTACTATCCATTCTCGCTGCGTGGTGTCCCCACTGCCAAAACGAGACGAATGCCCTGTCCCAGATCATCGACGACTACAAAAACAAAGTCTTCTTCCTAGGAGTCATCGTAACCACCACTACCAGTGACATAGATTCCAGTCCCATAGTAGCGTATAGTTTCGCTAGACAGCGCCATCTCGACGACAAGGACAACTACTACATGTCCTGGGATCCCGATCACCGCTATTACTTCGACTACCTCAAGGGAGGATTCCCCACCAACTACGTGATCGATCTCGAGACCATGGAAATAATGCGTGAATTCGCCGCAGTGGAGACCACTTCCGACTGGCGTAGCATTCTCGATCCCCTGCACTAAGCTAAAACATAGATGAACAGATGAGTATAAGACGTCTTCCCATAGTATCCGTGAGCGGTTCCTCTGGCACTGTATCAGAAGAGGTGGCAGCACTGGCCCGTACTCTAGGGCAGAAGCTGGCCCATGCAGGATATCATCTTCTGTGTGGCGGTAGGGATGGTGTGATGGAGGCCGTGTGCCGTGGTTTCGTGTCCGTCCCGGACCGCATGGGCGTGTGCTTGGGTCTTCTTCCGGGTCAGAGCAAAGACGAGGCCAACGAGTGGGTGGAAGTGGCCCTGCCCACTGGTGTCGGTTTCGCACGCAATTCCATGGTGGCACTCATGGGCGATGCCCTCATCGTGGTGTCCGGCGGTTCAGGCACACTCTCCGAAGCAGCCTTCGCATGGCAGTATGGAAAACCCGTAGGGGCTCTAGTTCCCTCGGGTGGTACTGCAGCGGAGATAGCCGGACGCAGACTCGATCCCAGGCGCAAGGACGTCGTCGCTCCCCTACACTCGATTCAGGAAGTCATGGAGTTTTTGGACGACATCCTCGGATGAAGTGCTGACACGCCTTTGATAACCTATGACAAACATTGAAGAAATCAGGAGTCATCTTGATTCGGTACTGAAAGGGGGACTTGCTGCGGGTCTTTACACAGGAGCCAGTGCAGCCGTGGGCACTCTCCGCGACGGTCATTATCTCTGGGTAATGTCCCACGCAGGACGTCACGACACGTCTCCGGACAGCAGCCTCGTTGACGGTACATCTGTCTACGATCTTGCTTCCCTCACCAAACCCCTAACAACGGCCCTCATGATCCACCTGGCCATATACGACGGCTTTCTGTCACCAGAAGAGCCCGTTCAGGACATCCTTCCCTGGACCGAGAAGATGTTTCCTTTCGGACCAGTCAATGTCCTACATCTTCTGGCACATGTCTCTGGACTTCCTCCCTGGGCCCCGCTTTTCAGGGAGACTTCAGAAAGCCAGAAAGTCCCGGAACTGTTGTCGCGGATTAGGGCATCCCATCCACCAGGCACTCAGACAGCCTACAGTGACCTGGGCTACGTACTGCTGGGATACGTACTGGAAAAAACCGTCGGTAGACACTGGACGAACATCTATCTGGGGCTGATAGACGGTATTACTGGTCCATGTATGGGATTTTGGCCTGTATATCCTGAACTGGTGGTCTCCAACCGGGATCCATCCTCTCCTCCAGATCCAGGTCACGTCCACGACGAGAACGCCAGACTCATCGGACCCGGAGCAGGTCATGCCGGTCTCTTTGCATCACTTGGCGGTGTCACCTCTCTCGTCGAAGGGCTCGTACAGTCCTGGCACGGAAACGGACCGTTTCCAAGGAAGGTCATGACGTCCATGTGGAAGCACACCGGAAGATGCTTCACGGCGGGCTGGGATACTCCCACCGGAAAGACCTCCACTGCCGGGGAACTTCCAAGGAAATACACCGTGGGACACCTGGGATTCACTGGAACCAGCCTGTGGATTCATCCCCCTACTGGCACCTGCGCCGTGCTTCTCACCAACCGGGTACGCATGGGTCGCTGGCATCCGCGCATACGTCACATACGGGCTTCCGTTGCCACCATAGCTGCCCGCCACTTTCTGGCCTAGTCGTATAACTTATTGATATTATTGATTATTTCCAATCATCGTTATGACAGTTGTCAAAGACTTCCCCATTTTTCTTATAACATTCCATCGGTGACTGGCAGTAATTGTAGCTAGAACCCACACGACCACACATATTATCCTCATCTGTCACCAAATAGCCGGTCATACATTCAAAATGGATGATAGCGTCCCCTGTGACGTAGGCTCCTGCACAAACCTCATTCCCGGAACAGTCGGAAGAAGTGGATGCCTGATAATATACGTCCATATCGGTCAGAGTGGTATCAGGAGTACATGGCTTACGGCAGTACCACCTACCACTGCTGATTAAAGAGGCATCATAAACGCACTCGAGATCTGAAGTGCATCCCATGAACATCTCCGGAGTTTCGTCATTATCGTCACCGCTCGAAAAAGAAGCTGCGCACGGCTGTCCGGTGCTGGACAAGGTATTACTGTCTAGACACACTCCACCACCAGAAGAAGACAGGGGGAAACATGTCTGCGATGTATCACAGTCACCGACATCGCGATTACAGGGGTTGCAGGCAGGCATACATATGCCCGTGGCTTCAGGATAATACGGATTTATGGGCTGACCGAAGGGCACGCACACCAGACCGGAAGAACATCTGAGACACGAGGCCATGGTGCATTCACCATTATTGCAATAATTACAGCTAGTTACAGAATCTGGAGTGCATGATTCATACGCCGTCCTGTTACCGTTTTGGGAAGGTGGCAATCCGCACTGAGGAGATACACAGACACCATCAGCCGAACACAAGAGTCCTGTATCGCATTCATAATCAGCAGTACACTGTACCGCATCAATACATACCAAAGCATCTCTGGAGTCATTGATATAACCATTGTCACACAGACATACGGCATCCCCACTGTTTACCACACATGTTCCGTGGCCTCCGCAGTCCACCCCATCACAGGCATCGGTCGCGTCGGCGATACAGTGGGTGGCCTCGGCCGTATAACCCCTGTCACACCGGCACTCAGCCTTACCGTCTTCTATGACGCAGGTGCCGTGTCCGTCGCAGTCCACTCCAGCACATGGGGTTGTGTGGATCTCACTACAGGTACTACCGTCATATATGTAGCCTCTGTCACACTGGCACTCTGCAGAATTGGATATGACCACGCAAGTCCCGTGCTCTCCGCACTGTACCCCCTCGCAGGGATCGGTTCCGTCATTGGTGTTGTTGCTGTTGTTGATATTGTTTACGCCGTTCGAATTGTTGGAGTTGGCCGATGCAGGAAGACCAGCCGAATCGAACTGACATCCTGTGAGAATGATGGGGAAAACAAAAATGGTCGTTACTGCCATAGTCATGAATCGAACCTTTTTCCCAGACATCTGTTCCTCCATCAGTAGCGATTATAGATCCATGTCAGATCAAATGCACCCCTGTGATTAAAACTGACAACCTTTTAATCGTTACCTTATCATCCACTGCCGCATTGGTAGACAACCCCCGGTATCAATGACGGAACCTGTCGTGTACCGGAAGACCGGCCACCAGACGCACTGCATGGGGAAGTACCGGAAGCACTATGTCGAGCTGCTCTGCCACGGCCTTTGGACTGCCCGAAAGATTCAGGATGATGGTACGCCCCCGAACCCCGGCGATGCCGCGGGAGAGTATGGCTGCCGGAGTAATCTCGTATCCCTTGCACCGTATAAGCTCCGCCATGCCTGGAATCTCACGATCGATGACGTCCCGTGTGGCTTCTGGGGTCACATCCGTGGCCGCAAGGCCCGTACCGCCGGTCGTCACTATGAGGTCCACCAGTTCCCCGTCTGCAAGGCGGCGCATCTCATCCGCAAGGCGCTCCCTGTCATCAGGCAAAACCGTTTTGGACACCAGGTGGGCATCAAGTCGGGAGCCGATGATCTCGGCCACCTTCGGGCCTGACTCGTCCCGGTATACGGCCTTGTACGCCCTGTCGCTGGCGGTTATCACCGAAAAGCGTATTAGGTTGAGTTCCCTGTCCACGGAGACTTCGTCACCTGCCCTGGCCACGCCGCTCTTCACCACTCTTACGAATATGCCCACCTCTGGCATGATGCAGCGCCCGGTCAGTTCCTGAATGGCGCAGGGATGGTGACACTGTTTACCTATCTGGGTCACCTGGACTACGGCGGTACCCAGTCTCAGCCGCTGTCCCACCTCTAGGGTGGAGTAATCGAGGCCGCGGGTACGCACGTTCTCGGCGAAGATGCCCGGTTTCAGTTTCAGTCCGGGGCTCTCTGCCTCCATCTCCTCGGCTCCCTCCTGGGGCAGCAGACTCACCTGTCTGTGCCAGTGTCCGGCATGGGCGTCCCCCTCTATGCCCCAGTCTCGCCTGAGGACTATCTCATCCACTTTCTGCTTCACATTGCCTCTGGTGGCACTCGAGCACACCGCCAGAATCGTACCGCTATTCACATTGCTCATTGTAATTACCTGTAATCATTGAACTTTCTCGTAAAGTGTCCAGATTTACCGCCGTCCTTCTCGACAAGCAGTACCTCCCGTATCACCGCAGCCCTGTCCATGCCCTTTATCATGTCGTAGACCGTGAGGGCTGCTGCCGAAGCCGCTGTCAGTGCCTCCATCTCCACACCCGTGCGGCCGGTACAGCGCACCTGTGTCCATATGGACACGCCACTTCCTTCCACGCGTGCCTTCACATCGACGCCATCGAGCACCAGGGGGTGACACAGGGGCACCAGATCGGGCGTCTTCTTGGCTCCCATGATGCCGGCGACCTCAGCCGTCCTGAGTACGTCTCCCTTTGGAGTGTGTCCTTCGGATATGGCACGGGCAGTGTCCGGCGACATCTCTACACGTGCATAGGCCCGTGCCATGCGGCGAGTGATGTCCTTGCTCCCCACGTCTATCATGTGAAGTTCGGGGGATGGGGCCCTGTCACTACTGCGGACGTCGGACTGCGCGCCGATGTCGTCTGCGGGATGGACCCAGCGGCCGAAGGGCTCGGCCATGACAACGGAACCGGCCCGAAGGTGCTGGCGTGGTCCAAGGGATATGTAGCCCGATGCCCCAAGGGTGTTGAACACGTCGGCCGAACCGCGCCAGGGCAGCGTCTGGACCGTGCCGGTGGCCTCGTCGATGCGAACCAGAAGGCGGGTGACGCGATCGGTGTCGCTCACTGCGTCCGCACTCAGGACCGTGCGTACTGACGCGGGCATCCAGGGCAGTCCCATGAGTCTACGCACGGCCGGAAGCACGTAGAAATGCATGCCCACCAAGCAGGACAAGGGATTTCCGGGGAGCCCGAAGAACAGACTGTCTCCGATGCGTCCGAACAGCATGGGGCGTCCCGGTTTTTGGGCAATACGGTGGAAAATCTTCCGTCCACCTGCTGCCTCCAGCACCTGGGGCACCACGTCCTTGCGGCCCATGGACACTGCACCAGTGAAGATCACCAAATCACGATCTTTGAATTTATTCAGTAATCTCAGTAGGTTATCAAAATCGTCCTCTGAGCGACGTACCACCACGTCTCGGATTCCAGCCATCTCCAGCATGGCCTTGACCAGGGGGCCGTCACCGTCACGGATGGTGTAAGTGCCAGGCCGGTCCGTAAGCTCGTCCCCTGTGACCACCACGGCCGCCCTAGGAGGGGCATACACTCTGACACGTTCGATACCCATGAACTGAAGCGCTCCCACCACCAGCGGGGTGACGACATCGCCGTCACCAAGAACCACTTCTCCGGCCTTCTTCTCGCTTCCGGCACGAACCACGGCGGCTGACGGCCTTACGGCAGGCACGGTCAGAAAAGAGCCCTCCACAGTGACGTCCTCCACGCGGACCACGGCATCGGCGCCTTCTGGCAGCGGAGCTCCGGTGAGCACGTACACCGCCTGGCCGGCCTGGACACGCCCCGTAAAAGGCACACCCGGAGAGGACTCACCCTCGAGTATGCGCAGGGTTCCCGGAGTGTCGGCACTGCGCACTGCATATCCGTCACGTATGACCCTGTCGAAGGCAGGATAGTCCTGCGGGGCCCTCACCTCACCGCACACGGCCAGTCCCAGGGCCTCGGCCGGTGACATGTCGGTTTTCCTGGGTTCTGGCAGGGAGTCCATCATGATTCCGAACGCTTCCGAAGGCGGCATGAGGGTACTGGCTTTCATATTCTTCCTCCAGGGCGGGGAGGTTAACGGTTTTGCGGGAAAACTCCACCACCAAACGTCACGTACGTTCATTTTTTCGGGGATAAAAACTTTTTTAGGACACCCTTATTTTTTCTCTTGACGCCTCTTATCCGATGAAGTTATCCATGCACACACCTCGTCATGGAGGATCACGGATGAAAAGGTTTATTACTCTGACATCACTGATTTATGTGCTGACGTATGCCGGCCAGGTCATGGCCCTCGACACTGCCGAACCCTATCCCGAAGGGGCATCGGAATACGAGCTTTACATGGATTACTTCGGACTCGGCAAGAAGCGCGCCGATGCCCACATGTTCTCGAGTGCACTTTACGGAACCGGCATAACGGACCGCATATCGGTATTCTTCTCCCCAGTATTCTCCGCCAGCGGTGATCTCGTGTCGGAAGACTCGGAATTCTCCATGGGGGTATTCGGTACCGTACTCGACACCACACACCTGGACATCGATCTGGGCCTTACCCTTGCCCATCCTTCCATGGTGGCCCTCGACTTTGAAATCAACCTGGACGCAGCAGACTCCCTCAGACTCGCGGGAATCTATATCAGAGGACGCATTGCCGAGGCAGGAGAGGCCCAGACCAATGACGACGGCAGCGAAGTTCACCTTTCAACCAGAAGCATGGAGAACACTCTCGGTCTCTACTGGACCGTGAAGGAGGGTCTTCAGATTCTCCAGGAGAATTACTTTTCCCTGGAATTCGACAGACGTTCCTCCACGTCAAATCGCTCCTACGATGGTAGCGCCGTGGGGCTCAACATCATGATCGGACCAAATATAGAACTTATCGCATCTGTTTATCTAATGCACGAGTCCGGAGCACCCTCACCGTGGTACTGGGGGGCAGGTATTGGAACCATCATGACCATTGATTACGCTTCCCTGGCCAAAGCAGATCACTAAATTTCACCCGTTCCCTCTCCGTTTTTCCTCCCTCCTGCCCAACAAATACTGGTTATTTATAAAACTTTAATAATATCAATTAGTTATACCAGCAATCGACAGCCAGACATAAAACATGAAATTACTTGACATGAATAGTCGTTTTCATCATAGTGTACCCCGCGTGTGGGAGTTGGTGTTGAGGCACGCGAGGATGGCGGAATAGGTAGACGCGCTAGGTTGAGGGCCTAGTGGCCGCTTTTGGCCGTAGGGGTTCGATTCCCCTTCCTCGCACAAGCGAACGGCGGGCTTCGGCCCGCCTTTTTTTTTTGCCCAGCATCCGGTATCCTGCCCGGCTTCATACCGGATTTCAGTGATTCACGACATGCTGAAAATCAGTGGAAAAAAACGTTCCTTATCCATAAAATGCGCAACTTTGAGGAGGTCGACATGGGTATAGACTACATGCCAGTAAAACTACACTTCAACGAGGAAGTGCTCGAAAAGACAGTACAACGCTGTCGTGAACAGAACATCATCATCCCCACCTTTGCACAGCTCAAAAACCCCCAGGAGCTCGTGCCCCAGGCCATAAAGGAGCGCCTAGTCAACGTGGGACTGTGGGATGTGGATCCCATCAATCTGTTCAGGATCACATGGAAAAACGATATCAGCACAGGACTTTACGGACGTGTCAACCGCATGGAGCTGCCCTCTCAGCTTACGGGCCTGTCCTCCAGACTGATCGGCCTGGTGGGCAAGTACTTCCCCACCGGAGCACACAAGGTGGGAGCCGCCTTCGGATGTCTCGTGCCTCGCCTCATATCGGGTGAATTCGATCCCACCACCCAAAAGGCGGTGTGGCCGTCCACAGGCAACTACTGCCGTGGTGGTGCCTTTGACTGCGCCCTTTTGTCCACCCAGGCCGTTGCCATACTGCCTGAGGAGATGAGCCAGGAGCGCTTCGACTGGCTCCGCTCCATTGGTGCCGAGGTCATCGCCACCCCTGGCAGTGAATCCAATGTGAAGGAAATCTACGATAAGTGCTGGGAACTGCGCGAAACCGACCCCGGAGTGGTCATATTCAACCAGTTCGACGAGTTCGGCAACGCCATATTCCACCACGAGGTGACCGGCGCCGCCATCGAGGAGATGCTCCGTGAGGAGATGCGCGATGGCCAGCATCTTGCAGCTTACGTTTCCGCAACGGGTTCAGCCGGCACTATCGCAGCCGGTGACTACCTCAAGAAGGTGTTCCACGGCTCAATGATCGTGGCCGGCGAGGCTCTGCAGTGCCCCACCCTGTACAACAACGGATTCGGAGCCCACAGGATAGAGGGCATCGGAGACAAGCACGTCCCATGGATACACAACACCCGCAATACTGATGCCGTGGCAGCCATAGACGACGAGGACGTAGTGCGCATCTTCCGCCTGTTCAACGAGGACGAGGGCAAGAAGGTGCTGGAGGAGTACGGCGTACCCTCCGAGACCATCGAGAACCTGTCTCTCCTGGGCCTGTCGTCCATCGGTAACATGCTGTCCTCCATAAAGACTGCCAAGTACTTCGAGATGGACGGCCGTGACGTGCTGGTGACCGTGTTCACCGACTCTGCGGACATGTATCAGTCCCGCATAGAGGAATACCGCAGGACATACGGTCCCATGACCCGTGACGAGGCCCTCATAACCATGGAGCGCCGTCTCCTCGGACAGCCGGCCGACCACTACCGCGAGCTGGGCTACTGGGACAGAAAGTCTCTTCACAACCTCAAGTACTTCACCTGGATCGAGCAGCAGAAGAAGGATCTCCATGATCTGAACCAGCTGTGGGATCCCGAATTCTGGGATCAGGTTTTCTCCATCGTGCCCGAGTGGGACAGGGCCATCGAGGAATTCAACAGCAGGACAGGACTGCTGGAGTCCCTGTGATCCCTATCCGTCCCCCAAAAACCGCTCTTTGAATTTCTCCTTTTATTTCAACTAGTTACACATGAAAATCAGTCAGTCGGATGTGACCTGGGGAATGAATACTTCCGAGGGCACATAAACGACGGGATCCGATGCGGCTGTTCCGAGATTTCCGTCACCGCCGTTGCGACCCCAGCACCATATACTCAGGGAGTCCCAGGCACACGCGAATTCACCGCGGTTACTCATGGAAATACCCTCGAACACACGACCCAGACCGGCTTTCACCCCTGAGTGGATGTCTGAAGGATCGGTGAGCAGGACGTCCTGCCAGTAATAGTAGGGGCTGCTGGCCGGAAAGAATCCCAGAAGACCGGTATTTCTGTTGCCCCAGCACCAGACGTCGCCGTCCGTCAGGATACATGCGTTGACGATGCCTTCACCTGCCCACACCACGGATTTGACCCGATACCCGGCACTAAGCAGCACATCTGCGGGAATCAGAGAAGAAATCCCGGATATATAAAGGGGATCCGCCGGATCGGGGTCGTCCTCCAGGCCCAGCACATTGACTGCATTGCTTCCCATGCACATCACCCGCAGACCCGTGGCATCACGCACACTGAAGCACGCCGTCCTCCCCTCAACGTGCATTCCAAGTGCCTCGCGTCCTGCCAGGTCCACCTGTGTAGCCTCGGTGGTCACGAGAGCACCGTCATCCACATGCGTACCCCAGCACGCGGCAACGTGGTTCGAGGTCACGAGGCAGCCGCCGACATCCCCCACATCCGCATCGATGGCATCGTACTCGAACTCGAATGAGTCCGTCTTTATGGGGGTGGGGACATCTATGACAGTGGCATCGAAGGCAGGGTTGTCAGTGTAGAAGACCTGTCCGTTGACGTTGTCTCCCCAGCAGTATACGACTGCACGGTCGTTCCAGCTGCTGTCACGTCCTATGGCGCACGTGGTATCCATGCCGGCCGATACCCGGCTCCAGGATATCGTTCCTGGGACCTGTGCGGGGCTGTCCAGGGAATATGAACCCTGATCTCTGCTACGTGCACACTGGCTTGTCGAATTGTCCCCCCAGCAGTACATCGTCCCATCCGCCAGCACTGCACACGCATGGGCCCTGCCGCACGCCAGGTCAGTGGCATCGGTCGGAAGGATCACCTCCCGGGCCACGTAGACGGAGTGACCTCCCATCTGCCCCCAGCACCACACACTGCCGTCCGAAAGGAGTGTGCATCCAAAGGCTGTCCCCGTACACACATCCAAGGGACGAGCACAGCCCGAATCATCGTAACCACACTGCTGGGAACACGCCAGATTCTCTGAACCGTGGGGATCCCAGTATCCCAGGTCGGCACAGGTCATCCCGTCGAGACTGGTACCGTCACACTGTTCCGACCCCTCGACCGCTCCGTCTCCGCACCGCGTGCAGGCACTCACGTCAAAGGTGCACTCTGCCGTACACACCAGTGTTCCGTCGGTGAAAGCGCCTGCCGTACCGTCCTCCAGATCAGAGCAGGTCACCCCGCCGAGATCAGCACCATCACACTGTTCCGCACCGTCGATTACGCCATTACCGCAGATACCGCATCCCGATGTATCGATGTGGCAGTCATCCGAGCACCTCAATACACCGCCGTCATATACATGACCTGTACTGTCGGTGAAATCGCTGCAACCCAAACCGGCGAACTCGGCACCATCGCATTCCTCATCCCCCTCCTTCACTCCATTTCCGCACATGGAACAGCCGGAAGTGTCGAAGGTGCATTCTGAAGTGCAGGCAAGCACGCCGCCTCCATAACCCAGGTCGGAACACGATACGGAATCGAGATTCGTACCGTCGCACTGCTCTCCCTCCTCCACGATTCCATTGCCGCAAACCGCCTGGCCAGTCCCAGTGTCACTGTCTCCGGAATCATCACATGCTACAGGAACAGTCGATGCCACCAGCACAAAGAGCAGTAAGAAAGTACGTCTCATGATCCGTTCCTCCGTTCACGATTTAAGATCTGACAAACAACCATGTCAGAAAATCAATACCACAGATGCTTACCTACAGCAAATCCGCAGGGAGATGTGGCGCACCGTCAGATAAAAACGTGGGTGATTCCG
>JALWFW010000036.1:0-21808 GCA_027013865.1 Polyangiaceae bacterium | reverse complement strand
AGCATGATGAGCCCCATCTTCCACGCGGTTATGGCATCTGCAGTAGACCTAGAATCATCCCCAGAAGCGCGCCGCCTGACGTCCCCAAGCAGTCGGCGTCCGTAGAATGACAAAGCCAAAAGGTTGTAGAACATATTGAACCAGAAAAAAGCCGTACGCCAAAAAGGATCAGTACCCAACTGGTGAAACCGCATGATATGACCGAAAAATTGTTCCATCACTCAACCTCCTGTCCAGGCGGCAAAGCGACTATTTCCCTCACATCCCTAATAGCCACCCACCAGGTGAACAGGGCAAGGAGCCAGGTATGATATTCCGTATAGAAATCCACGGCATACACCAATAGAAGAGCAAACGCGGCACCTCCCAGAAATTCCGATGGTCTGCTCTTGTAATTGGCGGCCCGGCCCAGCTTACGGGCATAAAGCATGCGTCCGTAGGCACTGACTGCTCCGCCTGACAGAAGCACGATGACCGGCCACCACGATACATAGCCCAAAACGGCTCCTGCCAGTATTCCGGTGAGGAATATGAATACATCTCCAACGGCGTCCAGAAGTTCGCCAAGATCGCTGGTGCAGCATATGTTTCTTGCCACCCAGCCGTCCAAAAAGTCTGCCAGGGCAGCATATCCCATGGCTCCAATGGCCCAAGCAGAACTGTGACGCCACAGTGCCCATACATATATCGGAGCAGCTACAAACCTAGAAAAAGTCAATAAATTCGCATAGTTAACTTTCGACATCCCATGCATCTCCCGGCCAGAGGATTATGACATCCTGCTCACGTCCACGCTGGCGTGCATGTTCCAAAAGACGGCGAGGAGCCTCGTCGACAGGCCCCAGACGCAGTGACACTGCCCCCCAGTGTATGGGAATCATCCTACGTGCCCCCAGAGCCTCGGCTATGTCCAGTGCTGCCAAAGGGTCTATGTGAACACCAGGACGGCCACGCCTCTTCTCGTAATAAGATACCGGCATCATCCCGGAGACTGGCAGGCAGGCGACATCCACACGGTACCGGGAACCTATCTCCCTGAATATTTCCATGGAGCCCGTGAAGTCTATATCCCCGGCAACCAGCACCGAGGCCTGCTGTGTCATAAACACATAGCCCGCAGTCGCAGTGTCCTGCCACTTTGCCCACCTGCCCTTAACATGGGGAAGCGGTACAGAAGCCACCGTGATGTCTCCCACCGTGACCGAGGCGTAAGGTTCCATCTCCGTCACATCGTCTATCCCCCAGGATTTCAGATAAGAGCCGACTCCATGGGGAACCAGACCGGCAATACCCCTGAAACGCCTGGCAAGTAGTTTCACTGAGGGAGCATGAAGGTGGTCGGTATGGGCATGACTGACGGTCAGTGCAGTGATGGGGGGAAGCTCGTCTACAGATGGACGGGCTTCAAGGCGGCGGGGCAGGCCAGCTACCCAGGTGGTGAGAAAGGGATCCGTGATGATGGCCGTGTCTTTAGACTCCACCAGAACCGTGGAATGCCCCACATAGGTTATGCGCATCGAGTTCAGACCCCGGTGTTCACCAGTGTTTACCGCCTGTGTGGTAAGTGCGGCCGTGGCGGCGGGATCCTACCCTCGTGGATCTGCCAGCCCCGTAGTAGGAACTACCCGTGTGCCTGACATACGACTGATACACGTCACGTATCCCGTCCGATGTGACATCCCATCCGCTGTGGGAACCCCACGCTCCAAGACCCATCAGCCCGAATGACCCCAGAAGTAGAAATTTGTCCAGACCCGTCATCTTGCCACCTGCTGTCCGGCCCGTGCCGAGGCGTTCTCGTCAGAAGTGCGTATGTCCTCGAATTCCAGAGGATACCCCTCGTTGATGGAGGCATCCGTGCCGTCTTCTTCTATTTCCAGGGAGTAGTAATGGCCGTCGGTGCTTGCACCGTCTGTGTAGAGCACCTTTCTCGGCCTGTCCGGGGGAGTAAAGGGGAGCATACCCTCATAACCCACGAGCTGGGCCCAGCCCATGTCGAGGGACAGCCACGTAGACATCCCATCCATGAGTACTGGCATGGGACGTCCTGCAAAGAGTATGTCGGCTCCTGCCTCAGCCAATTCGAGATATTCTTTCATGACGGCATAATATTCCTGAAGTGCCTTCATGTAGGCCTCGGATACCTCGTGCTCGAAAAACAGCACGTAAAGGCCTTCATCTTCCTGAAGCCAGTATCCGCTACCCTCAACGTCGAGATACCACTCGTTCCAGTATCCTCCGGAATACTCATACATGAGCCGGCCCGTGACACTATAATGCTTCCACTGCCCGCCGATACGTATCTGCCCCGTCTGACCCACGGAGAACCTAGAAAGCACCTGTGCTAGAGCTGCCGAATCCCTGAGAGAGTCACCCTGTGCTGAGGACGAATCCACGGCCAGGGCCTTTTGGGAACCAAAATATGTCTGTGTACCACAGTATGGACAGGTGTAGCTCTCGTCGAAACGGTGCTTCGGGTCTATAGGGGCCCCACAGGCCGGACATATCATCGCAGGCTGCACTTCATCATCTCCATGTGTCAGAACGTCAGAATCCGAACAGGCCGAATTTTATGACATGAATACCTACACCGCAACCAAAAACCCGTTTTCTCCCTACTGTGTCTGCCTTACGACCAGGTCTTGCAGCCGTGATGCGCAACCAATCACGGCCATGCTGTCTTCGGAACTGATGAGATTCTCCGGAAATCCCACATCACTGAGGCTCTTGTCGTCTAACCGCTTTCTCACTGGTCCTCACCGTCGTCTTCTGGTACCTGAAGGTATCATGAACGACATGCACCTAGATGAGGAAATCCGTGTGACCATGCAACTGGACGCCAAAGATCCCGGGCTTGCGACCCATTTCCCAGGAGCGCCCACTGTACCGGGTTCTGTCGTGACGATGGCTCTGGTGCGCCTGGCTGTCCAACACCTCGGCCCGGTCGAGTCCGTCGGTTCCATGTCCTTCAGACACTCCATCGCCCCGGGAGACATGGAAGCATTCCTGAAGACAAACGGTAATGTCGTGCACTGTACTGTGACCCAGAAAGGTCGTACCTGTGTGCGTGGAGTTCTGTACCTAACCACACAGACTGATGGTGGAGGTGATGCGTGAAGGTTCTTTTTCTTGGAGGCACCTGCGATATGGCCCTCCAGCTAGGGGAAAGGCTCATGCAGGTGGGGCATTGCTGCGTTTTCACCTACCGCACCGGGGAAGGACGCCAGAAACTGACGGAACGTTTTGGCCCCGATGGATACGAAGTCCTGGAGTGGTCGCTGCAAGCCCCCAAAAGTATTGCCTTTTTACTCAATGAGCCCCCTGATGTGGTCGTGGATTTCGCCCATGAACGACTGGATGGGCTTTGGGTGGCCATGTCACCCGAAAACCTTGCATCCTATTTTTCAGCCCACGTCACGGCCAGGGCCTACACCCTGCAGATGCTGGTAAAGGGAGCAATAAAGAAACGCAGACCCATGAACTTCATATACGTATCGTCCATGGCGGTCTCAAACCCGAATCCGGGGCAGGGTCTGTATGCAGCCGCCAAATCGGCTTCCGAACAGCTCTACCGCACCCTGGGCCTAGAACTGGCATCACGCAACATTCATTCCGTGGTGGTGCGGTTCGGTTACCTGAGACAGGGCCGTGCCCTGGATTTCCTGCCGGATGCGTCAGTGGCATTGGATCCCGCCATCGCCCGGGATACGTTGCTGAGTCTCATCAGCACCGATCCAGCTCCCCTGTCAGGGCAGGTGATCGAGTTTCCAACACAAAAAGTACGGCCCGTACAGGGAAGGTTCAGTTCGGGGCAGTGGAGGACGCCCTCACCTACTCCTGGGAAGTGAACTGACGCAGTGTATCCAGTACGTCCTCAACGTGGCCGTTCACCTTCACCCGGCGCCACACCCTTCTTAAGATGCCTTCGGGATCTATCAGGAAGGTGCTGCGCTCGGTCCCCCAGTGTTCCTTGCCATACAGCTTTTTCTTCTTCCATGCGCCGTACTTCTCGATGACGGCATGATCTTCGTCCGAGAGCAGGATTATTCCAAGTGAATGCTTCTCGATGAACCTCACGTGACTTTTCGTGGAATCCTTGCTAACCCCAACGACTTCAGCGCCTAACTGCTTGAATTCATTGAGTTTTTCTGTGAATCCCACGGCTTCGCGGGTACATCCTGAAGTATTGTCCCTGGGATAGAAATAAAGAACCAGCCACCTGCCGGCAAAATCACCGAGTGAACGGACCGTCCCCTCACTGTCGGGCAAAGAGAAGTCCGGAGCCGGTTTCCCTTCCATCTCGTCCGGTATGCGTTTGCGTGAAGCCATGACTCACCTCCCTTGGATACAGGCGAATCATAGGATTGCCAGCCCCTGATGTCAAAAAGATAATGCAAGTCCTTTGCATAAATATGCACGAAGAATCGTTCGACACGTCAGGAAGACCAGCACTCGTGACAAGGACGACCTTTCCAAAGGGCCTCAGGGGGCTCGAGGGGACAGCCAGGCCTTTGAAAGACAGGTATCAAAAGTCGCCCAGGATTTGAAGCGGGTAGGCTTGGACGTGTCGTACCTGGCTGGCTGTCGGGCTGGCTGGACGGGCTCTCTTACGACCAGCGGAGACACTCAGGCCTCGACAGGGACACGGTGCGACACTCACGACCCACAGAACCACCCTAACCGTATGAGTGGCGCGGGCGTAGACACCCCGGGTACGGTACCATTCACTTCTGGGGACACAGGCGGGTTACCCTACCGAAAGTAGGCCAGAATCCGGCTGCTTTAGATGGGCAGAAAGGACTTCTTGAACAGACCTGTAAGTTGGTGTAGTGCAGGCCTGCTGCCGAGTCTTACGCCGCCAGGATACACCCAAAACCAGCCACCAGGCGGCACGTGCGGCACGGTGTCACCATGATCACTCTAACACGCGGTTCAGTACCACGACACCTGCTTCGCCTTGCATGGCCGCTGATGCTGGCCTTCGGGGCACAGATGCTCTTTAACGTGGTGGACCGTCTGTTCGTATCCAGAATGCCTCATGGAGATGCGGCCCTGGCTGCCATGGGGGTCGGATTTCCGTTCGTGATGCTCATGATAGGCATATCCAGTGCCCTGGCAGGAGGTATATCGTCGTCTGTGGCACGCTCAGCAGGCAGAGGAAGTGAAGAGGCGACCATCGCTAGGGCCCGGCAAGGTTTCACACTATCGTTCATGGTGGCTCTGGGGCTATACCTTCTCATTCCTGTGGCGCTGTGGGTATCCAGGAGGACATCGGCTCAATCTGTCTACGATCCGGGTGATTACCTCATTCCGGTACTCCTGGGGGCTCCGCTGTGGACCCTGGCCATGCAGACCAATTCCACCACAAGGGCACTGGGAACCACCAAAGGACCCATGTTATCCATGCTGGCAGGACTTACAGTAAACGCCATCCTCGATCCGCTGCTCATATTCGGGGCAGGTCCTATACCGGCCATGGGACTCAGTGGTGCGGCCTGGGGCACAGTGGCCGGCCGGGGGGTGCAGTTCGCCATCTCGGCATTGTGTCTTCACTCACACATCGGATGGCGCTGGATTGGGATTCAGTGGAACACGGCAATCCTGCGGGACATTCTGGCAGTATCTTTCCCGTCACTGCTCTCGAACATGGTAAACGCTGGCTACATGAGCGCCATGTACTCGCTGCTGAAGTCCTTCGGAACCGTGGCACAGGCTGTCCTGAATACCGTGGGAGCACTAGATCAGATCATCATTTTTCCATTGATGGGTCTGGCCATAGCCGGTTCTACCGTGGTAAGCCAGAATCATGGCGCCGGACTGCCCGACAGGGTACGCACCACCGTACACTGGACGGTGGGAGTCGTGTTCTCCACGGCTATCCTGATAAGTATGCTCTACTTCACCGGAGCAGATCTCCTCGCCTCTTTCTTCTCTGACTCCGGGCATCCCCTCCATCACCACCTGGCTGCCTACATGCACATAAACGCCTTTGCCCTGCCCCTCATGATCACTGGCATGTCCGTAGTGTCATACTTCAACGGAGTGGGACGGGGGTGGCCTGCCCTGGGTATAAATCTGCTACGAACCTTCGGTACGACCATACCCCTGATGATTCTCTTCATACACCTGGGTATGCCCCTGGAGAAAATCTGGTGGGCGCTGCCGGCAGCAGGACTGGCGACGACGGCCACCGGACTGACATGGGTGGAGCGGGATCTGTCCCGTTTACGGAAGCAGTCCCAGAGTCCTGAGAATACCACCCATTCCGGCTGATCTGTCAGATACCTCGGCCCCACACTTACACGAGGACGTGGTTCCCGAGACCTTGCAGCCCAAACGCCGTGCATTCTTTCTGGCAGTAAACGTATCAGAACCCGCACACACATATTTATGGGGTTTGGAACCGGCGCAGATGAAACACACCTTGGCCTGAGCAGCAGGAATCAGCACTGAACTCAGAGCAACGGCAACTACGGTCGAGGCAAAAATACGTTTCATGGGACACCTCCGAATTCATGGATGACAGGGACGCATACGGTACAGAACTGTTCACCCACGAGATAAGATATCATGCAATCCTGTAAAGAACATACAGATCAGCAGAAGGAGACGAAAGCAAAACCGTGAGATGAGATACTATCATACGTGGCAATCGCGCCGGAATTTCGAAGTCTCTGGAAGCCAGATGCTCACGGGAGGCCTTCAGGAACCGTGATGACTGCTCCTCCAGCTCTTTTCTGCCGGGCTTGTTCCATTTGGTCACCATGTCGGCAGAAAGGGGCTCACGAGATATCGTTCCAGTAAGAACGAACCCCATGAACATAGTCCTTATTATGTCCCCGTAGGATATTTCCGCCGGATTCTTCCGGGACAGACCCGATACCCCCTCTTCGGTGAGCACCGACGGGTCGAAACCGTATCCCTGGAATATCAGCGACCTCATGAGTCCGAGATCCTCCAGGGCAGCAGCAGCACTGGCCAGATCCTCCAGGGTGGCGAAGGGCCTCACACCATTCCCCCCGAAAATCCCCTGATGCATGCGGGGAATGCGGGCAGTGATCTCCTCATAAAACTGGCTCCACGGCTTTTCGAGAAGGGTATGGGTCTCAGGTGACAGGGACACCAGACCCAGTTCGCGCATCGCCAGGGCAGTACGGCGCAGTTCCAGGGTAAGGGAGTGGCCGGCCTGGAAGATGCGTTCTACACGCTGTGCCCGAAGGACGTCTACTGTACTGACCGAACGGTGCCGGGCCAGAAAAGCCGTACCCAAATTCAGCATGGCAAAAGCCCGGGACCTTATCTCCGCGGCTCCACGATCATCCGTTATACTGATCTGGTCCGCTGCCATCAGACGGTTCATCAGGTGAACCACACCCACCATAACCCGCTCCTGCTCGCTGCTGTCCAGCTCTGCGTAGGCTGCAGCAAAGGGGCCATCTCCGAACTCATGCGGAACCTCCACCAGAGCATTAGGATTGCGGTCCAGTAGCACGAGATGACTTTCGGGAACCTTCACACTCAACTTCCTGGGATCCAGGTACTGATATATACCCACGGCCTCGTGATAGTCCCAGAACCCCTCTTCGTTGATGCGTACCGTGCGCCAGTGATATGCCTCCTCCTGCATGTTCAGTACTGTATCCCACTTGGATTCCAGGATGATTTTCTGGGCCAGGGCCATTGACCATGCATAAAGATTCTCGACCCACTGTATGACGAAACGCCACGAGTCCTCGTCTTCTGGATTCTTTGGCCTCAACTCGTACCACCTGTCCGGGGTCACGAAAAAGGGACGGTCGTCTTCAGGCGGCTCTTCTTCCGAATCCTCGTGGATCTCATACACATCCGCCAGGGTGTGCAAGAGCAGACCCGGGATCTCTATGTCCAGCTCTTCGGTGACGGCCCCCAGTTTCTCCGGGCCGACGTCCATGAGGGCTGAAAACCACTCCCTCACGGCTGGAAGATTCACCACGTCCCTGCGCCAACAATCGAAGTCCATGCACCTCTTTATCTGATCCGGGGAAGCGACCTCAACGATTTCCAGGGAGTCGAAAAGACCCGTACGCCTGACCACGGCATAAAGATCGTGGGATTTCATGGCCCGGACAGCAGCACGGGTGTCCGGAAGTTCCAAAAGCGGACGAATGGAACGCAGTTTTTTGGCCCTCTGGACTGCAAGCTCAAGACGTCCTTCATCCAGATTCACGATACCATCGCGTCCGTCATTCATGAGAAACCTCCGTAACTACTTGAAACCACAGGATATTTTATGAACACAACTATCGTCATAAACACTGATATAAGCACATCCCGGTACTGTGCAAGGTGATACACCTCAAATACGTTCTCCAGCCTTTATATGAAATTCCGGCACGAATTGGACTGGCACGTCGAATCTCCCGTCCGATCTGCGCACCGATGGTGCTGTGGCCTTCACGTCCACCTCCACAACCAGACGCCACCTGCCATCCACATCGGCTGGAGCCCCACGCCAGCGGGCCTGAACCTTGTATCCGGTATCGGGATCCACGACAGTACAATTGGGGAGATCACCTCCGCGGCGCGGTCCTGGCTCGATGATAGCGGGAACAATTTCCAAGAGTGGTGGAGGATTGCCTGCTCCAAAAGGAGCAAGCCGGGGAATATCGCGCATGAAGGCCGGGGACGTGAGGAGTTCGACCCTACCACTGTCTACCACTGCGTATTCCTCTGCGGTCTTCTCAAAAGGCGCCAGCCTGTCCAGGGCATCCTTGAGGCTAGGAATCAGATCAGCCCGGAGTGTCAGTCCCGCGGCCTCCTTATGGCCACCATGGCGTTCGAGGAGATCTGATACGGAGGCGAGAGCAGTGTCCAATGCCACCATTCCACCAGCCCTTGCGGAACCGGAGGCCATTCCGTGTTCATCCACATGCAAAACGATGGCAGGCCTCCCGAAGCGGTCCACGAGACGTGCTGCTGCGATACCCACTATCCCGTCCGGCCAGTCAGAGGATCCCAGCACTATCCATCCTTCCGGACACGTCTGCTCCACCTGCCTGGCAGCCTCAGTGAACACGACTTCCTGAATCCTGCGCCGCTGGGTGTTGAGTTCCTCCAGACGGCGTACCGGGGCCATGGCACGGTTAATGTCCTCGGCAAGGAGCACCTCTAGGGCAATGGACGGATCGCCCATTCGGCCAGCGGCATTGAGTCGTGGGGCTATGCGGAACGATATGTCTCTGTAGGATACGTAAGGGTCCCTGAAATGGGCCAGCTTCATCAGTGCAGCCATGCCACCCCTTCTGAAAAGCCTCCTCTCCCGGCGGTTGAATGCCTCCATGCCCTTGCGAACCAGAACTCTGTTGGGGCCCAACATGGGGGCGACGTCCGAGATGGTACCCATCGCAGCATAGTCGGCCAGTTCATAACGGAGTGCACTGTAAAGTAGCTGTGCCCTCGAGTCCGGGAGTTCAGGACCGAGACGCAGGGCCAGATAGTACAGAAAATAAAAGGACAGTCCCACAGTGGCCATGTCCCTGAACGGAAACGGAGAGTCCTCCCGCTTGGGGTTCACGAAGGCATCCGCCGACGGATACGGTCTGTCTGGCTCATGATGATCGATGACGACCACTGTCATGCCAAGGTCCTTTGCCAGTATGACGGCCTCGTGGTCGTGGGATCCCACGTCGAGAGCCACCAGAAGGCGCACCCCTCGCTCGTGGAACCGGCGTACGGCGTCTTCGGTGAGACCATATCCGTGACCCCGGGTGCCTGGCAGATACACGAAGTCCACAGTCGTGATGCCCAGTCGATGAACAGCCCTGAGAAACTGTACCCACATGGCCAAAGACCCCAGACCGTCTACGTCGTAATCGCCGAAAATCCCCATGCGTGTGCCGGTTGTGACGGCATCCGACACCAGATCCAGGGCAACGGAGAAATCGGTTATGGTGTTCCCGGGAATCAGATGCGCCCATTTGGGGGCTAAAAACGCCTCCACTTTGGAAGGGTCGGGGTCCATGTCATGAATGATGGCTAGATAACGGGCAGCGGTCCGGCTGATGTTTCCGGCGGCCCGCTGTATGGCGAGGGTCTTCGATTCCAGGTTGTCCGGCATGGCGGTCTTGAGCATGGCGGCGATTATAGGGATCAGATCAGGGCGGGCAAGGTGTCATATCCCCCATGACTCGTATGCAGTCTATTTCAGGCAACGGTACTGAAGGGCCGAATGAAGGACAGGGAGCAGTCCGGTTCAGTCGTCGTCTTCCTGAACACGAGGTTCTTCTGCTTCTAGGACCTCCTCCAGGTCGTCTATGCTCTCCACATGCTCGATGACCGTACGGTCTCCGTCTGCAGAGAGAAAATCAAAGTCACCGTCATCGTCGTCGAGTATGGAGGCCTCGTCTATGCGTTCATATACTGCGGTGATCTCTCCCTCTATGGGCTGATCCCAGCCATATATGACTTCCTCTTCTAGCCATAGGAAATCTTCGGAGATGCCGGTCGCCCTGCGCTCTCCCACGCGACGTTCACGTTTGACGCTGCGGTTGTCCGGCATACCGATGCGCCTGTCTCCCAGTCTCCTGTTTCTCTGGAGCCTTGCCTTGACGCCCTCTATGTGCGGGGGCATTGGGTCTAGGCGCACGGCCTTGTATGCGCAGATATGGCACATGTACCACCACCTGCCGAATAGTTCCACTCGCTGAAGATTGTCGCGCCGTCTCTCACCACATACCACACAGGTGGCCCCCACGGGAACTGGCTGGGTCTCCACCCATTTCTGATAACAGGATACACAGCGACCACGGCGAAGCTGCGTCACCCGGGAACCACATACAGGACATGTGTAGAATTCTATGGTGCCCTTGGCCAGGGTAGTGTCGTTACGCTCGGTCATACCTGACATCCTCCCTATGCCCGGAACGGTATCCGTCAAAGAGACATGCAGTCACAGGTGATCTGCCCGGTCTCCTGCAAAATACCGATCTCCGGGACGTCTGGCAGGATATATCGTGCTGCCGAACAGCCAAAAAAGTTGCATCTTGTCTTCGGGCTCACCTGTACCCATCAAACTGCCTCACTGTTGCTTAACGAATAACTCATTTATATCATTAAACTTTTACACATATACCCATCTATGTGAACCGAATGTTCAGACAAAACGAGTCAATCTAACGGATCATTTCAAAAATCAGCCATAAGAAATATTGACATCTGCTGACTCATGGTTTAATAACATTGGTCGTCATAAGAACGAAAGACCTGTAACCTGGAACTAACCTGAAAGGAAGGTATGACCATGAAAAAGATTCTCGCGATTCTCAGTGTAGCGCTCTTCGTCGTTGGATTCACCGCATGCGGCGGCAAGAAGGCCGAGGAGACCACCCCCAGCAATCCTCCTGCAGAGCAGCAGGCCGAGCAGCCCGCAGAGCAGCCCGCAGAGCAGCCCGCAGAGCAGCAGGCCCAGCCCGCAGAGCAGCAGACCGAGCAGCAGACCGAGCAGCCTGCCGAGCAGCCTGCTGAGCAGAAGCCTGCCGAGGGCGGCGAGACCCCCATGGGAGAGTAATTTAATCATTCAGTATCCTCTTTGAGAGGGACGAAGGCGGCCCCATCATCTTGGTGTGGGTCGCCTTTTGTTTTTTCCTCTGGAATTTCCCGCATACTCAGTCTCGGATCCCATAAAACCGACCCCCTTCCATTCTTTACGATCCTTAGTTTTGGCCCTTCCGCATGGCCATACGTGTTAGGTTCAACCTAAGTGGTTCTCCCACCGTCAGACAGAACACAGTCTTTACGGATTCAGACACGGCACGGTACCGAAACCTCAAGACATGTTCGTAAGCCCTGCTTAGGGCACCTGAACCACATCGAAGATACGCTGAATCACGTGCTCTGTGGTGATGTCCTCGGCCTCGGCCTCATAATTCAGGACTATTCTGTGACGCAGCACATCAAAACCAACGGCTTTTATGTCCTCGGGACGCACGAAAGTACGGTGTTTGAGAAATGCGTGAGCCTGAGCAGTCCTGAGCAGGGCTATGGAAGCTCTGGGGGATGCACCGAAGTCGATATAGTCCTTGAGTTCCGGAACTCCAAACTTCTCGGGATCACGGGTGGCGAACACCACACTGACTATGTACTGCTTGAGTTTAGGATCCACATAAATCTGCTCCACCACGTACTGAGCTCTGAAAATCTGTTCAGCCCCGGCAACGGCTCTGATTTCAGGCTCTTGTGTGGTACCGTGCTTCTCTAGAATTTCCAGCTCTTCCTCAGGAGTTGGATACCCCACCTTGAGCATCATGAGAAAACGGTCCAACTGGGCCTCGGGAAGCTGATATGTTCCCTCCTGCTCTATGGGGTTTTGGGTGGCCATGACCAAAAACGGCTTGGGAAGGCTGTACGTATCATCCCCAATGGTCACCTGACGCTCCTGCATGGCCTCCAGCAAAGCCGACTGAACCTTGGCAGGTGCACGGTTGATCTCGTCAGCCAAAACCAGGTTTGTGAACACCGGACCCTGCTTCACCTTGAACTCCCCTGTCTGGGGCAGATAGATCATGGTGCCCACTATATCGGAAGGCAGCAGGTCCGGAGTGAACTGTATACGCTGAAACTGGAGGCTCAAAGCCTTTGAAAGCGTAGAAATCGTGAGGGTCTTGGCCAGTCCGGGAACGCCCTCCACCAGCACGTGCCCTCCGGTGAGAAGACCTATGAGCAGTCTTTCAACCATATAGGTCTGGCCCACTATAACCTTGCGTACCTCTGCGAGAATATCATCTATGAAAGCACTCTCCTGTTTGACGAGCTCGCCTATTTCCTTGACATCCATCATGTAGCCTCTCTCCTGGTGCAGCTGCACGTTATCATACAACCGCGACATGGTGAATGCTATTCCCAGCATGCACGGGACATTCGTAACTTGGATGCGTGTCTTTCATAAAGCCGTAGGGTGAACACTGAAGTGTGAGTACATATCGATGCACCAACCAGGAACCGGGCAGATGACTGAAACTCGCCGTAGTATGTCCACTGCTGAATCGGCTCTGAGGTCCTGCAACCCGGTTCATGTGCCATTGACGCCTCCGGACTCATCTGATACCCATGAAATGACGGGGATGGAGTCCCCCGCAAACCGCCTGTGGGCTGATGACTCCTGCACACTGAAGAAAACGTATCTTCAGTACATGGAGGTTCCCATGGGCAGCATCATTACCGCACTAAGCCTCATAAGAAAAACAGCAACACGTCTAGGGCCTTCTTACAGGCAATTCGGTGACGAGGCCGAACGTCTCGCCAACAGACTCGAACAGGACCGCTTCATGCTGGCCGTCATCGGACAGTTCAAACGGGGCAAAAGCACACTGATAAATGCTCTTTTGGGAATTCCCCTCCTGCCATCATCCGTCGTACCTCTCACTGCACTACCTACCTCCATGGAATACGGAGACCGGCTCAGAGTGACCATAACGTTCAGCAGTGGTGATGAAATCGATAATTTCCATGACTCTCCCGAAGAAGCCGCTGCCCTGCTCTAGAAGTATGCAACGGAGCGTGACAACCCCAAAAACCGTCTCGGGGTGACTGACATCACCGTATCCGTACCCTCAGATCTCCTCAGGAATGGCCTCATACTCGTGGATACCCCCGGAATAGGCTCCACCTTCACTCACAACACTGAAACCACTCTTGATTTTTTGCCCTCGTGTGATGGAGCTCTCTTCGTGCTCTCCGCGGATCCTCCCATAACGGAAATCGAGGTCGCATTCCTCAGGGAAGCCCTGAAACGTGTGAGTCCCATAATATTCGTACTCACCAAGAAGGACAGACTGGAGGCTGAAGAGCTCACCCAGGCCATGGAGTTTCTGAAAAATGTCATAAAAGATGAAACATCTCTTACGGAGATATCCCTGTTTGCCGTAGACTCCAAAGCTGCTCTTAAGGCAGGCACGAATTCTCATGACCGAAAACTCAGTGGCATTACCCAGCTGGAGCAATATCTGCGAGATTTCTCACTGAAAGACAGCAAAGATGCCCTAAGACAGTCCGTGGAGCGCAAAACCCACCAACTTTTGGACGGGCTGGCTTCCAGAATCAGCCTGGAGCTTCATTCCCTTCGGATGCCTTTGGAGAAGTTGAAGGCAAAACTCGCCTTATTCGAGAAGTACCTGGAGGAGATGGAACTCGAGAGACAGGCTCTGGAAGACATAGTCAGGGCAGACCACGAAAGAGCACTTGCACGCCTGGAAGAAGTATCCGAAAACCTGCGCAAAGAGGCAGTACGAGTACTCACTGAACGAATCACCACCCAACTCGCAGACGTTCCCGTAGTTCGCCTGGAATCCGAGGCCCGCGCTCTACTCAAAGCCACTGTACCTGATTACTTCGATCTGCTCACTGAACGCTGCGTCTCGGAGATCAGGAATCATTTGTCGGAAATTCTGGATAGCAGAGAAAAAAAACTCTCCAGCCTGATAAAGGATGTCCTGGATACGGCCTCGGAGATCATGGGCGTCAGGCTCACCTCTGTGGAGTCTGAAGAAGTTTTCAAAGCAATCGACCGGCCCTACTGGGCAAGCAGCAAGTGGACCAGCACGGTATACCCCTCTCCAGACCGTCTGCTGGAGCGCTTCATGCCTGAGACATTACGCAGAGCCAGGGTAATGAAACGCATAGAGGGTCACATCGAGGCAGTGGTGATCAAAAACGTCGAACAGCTGCGCTGGGCCGTATATCAGGCCATCAACAAAACTTTCTGGAGCTTTGAACATCACATGGATGAACAAATTGGCAAAGCCATGCAGGCTACACACGGAGCCATCACAAAAGCCTTGAGTCTCAAGGAAAAACAAAGCGTGCAAATTCGTGAGAGGACAGAACTCCTGTCAAACGAGCTAGAACGAATCAGGAAGCTACAGACAGCCGTACAATAGTGTTCATTTCCCTCTGGCAGCGTTTCTTGCAAGGAAAAGCGATCTGATGAACAGATATGCCGAAAGAAGAGCCGTGGTTCCATACAGCATGGCTCTGTTGGACGCTAGATCCCGCCATCTGAGATATTCCTGAAACGAAAGCCACCCCAGGGTCCCGAAAATAATCTCCTGCACGGAAGCATAAATCAGCAGCAGCGCACGATCCGTACCTGCCAGGTGAAATTCCAGTGTTCCCGTCGCCAACTGAGAGAGTATTCTGCGAAGAACGGACGGCAAAGCGGTGGTATCGAGCACGAGAGTCTGGAAGGATTCCATGGCCAAAGAAGAGGGATCCAGACCGTAACGCTTTGCAAACCTGGTAAAGTGAGGAGTTAGCTGTTTCATGGGATCCAGATCCGGAGCGATCTGACTGACCAGGCCAAGCAGCAGTAGGAGAGCCCGTTCCAGGAGGACCCACTCACTCGGAATCCGGAAGGAACGTCCCAAATCCCGGAGGGATATGTTCATAGCACGTAAATCTGCCAGATTTTCCATGCCCTTGGATGCATCCAGCTTTATTTTGGACAGTCTGAGATCCTCAAAGCCGATATTTTCATGAAATCTGTCATGAAAATAAGCAATCACGCGATCATAAACCCTTGGATCGGCCCATCTGGGAATGAAGCCCATACGTTTTAGTGCCTTCACCAGACGGTCTGTATCACGCTTCACGGCAGCCTGTATGAATTCAATCATCCCCCTGCGCATACTGTCCGAAAGTTCGCATGCAGCTCCGAAATCCAGAAAGACGAGTCTGAAGGAACGGGGAGCTGGGAGATGAGGTACACCATCCCGATCCTGTTCTAGTATCTGTCCGGAATCAGTCTGAACAGTGCTGTCTGAATGGGGTTCAGGGACAACCAGTATGTTACCCGGATGCGGGTCTGCATGGTAGAATCCGTGTTCGAAGAACTGCAGGGCATAGGCATCGAGCAGACGGGAGGCGACCTGTACTGGGTCGAGCCCCTCCTGTCTCATGCGCTCCGTATCACTGGCCCTGATACCCTTGACGTATTCGAGTGTAAGAACTCTGCCGGAGCACAAATCCAGAACCGGCTCCGGCGCGCTGATCCATGATTCCTCAGCGAACTGTGCTGAAAAACGCCGGATGTTGGCCAGCTCTCGAGTGAAATCCATCTCCTCACGTATCATGGATCTAAGTTCGCTGTATATCACCATGAATTCCATATGGGGAAGTACCCAGTCCAAAAGCCTCAGGATGTTGCGTACCGTTCCCAGATCCCGGCGAATCTTCTCTTCCAGATCCGGATACTGGATCTTGACCGCTACACGGCGTCCATCCGAAAGAATGGCCTCATGCACCTGTCCTATGGATGCGGATGCCATGGGCCGGGATTCAATGTGCTTAACCTGCTGCCACTGCGCAGAAGTCCACTCCTCCTCTAGTGTCTTTCTCATCATGGGGAACGGCACGGGAGGCGCACTGTCCTGCAATTTTTCGAGTTCACGCACATAGACCTCAGGAAGCATCGTAGTCATGAGGGAGATGAGCTGTCCCACCTTGGTGTAAAACCCGGCCAGTGAGGAGAGCATGTCAGACAAGCGCCTAGCATTCCTGTGATGGACCTCTTCCATATATTTGCCGGCCTGCTGAGATGACATAGTACTGCGACGCCATGATGCCCACATGTACGAAAAAGCCAGCACTGTCATGATCCAGTAGGCTCTGAGAGATCTCATCACTCCCCCCGATCTGGCGAACCAGTATGCTGCTGTGAATCCTCATCTTCTGAAAGCCGACGGTATATGGTCCTCACGGCTATACCCAGAATCTTGGCTGCGGCACGTTTGTCTCCATCCGTAATCTTAAGTGTCTCATGAATGAGCCGCTGCTTTATCTCCTCCAGTGGAGTCCCCAGAGGAACGGTTATGGCCGGCACGAAATCCGTGGTCCCGGTGATCTCAGAGGGCAACTCCCTGGGAGTGATGAGATCTCCAGTGGCAAGAACGACTGCCCGTTCCATGGCATTTTCCAGTTCACGTACATTGCCAGGCCAAGGATACGTGGTGAGTAGTTCCATGGCCTCCGGTGTTATCCCCCTGATGTCTCGTCTATTCTTGCGAGCGTATTTTTCCAGGAAATGGGTGGCGAGAAGAGGGACATCCTCCATGCGTTCCCTCAATGGAGGCATGTGAACGGAGATTACATTGAGTCTGTAATAGAGATCCGCCCTGAACCTGCCGGTATCCACGAGTTCCTTGAGAGGTCTGTTGGTAGCAGCAATCACTCTGACATCCACCTGCACGGGTACGTCACTTCCTACGGGTTCGATCTCTCCCTCCTGAAGGAATCTCAGTAGCTTCACCTGTACCTGAGGTGATAGATCTCCTATTTCATCAAGAAATAGAGTGCCTCCATGTGCCTGTCGGATTCTTCCTGTTCGGGATTTTTCAGCTCCAGTGAAAGCCCCCTTTTCATGTCCAAACAGCTCTGCCTCTATTATGGATTCCGGCAGGGCAGCACAGTTCACTGCGACGAACGGACCAGACGCCCTGGAAGACATGCGGTGTATGGCTCTGGCTGCCAGCTCCTTGCCTGTTCCAGATTCCCCCAGGATTAGAACCGTTGCCTCACTGGGAGCCACCTGCTTCATGAGCTGCAGGGTATTATGGAACACTGGTGAACGCCCCACCATGTGAGGTACCGAGCCTTCCTCCAGCATGCGTCTCAGACGCTCATTCTCAATCCTGAGGCTGTGATGCTCGAGTGCCTTTTCCACCGTGGACATCAAAAGCACCGGTTTTATTGGCTTGGTGATGAAATCGTAGGCACCTTCCTTCATGGCTTCCACGGCCTCGTCCACCGTTCCGTAAGCAGTGATTACAATGACCTCACTGTGGGATACCGTCTTGCGCAGGAGTTTCAGCAGATCTATCCCGGATATGCCTGGCAGCCGAAGGTCAGTGATGACCAGATCCGGCATCAGACCGCTTCCCACCACCCGCAACGCCTCTTCAGAAGAGGGTGCCGTATGCACTGAATACCCACGCCTCTTCAAAAGTAGTGCCAGGGTTTCCCTGATGTTTTCCTCATCATCCACAATGAGCACACTGGCTCTGGATTCGGTCGTATGAGTCATGGCTGGAGTATAAAACTACCCTGCACGAGAGTAAACGGCTTCATCGCGCCGCTGCGGGTCGAATGGCAGATGGCTCCACTGCCCAGGACAGATACTCGCAATTGCACTAGCGTGAGAAAAAAATCAATAAAATCAAATAGTTATACGCCAAATAACATACTAGATCTGCCGTGATCGACTCTATGACCGAATTCGGCACACCCATGTACCCGGCAGCAGGAACACAGAAAATCACAGACGTAAGCGCTAACATGAAAAATTCCCTGAATATTTCTCGTGCCGAAGTGATTATTGAACGAAAATTGCCGGACAGTCGGAGTCAGAGTGAGGTATGACTAGAACAGATCCGCAGAGGGGCGGGTGGGACCGTAGACATCCTCGTGCTCGTCATACTGTATGGGATCGTCTGTCTCGATGGTAAGACGCTGATATGCCTCGAGACCTGTCCCGGCCGGGATGACACGACCAGTAATGACGTTCTCCTTGAGACCCACCAGATAGTCGGTCTTACCCCAGATGGCGGCCTCTGTGAGAACCTTGGTGGTTTCCTGGAAGGATGCCGCGGATATGAAGGACTCCGTGGTGAGAGCCGCTCTGGTGATTCCCACCAGAATCGGTTCTGCCTGTGCAGGACGACCACCTGCGGTCATCACACGACGGTTCTCACGCTCGAAGATCACCTTGTCCACCTGCTCCTCCTCCATGAAGTCGGTGTCGCCGGGATCCACGATGCGAACCTTACGGAGCATCTGACGCACGATGACCTCTATGTGCTTGTCATTGATACGCACGCCCTGGCCGCGGTAGACTTCCTGAATCTCCTCCACCAGGAACTGTGCCAGACGCTCAGGACCAAGAACCCTAAGAATGTCATGAGGATTGGGAGAACCATCGATGAGAGCATCACCTGCACGCACATACTCACCCTCACGCAGGCGGATGTGTTTGCCCTTGGGTACCAGGTACTCCCTCGGCTCACCATGAGGAGGAGTAATGATGACCCGACGCTTACCCTTGTAGTCGGGACCAAAGGATACGATACCATCAATCTCGGTGATGATGGCCGGTTCCTTGGGTTTACGGGCCTCAAAAAGCTCAACGACCCTGGGAAGACCCGTCGTGATGTCACGGGTGGTCTTTGAACTGTCTTTGGGCACGTTGGCAACACGCTGTCCGCGCACCACGAATTTGCCCTCTTCCTTGATGTCGAGGACGGCCTTTGCAGGAAGGGCTATCTCGGCCATCAGATTGGTACCAGGAATCTTCTTTACGTTTCCATGCTCGTCCGTAATGAGGATACGCGGTTTGTAGTTGGTCTTGCTGTAGTCGATGATCGTGTAGTGCTCGATGCCCTGATTGTCCACGTCCACCTGATACGTGGTACGCTCGATCATATCCTCGAACTTTACGTAACCATCTACCTCAGCCAGGATGGGATCGGAGTACGGGGCCCACTCCATGAGTTTCGTGCCGGCATCCACATGCTGGTTGTCCTCTACGAACAGGTTGGCACCGTATACGGCCTCGTGATGCTCCTTCTCGTGTCCGGCGTCATCCACGATGACCACACGACCGCCTTTGCTCATGACGATCCAGCCATTCTGCTCACCGGTTTCAGGATTGATGTTGGGGGTAGTCTCCACGCCGTCGAGTTTGACGATGCCCTTGCTGTGGGCCGTGGAAGTATGATCAGAGCCTCCACCACTGGCTGTACCACCTGTGTGGAAGGTTCTCATGGTGAGCTGGGTACCAGGCTCACCGATGGACTGGGCAGCGATGATACCGATTGCCTCACCTACCTGGACCAGATGACCCCTTGCCAGGTCACGTCCGTAGCACATGGCGCACACACCATGAGCGGCCTCACAGGTGAGAACCGAACGTATCTTCACTGAATCTATGCCGACTTCCTTGATTCTCTTGAGTTTTTCCTCGTCTATCATCTCGTCGGCAAGTACGATGATCTCTTCGGTATAGGGATCGACGATATCTTCCAAAGCTATGCGGCCCAAGATACGCTCGTCTATGTCCTCTATCGTGCGGCCACCACGGACTATCTTGGAAACCTCTATACCCTTGGTCGTTCCACAGTCGAATTCCAGAACACCGGAATCCTGTGACACATCCACGAGACGTCTAGTGAGATAACCTGAGTTGGCCGTTTTCAAAGCCGTGTCGGCCAGACCCTTGCGGGCACCATGAGTAGAGATGAAGTACTGGTGAACCGTCAACCCTTCACGCAGGTTGGTGGTGATCGGAGCCTCTATGATCTCGCCGTTGGGTTTGGAGAAGAGACCGCGCATTGCCGCCAACTGACGCAGCTGTTTTTCTGAACCACGGGCTCCTGACTCGGCCATGATATAGATAGGATTGAAGGAGGGAGACTCCACGGCTTCTCCTGTTTCCGGATCCCATACGGTCTCCTGTTTGATCTCCTCCTGCATGGCCTGGGCGACACGCTTACTGGTCTCTATCCAGAGGTCGACTACCTTGTTGTGGTACTCGCTCTCGGTGATGAGACCCTCCTCACGGCTCCTGAGCTCTTCGTTCATCTCCTCGTAGGCCTCTTCGAGGATGTGCTTCTTGGCCTTGGGGATATGCATGTCGTCTATTGCAATGGATACACCGGCTTTCGTGGAGTAGTAATAACCGAATGTCCTTAGAGCATCAGCAAGAAGAACTGTCTCCTTCTCACCTAGATGCCTGTAGCAGTAATCGATGATGTAACCCAGCTGCTTCTTGTTGATGACCTTGTTGACGAGGTCGAAGGGCATCTTGTCGGGCAGCAGGTCATATATGAGTATGCGGCCTGTCGTCGTATCGAATATCTTGGTAATGGGATTGCCCTCCATGTCCCAGGTGCTGATACGCACCTTTATGCGGGCATGGATGTCCAGCACTCCCTGATCGAAGGCGATACGCACCTCTTCGGGACTGCTAAAGAAACCAGATATCGGAATGCCATTCTCATCTGTTTTGTAACGGCCCCTTCCTACTGGACGATCACGGCTGACATAATACATACCAAGGACGATGTCCTGGGTGGGCACGATTATCGGTTTACCGTGTGCAGGACCCAAAATGTTGTTGGTCGACATCATGAGGACACGTGCCTCTATCTGAGCCTTTATGCTCAAAGGCACATGTACGGCCATCTGGTCACCGTCGAAGTCCGCATTGAATGCCGTACACACGAGAGGATGAAGCTGGATGGCCTTACCCTCTATCAAAACCGGCTCGAAGGCCTGAATACCCAGTCTGTGTAGCGTGGGAGCACGGTTGAGCATTATGGGATGCTCTTTGATGACCTCCTCCAGAACGTCCCATATCTTCTCGTCCTGGTTCTCCACCATCTTCTTGGCTGCCTTGATGGTCTTGGCAAATCCTTTCTCCTCGAGTTTGTTATAGATGAAGGGTTTGAACAGCTCGAGAGCCATTATCTTGGGAAGACCACACTGGTGGAGACGCAGCTCGGGTCCCACGACGATTACGGAACGGCCCGAGTAATCCACACGCTTACCGAGAAGGTTCTGACGGAAGCGGCCCTGTTTACCCTTGAGTACATCGGTGAGGGATTTGAGTGGCCGGCGATTGGCCCCCGTGGCACTGCGCTGACGGTTGGAGTTGTCGAGGAGAGAATCGACGGCCTCCTGGAGCATCCTCTTCTCGTTGCGGAGGATTATGTCAGGCGCATTGGAATCGAGCAGCTTCTTGAGACGGTTGTTACGGTTTATGACCTTACGGTACAGATCGTTG
>JALWFW010000035.1 GCA_027013865.1 Polyangiaceae bacterium | reverse complement strand
GTGACGGTCTGGCCAGGTACGACTTTAGCGAAGGGCGTTGTCGTCTTGGCTTTCTTTGACGGCTTGACGTCTGTACGCTTGGCGTGTTTGCTCTGAGGAGCGAGTACAATCTGGTGTTTTGGGGTTGGGCGTAACTTCGTGGGGGAGGTCACTTTCGGGAACAGTACTTTGGTACGTTGCGCGGGATTCGTTCCGGTTGCTGTACGTCCGGGACCGACGAGTACCACTCCGGGCGGTGGTACGACCGGCGTCCCGTGTTTCCCGGCGACGTGAATGCAGTGTACGCCGCACGGTACGGCCGTTGTACACTTTCTCATCGCGCAGAGTTCGCGCTGGTTTGTACGCGTGCCACCGGGTACTTGTTGTCTAACACGGTGCTGCCCGCAGGGTGGCGCCACCAGATGCTGCGCGCCATGACAACGGTGTGGCGTCGTAGTTACCGGCTGGGGATTAGTACTGGCGTTGTTGTGTACGCAGTGTACACCGCACGGCTGCGCCAGCGTACACGTTTTTCCTGTGCAGTTCCTGTTCAAATCCTGCGCCTTTTCTGGCAAGTATCTGCCAGCGTGGTGTTCTTTAGAAGGCCGTGTCCTGTTGTGGATGCAATTTGGTCCGCACGGCAATGCAGTCGGAGCCGATCCAGAATCTCCCGGATTGTTATTCGGCAGTTCCGACTGATTCCTGGAGGGACTGCGGCAGTGACCTTTGCAGACGCCCGAGTTATTATTGACAGTCACGCCATCCGGATCAGCAGTGCCGTATATCTCTTCTGGAGACAAGGGATTTGGCGGCGGCGGCGGCATATCCAGAAAATCGCCGTCGTTATCTACCGGATTGCTGTTTACGTCAGCGAGCTGTTCCTGAGGCGGCGGCGACGCTTTCGCTGGAGACTTCAATTCGGCGTCGCAGTTGTAGTAATCTCCTTCGCCACTCGTATCCCGACTGATGACGCCGACGTCGTCCGGAACCGCGTACCCAGCGTCCGGTTCCGGTTGGCTACGATCGTCGAACAGTGCCGCCATCTGGTGACGAATGGCCTGAGGCGATCTGTCCGGCGACGGTGTCGACACCTGGCGTTCGTACGTTTTATCGGCACTCGGTTTGCTCAGGGCGTCCGACATCTGGTTCATGATGACGCAAGGCGATACATCCGGGGACGACGGCGCCGAATACGTCACCATCGAGCTGGACGAGTCGCTGTCGTATCCGGAATTGGTGAACGATCCCGTCAGGCTGTCCTCCATGGCGATACGCGCCTGATCATCGGAGACATTCACATCCGCCTTCTCCCGGATACCGCCGACTGCCTCCGGCTGCTGCTGCTGATGCTCAGCTGCGGCGTCTGGATCATCTCGCTCTTTCTCGCCTTCTCCCGCGGATTCCCGCGCACGTTTCTCGTCCTCGGTTTTACACGGATCTTCTCGTTCCATTCCGGGTTGTTTATCGTCGGCGTTCAGGAGACACTCGTTAGATGGCGCTGTCTCCCCGTCCACTGACCGGTCATCGTTGTCCACGTCATCATTATCGTCCAGATTACCATTGCTGTAATCGTCAGCTTCGTCATCACTGCGTTGTTTAGATGGCGCTGCGGTAGGTTTCGATTTCTGACTTTTTTCCTTCTTTTTCCTCTTCCTGTTTTCGGTTTTCAGAGTCGATGACCTTGACCCGTAGGTGGGGTAGGATATTCGTTTCTGAAATGTCGCGCATAATAAATGAATTTTATATTTCTAATATAAAATAATTTTTTTAGCGACTTAATCAGAAATAAACACACAACAGATTTATCTCTCTCTCTCTCCC
>JALWFW010000034.1 GCA_027013865.1 Polyangiaceae bacterium | reverse complement strand
TCTAAGGACTGGCCATATTCTGGCAGGGATTAGGATAGCATCTTAGTGGGATCTGCATGGAATCTGTCTGGATCACGGATATACAACAAGTGTATGTCTTCTGCACGGATATTCCGGGTTAATCCGAATTTGAAAGAATATATTCGGGATCGATCCTCGTTTCGCGAGGGATTAGCATGGGATTGTATTGGTACCAACACGGGATATGTTTGTGTGATGTATCGTTATTCCGGATACAATCAATAACTATTGATTTGACGGGCCCCGCCCCTCGAAAATATCTCCTGATCCTCACCCTGGCTTCTGGGTGAATTTTTTTTTCTGGGGATCTGCCAGGGATCTGCCAGAGAGCTATTGGGATCTTCGACAGGGATCTACAGGGAATCCGGCTGGGAATCACCTGCGTTAGTTTATTTACACACCTTGTGTACAGTTGTAGGTATTTCCTCGCCAGGTGTCGCTATCGCATGTTAATGTCCATTGATCTGATGACGTGTTACACCCAAACACAGCCTCGTTTCCAGTACGCTGCACCCAGCCGTAAGGGGGAGCCACTGGGTCTGGACAACCTTTAGCTGAAATATGGATACAACCTGTGTAGTGTGCGTGCGTGCGTGTGTGTGTGTGTGTGTGTGTGCGCGCCTGTGTGACCGTGAGTGTGTGAGTGTGTGTGTGTGTGTGTGTGTGTGATTCCAATTTGTCGGTACAAACTTGCATATGTTTGTGTATATGTGTATGTGCACTCTACATGTGTATGTGCACTCTACACATGCGATGTTACTATGCTAGGTGTCTGGGTGAATGACTGATTGAGTTAGTGAGTGAGTGAGTGAATCAGTCAGTCAGTCTATCAGTCAGTAAATAAATCAGTCAGTCTGTCTGTCTTTTGTCTGCCAGTCTTAATTCTCATATATCTATCTGCATGCTTGTCTGACAATCTGCCTCTGTGTGTATGTGCCTGCCTACCTGCCTGCCTGCCTGCCTGCCTGCCCGTACCTACCTTCGTATCGGAGCAAGAAATATCCGTTTTCGGCCGACTTCCGTTTCGTCACGAGCCGAATCTCGAGCACGTGACCAGTCGACCGGAAGGCAACACTCCGGCGCACGTGACTTGCGCAGATCGTCTCGCTGCTCTGCGCAGCCTGCTCCTTGATGATGGCGTACACGTGACACACGCCCGCCACGTCATCGACGAAATCCGCCCCCTGGCGGCTGGCCACCGCGAAGTCGTACAGCTCGATGTCGATCGTTTGACCTTTGCTCATTTTCAGGATCCACGGCGCGTCTATGGATCCGCACGTGCTCTCGTCCGTCACGATGCTGGCCAGATATCCGGACGGCTCCGTCACTTCCATCTGCTTCTGCGCAATGCACGCATCCTGGGGACGAGTTATCGCTGGAAGAAATGACCCCGAACGTCAGTGACGGTGGCGCTAGGGTACGATCTGTGCTAGGTCCGTATCGGGCTATCTGTCCGCTATTATCGCTCAGTAATTGTGTTTACGTGTTCGGGTTTTACTGGCGATATCCGGTCCGTTTCGACGTTTCGCGCGTATCGGCAATGACGTCATTGTCGGTTTTAAACTTACTGACAACGGAGTGTTTTGATAAGATTGTTGCTAAAGCAGGCGTCGATAAGTTTAATGACACTCACTCACTCACCTGCTCACGCACTCAATCAACCCATTCAATCAACCACTCACTCACCCACCCACTCAAACGCTTACTCAACCATTCACAGACAATAAAAAATAAATAAACAGAGAGACGCACGCACACACACACACACACACTCACATACACACACGTAC
>JALWFW010000033.1 GCA_027013865.1 Polyangiaceae bacterium | reverse complement strand
CGGCGGATCTTCCACCACCGGCGCCAGGTGCGCGCGCGACACACCCAGCGGGCGGATCCCTGTGTCTCCTACGGTCCAGTCATGAATCCTCTTCAAGCAAGAAGCGTGCCAGCACCAGGAGTCACAACGATAAAAGCATATAACTATATGATATGATTAATCTTTCTAATATTATTTCTCGGCCTGATTCGGGCACCGTTCAGACGGGTTCGCTGATTTAAGGCGTTTTCGTGGCCACCCGTGGCCACCCCCGAAAGACGCTTCAAATCCACCAGTATCAGGGATTTTGTCCTCTTTCTGAAAGAGCCCGCCTGTCCAGTAAAAAATTCGGAGGCGAAATGCGGGGAGATCTGCTTTGAAATAATGCAGTAATTACATTATGTTACACGCATAATATGGTTTTGGCACGCATCGTGCATAGGGATTGCGACAAAGGAAGTGAGCAGGGGGAATTCAGGGCAGTGTGACAGCCGCAGATGACGGGAAGAGGTTAATCCTCAAAGGCAGGATCGGCCGCGAAAAACCGGATAGGACGCGGAATCACGGATGCACTAAGCGAGGGCGTGGCCGGCCAACATGGCAGTGTGCGGCTCGCTTGCATCTGGCACTGTTTGCGGTGGTATTACGCAATGGCGTAACCGGGTGTGCTGAAACCGTCACACGCGGTGGCTTGAACTGACGCGTGCAGCACACGCAGAACAGATCTGAAACATACGATGTGCGCTCATCTAAGGAAACGGATGACGTTGCAAGGATGGTGCGTTGGGTTGATGGATTGAGGTGCGCGACGGATTCGGTGTGAATGGCAGTCTGGTATGCTCAAAGGGGTGCCTGCAAGTTGGGGTACTATCCAGTGTGCCAGTGAGTTGATGCCCGAAGATAAATGTTTTTTGTATGTGGAAGGGTGGTTGAGTCGACAGTCGGGGTCATACAGGTTGAGTGATATGTGGGCTAGGAGAGGAAGGTGGCGCGGCATCTCCGAAGGGAAGATCGGGTGCGGTGAACCAAGAGAGCCATCTGGGAAAACCTTAAATGCAGGGCATCGACGAGCCGGTAACCCGCAGAATGATAAGCAAATGGGGAATCTGGATATCCTGTAAGGGAGGCTGAGAGCAGGAAATCGTCAGATTGGATAATTCCCCTGATACTCCAACAGCCTGATAAACAGGGATCACGAGTATTTACTGTCCCAATCGTTCTGTGTTCAAGCCCCCCACATCCACATCTTCCTTGCCACTCATGGGCCTGGCGTGTATTTCCCTTCAGTGGAGGCGCAAATGGCGGTTTATGCTGATCTGCACGTACACTCGAAGTACTCCAGGGCGACGTCCCGGGACATGGACCTTCCCCACATCGAGTGGTGGGCACGGCGCAAGGGCGTGGGCATCGTGGGTACAGGGGACTTCACCCATCCTGCATGGCGGCGCATCCTTGGCGAGTCCCTGGTGGAGGTATCTGACGGCTTCTTCAGTTTGCGCGACGATTTACAGCTTGCCGGCGGCGGGCCCGGACCCAGACCGTCTTTCGTGCTTCAGACCGAACTGAGCCTCATATACCGCCGCGGCGGCCGTTCCCGCAGGGTCCACATGGTGGTTTTGGCCCCCGACTTCGACGCAGTGGACGCCATAATCCGGGCCGTCGGGCCGTACGGCAAACTCGAGTCCGATGGGCGACCAATGCTTTCTTTGGATACCTACGATCTCCTGTCCATGCTGCTGGACATCGACGGGCGCATTTTCATGTTTCCGGCCCATGCCTGGACCCCGTGGTACGCCATATTCGGTTCCAAGAGCGGTTTCGACTCCCTCGAGGAGGCCCTAGACGACCTGTCGGTGCACATCACGGCGCTGGAGACCGGGCTGTCGTCGGATCCACCCATGAACCGTATGCTCTCGGATCTCGACCGCCTATTCATGGTGTCCTTCTCGGATGCCCACTCCCCGCGCAACCTGGCGCGCGAAGTCACGATCTTTGACGAAAAAGTCAATGATTACAATATGTTGATAAATGCTCTTCGCACGGGTGACGGCCTTTTGGGCACCGTGGAATACCATCCCGAGGAAGGCAAGTACCACTATGACGGTCACCGTGCCTGTGGCGTGCGACTGACTCCCCGTGAGGCCCGTGAGCTTGGCGGGCGCTGTCCTGTTTGCGGTCGCCCTCTCACCCTGGGAACACTACACAGAATCGACGATCTGGCGGACCGGGCCGAGCCCGAGAACGTGGATCCCTTTACCTACGCGGTGCCCCTTCCGGTGCTCGTATCTCAGGCAGTGGGTGTGAAATCCATGACATCCAAGAAGGTGCAGCGCCTGTACGGTGAGCTTCTGAAGACTCTCGATGCCTCGGAGTTGGACATCCTCCTTCACCGCCACATCCCGGACATCGAACGCGTGGACGGGCGGGTGGCTCTGGCCGTGCGTCTCATGCGCGAGGGGCGCCTCGACATTCAGCCTGGATACGACGGCGAGTACGGCACCGTGCGGGTCCCGTTCTGATCTTCTGTCGTTCTTGTCGTCCAAATCCCGGTTGCCCAGCTTCACAGGGGGTGGTTGCGTGTGCCGCAGGAGGCAGCCAGTGGGCGCATGAGGTTCATGTAGACCATGTATCCCAGAAGCCGACCTCCGGTGATGGTGGGGTGTACGAGGTCACGGGCCATGAGTGCTGGCCTATGATGCAGCCACTGTCCGGCAGCACCATAACCTCCCATGAGTCCGATGAGATCCATGTATGCACACCCGGCCCTTATGGCAGCGTCGTGCATTCGCCTTGCCACCACGGGAAGGTTGCGGGGGGTCTGCAGCTGGCTGCCCTTCTTCTCCATGCGGTCGGTGGGGCCCAGCACGAGGCATTCGGCGCCTCCGGCTGCTTGCCTGTCGCGGGTTATGAGCATGACGGCCCTGTCTGTGAAAGACGGACTCAGACCGGAGTCCACCTCGTTGCGTCCGAAGGAGTAGATGAGCAGCTGCGGGCGGCGCATGGCCAGCACAGAATCACGCATGGCCCTGTCTGCTTTTATGAGGTGTATGAGCCGCGCACTTATGAGCCCGATGGTGTCTAGCACCACGCCAGGGGAATCGGACTCAAAGAAGGTGCCGTACAGTACGACACCGGATGCGGGAAGGCGGAGTCTAACCACTCGCGTAGGACTCAGACTCACTGACGAGAATGCGTGTCCCTGGGGTTTGCCAGTGGTCTTTATGGGGTAGGATATTCCAGGTGCAGTGACATAAAAACGCGGACCTGGCGAGGCCGTACCATAGTGGATGATAGCCTGGGTCACGGGCCTGCGGAACCTGAAGACGATGCGTCCCGGCGCCTTTATGAGAGTGAAGCGCGTGCCGCCGAATCCGAATCTACGGTTGGGTCCGCGGTAGTACACCACGGATGCACGCTTCCAGCGGCCGCGGGTGAGCCACGTCACTGAAGGATGCTCGTCCCAGCGCGTAAGGTAGCCCGGCTGCACGAATCCCGGCCCACCGTCACCGAAGGCCCCGTGCCACAGCTGCGCAAGCTGGCGGGACACCAGGGCTCCGTTCATGAGTGAGTCCGACCACAGGGCCACACGCACCTTGTCACGGCGCCTCACCAGGCTGGCATAGAAACGGTCCAGTACTCGCGCTTCGCACCTGCCGCCTACCCACCTGACGCAGGGCCTTTCGAGGTGTGGGGTGAGGGGATACGATGAGGGCTCGTTTACGGTGTCCTTGAGGCACCGCTGCATGGAGTCTACCTGATTGGTGATGCCCGCCACGGTTATCGTCTGAAGTGTCCATGCAGTGAGTATGATATGGGTTATGGGCATAACTTGTTGATATTATTAATTATTTCGACAATAGGTTGATGTCGGAGGACGCGCGTTCGATGATGGCCGCGGCCCGTGCGTTTTGCTGGCGGACGATTTCCTCCTCGCTTATACCCACGAGATGACCGTCGCGTACCACCAGCCGGCCGTTGACCATTACATGGGCAGCGCGCCTGCGGGAGTTACCGAACACGAGGGCGCCGGCAGGATCGTGAAGTCCCCCGGCATAGGAGATGTCGTTCATGTCGAACATGGCGATGTCCGCCAGCATGCCTTCCGAGATGGAGCCCAGCTCGTCCTCCCAGCCGAGTACCCGGGCGCCGCCTACGGTGGCCATCTCCAGGGAGTCCATGGCTGTCACGGAGTCCACTCCGTCGACGATGCGGTGCACCATCATGGACAGACGCACTTCCGCCAGCATGTCCGAAGAGTCGTTGGAGGCCGAACCGTCCACGGCCAGGGACACGGGCACGCCGGCTGCCCTGAGGCGCGGCACCGGAGCGATTCCCGAACCGAGGCGCAGGTTGGAGGTGGGGCAGTGGGCGATGCCTGTCTTTGTCTCGCCCAGAAGACTTATCTCATCGTCGTTGAACCACACACCGTGGGCGTACCAGACGTCACTTCCGAGCCATTCCACGCTCTCCATGAATGCCAGTGGACGCATGCCCAGGGTCTCGAGGCAGTAGTCTTCCTCGTCTTTGGTTTCTGCCAGGTGGGTGTGAAGGCGAACTCCCTTTTCACGGGCCAGGCGGGCAGTGTCACGCATGAGTTCGGGGGTGACGGAGAAGGGGGAGCAGGGCGCCAGTGCCACCCGTACCATGGCTCCGGGGGAAGGATCGTGATATTTGTCAATGAAATCAATGGATTGGCGGATTATCGTTTCTTCGTCCTGGCATACATCGTCCGGTGGCAGTCCGCCGTTGCTCTTGCCTCGTGACATGGAACCGCGGGTTGGATGGAAGCGTATGCCTAGCTGAGCGGCGGCCCGTACCGTGGCGTCCAGGATCTCGTTGCCGAAGCCACGTGGGAACAAGTAGTGGTGGTCACTGGACAGAGTGCAGCCTGTCAGAAGGAGCTCACCTAGTCCGGTGAGGGCTGCCCAGTACACGTCCTCGGGGGTGATGTGGCGCCAGCCCTCGTACAGGTTCACCAGCCAGTCGAACAGTTTGGCGTCCTGAACCCGCGGCACGTTGCGGAACATGGTCTGATATAAATGATGGTGGGTGTTGACGAGACCGGGAGTAGCCACGAGACCTGAACCATCGATGATTTCGGCCTCTTCCGGAGGATCGATACCGCGGCCCACTTTGGTTATGCGGTTGCCCTCTACAAGTATGTCGGCATCCCTCAGCACCTGGCGGGAGCCATCCATGGTTACCACTGCCATGAGGTTTTTTATGAGTGCGGTCATTGTCATGCCTCCAAAACGGGACTTTTGCCCCAATGGGTGCAGTATTGTGATTTGAGACCGTAATGCAATGCTCTTCATGCAGTACGGCATGGAGTCCGGACCGGGGACCGGTCCTACGGAGATGTCTTGTCCTGTGAGCGTCCTTGTTGCGCTGCCCCGTATAGTAGCTTTTGCCATCTCTAGTTGATGATTTTGGGTTACTGCCACCAGCCTTTAATCCGGCTGCCCCGTCGAGGCCGCTCTGACGCGTCTTCCAAAGTTCTCAACTATGGCATGGCAGCCCCCGCATTGCCCAAGACCACCACTGACGTTTCCCCGAAGGGCCCTTCGCCACCCGCTTTTGGTGTACATCCACGTAAGTGGAAAA
>JALWFW010000032.1 GCA_027013865.1 Polyangiaceae bacterium | reverse complement strand
CTCCCTGTCGAGGGGATGGGAGACCACACTCGAGCGCAGGTAACCTTCCCGTGTGGCGCGTTCCATGGCTCTATGAATAACGGAACGCAGATCTGCTGCGAATCCAGGCGGTTTTTTGACCCAGAACCAGCCCATACCCGTGTCTTGACACATGGGCAGGCCCTTTTGGGATGCCATGTCGAGGTTGCGGAATATGGCATCCATGACTCTGCGGGCAGGTCCCCGGCTTCGTTCCCGTGCAGACCGAAGAGCAGTGATGGCATCATCGGGAAGAGCACGAGATGCCGTTACCAGTGCCATGGACAGCTCACGCACGATGTCTTCTGCGGTGCGGGCGTGACTCATGATTCTGTGGGGATAGGAAATCATGCCGCACATTAACCCGGTACGTGGTGCAGGGCAACGGAGAAGACGTGACTTCTTCACATAGACAACTGGGGATGATCCCGTATATTAACTGCTCTGACCGGACGGCTGCCATGAGACTCATTCACATCATCTGCGACAAGGATCATTTCGATCAGATAAGCAAGGCTACTTCCTACTTTGGAGAGGTTACCCACTATCAGGAACCTCCGGAGGATACCGTGGATGCCTTCATCATCGCCCATGTGAGGCATGCCGGAGCCACCGGTGCTGATGTGTGGTTCCGGTGGGAAGACGACATGGAGTACGAGGATACGGAAATATCGCATCTCGTGCTTCCCCGTGACATGGACCGTCTCGTAGACATCCTGCAGAACGTGTTCGAAAGGGGAGACGCTCTCATGTTGTCTCCGTCACTCCTGGACCAGCTGGATGACGGCCCCCAGGTGACGGGTGAGGTGCATTTCACGGTTAGCGAGAGTCTGTCCGACGACGACACCCCCACGGGAATCAGGGTGCCGGCTGACGAGACCGTTGCCATGGCCGAGGAAGGCATGACTTCTCCTGGATTCAGGTTCGAAGGTGAGGATTCAGGCCAGATCAAGACCACCACTGGTGTGGTGGAGGCGGATTCGGGTATGACAGCATCTGCTCCGGAGCCCTCCGATTCCGTTGATGACAGGGGACCGGCAGATCCGGCGAGGACGCTGTGGCAGCTACACCAGGATGGCTTTGACGGTTACCTGGATGTTCCACTGAAAGGGAGTCGTTCACGGCTGTGGTGGAGAGGAGGAATCCCGGTTGCCGTGGAGGGTGCAGGGGCCCTTTTGGTACGACTGCTGCAAACCGTAGGCGAGGTGCGGGTGAATACCTTCTTGCTCGAGCGTAGCAGCGATCCCGTGGCGCTTGCGGTGAGGCAGGGCAGTATCCAGGAATCCGAGGTCGACCTGTGGAGACGCCGCCTCATGGTGGAAGTGATGGTGACTCTCTGTTCCCTTGAAATCCTTCCTCATCCTTCCTCTGAGCCGACATATTCCGTGCATTCGTCCTGGGACGTAGAGTTCAAGGGCCTTCTGATACGGGCCACTGTGGAAGGATACGATGCTGCCCGTTCCATGGCCATGATGGGAGGTTCAGGACTGGGTCGCCTCGACGTGTCACTGTGGGAGTCGGTGCGCTATTCTCCCCTGATGGATTCCGCATGGATACAGGCCGTGGGATTGGCGGCCTCTGGTATACCGTGGCGTGAGGCTGTCATACGGTCAGGCATGAGTGTTCATGAGGGATACTCCCTGCTATATGCATTGCGGCTCACGGGTGTGGCCGTGCCTGGGGTGCCCGAATATCCCACCCGTTACGAGATGGTAAGGCGTCGCATAAATGGCCTGCTCGATAGGGCCGAGCGTTTCCCCCCCGAGGAACTCCTGGACGGCAGGGGAGCGGTGGCCCGGCGTCGTTACCAGGACATCATGGTGATGCTCTCCGAGATACCTCCGGACCTGGCAGTCGTCATGGCCGACAGGATCAACACACTCAAGACATTTCTGGATCGAGCACTGGAGAAAGTAGGATGAAGGTGGTTTTTTTCGGAACTCCCGACTTTGCACTTCCGGCCCTGGAGGGTCTCGCCGCAGAACATGACGTGATGGCTGTGGTGACACAGATGGATAGACCAAAGGGTAGAGGTCGCAGACTGGTGGCGGGTCCGGTGAAGAGAACAGCCGGAACCCTGGGACTTCCGGTTTATCAACCTCGCAGGTTGCGTGATGAGGAATTCCTTGATACTCTAAGGAGTTTTGATGCAGATTACTTCGTGGTGGTGGCTTACGGACGGATCCTTCCGAAGGTACTTTTGGACATACCCCGTTTTGGATCCTTGAACATACATCCGTCTCTTTTACCGAAATACCGTGGCCCCGCACCCGTAAACTGGGCCATCATAAACGGGGAGCACACCACCGGAGTCACCATAATGGAGCTGGATGAGGGCATGGATACCGGTCCCATCGTGATGCAGCGCGAGATCGGGATCCCCGAGGATATGACGGCAGGGAACCTCCTGGACATCACTGCCCGCATGGGGGCTGACATGCTGTTAGAGGTGCTCAGGACCGAAGAAGAGCAGGGTAGGCCCATGGAGCGTATTCCCCAGACAGGGGAGGCTTCTATGGCCCCCCTCATAGAGCCAGCCTTGGGGCGCATAGACTGGAGTGCGGATGCCCGTACGATATCGTGCCTGGTCAGAGGTGTTGATCCAAAGCCCGGGGCCTATGCCATGCACGGTGACAGGCGCCTCAAACTCTACAGTCCCAGGGTCGTAGAGCTTGGCGGAGAGCCCGGCGAAGTGCTTGGACTCGACGGCGGAGCACTGGTGGTGGCGGCTGGCAGCGGTTCAGTGGCCTTCGGAGAGGTCCAGCCCGAGGGTAAGCGGCGCATGGATGCAAGATCTTTCTGGGCAGGACGCAGACTCGTCAAAGGAGATCGCCTCTCATGAAGGATGCCAGGGAACTTGCCGTCCGGGTTTTGGAACTGGTGGAACGCGACCGCATGTATGCGTCTGCTGCCTTCGATACCCAGGCCTCCCGCAGTGGTCTGGACCGCAGGAAGATCGCTCTGGCTCAGGAGATGGCTTTTGGCGTACTGCGCCACAGGCGCTATCTAGAACATGCACTGCCAACACATAGACCGCTTAAAGACGCACATCCCTTCGTGCAGCGTCATCTTCTCGTTGGAGCTTATCAGATTCTGTTCATGACCAGCATCCCTCCCGAGGAAGCGGTAAACAGGGCCGTCCAGCTCGTTAAGATGCGGCGTGGGCCGAAGGCAGGTGGTATGGTCAACGCCGTGCTCCGTGCCCTTGCCTCGGACAAGACCGTGCGGCTTCCCGAAGATCCAGTAAAGCGTCTGGCCATACACAGATCCCTTCCGGATTGGCTGGCCAAGGACATGATAGAGCAGTTCGGATACAGTCAGGCCGATGAGTTGGCCAAATCCCTGGGTGAGGTGCCGGATACCGTTCTACGCACCAATCTTCGTAGCATCTCCCGTGATGAACTCATGGACAGACTAAGGCAGGAACTTCCCGATACCCGCATCCAGCCAGGAAGGTGGACGCCTGCTGCCATCAGGGTGCGCGGCATGGCGGATCCAGTGCGTCATCCCCTTCATCGTCAGGGGTTTTATGCTGTTCAGGACGAGGGATCCCAGCTGGTGGCTCTGCTTGCGGATCCCAGACCCGGTGAAAGGATTCTAGATGCATGCTCCGGAGCCGGAGGCAAGGCTCTTCACCTGTTCGACATCGCCGGCACGCAGGTTCAAGCGTACGACGTCAATCCCATGAAGATAATCTCTCTGCGTGAACGGGCCCATGTGGCAGGGGCTCAGATAAGTGCGGGAGTGATGGATTTGACGGAACAGCGTCCTGAAGGGCGGTTCGATCTCATCCTACTGGATGCTCCTTGCTCGGGGCTCGGTGTGCTGAGGCGCAATCCAGAGGCACGCTGGAGGGTCACTGCCGACGACGTACAGCGGTTCGCTGGTATTCAGGCTGCCATGCTCCGGAATCTGGCTGATGCGGTAGCTCCAGGAGGAAGGCTTGTCTATGCGGTGTGTACCTTTACCCGCCGGGAAACCACGGAAGTGGTTGAGCAGTTCGTAAACTCCAGACCGGATTTTTACGTGGCTGAGCCACCAGAGTCTATCGCCCCTGAAGTTATTAATGGCAAATTCTTGCGTCTTTTCCCGCACTTACATGACACAGACGCTTTTTTCGCGGCAGTGCTTCGCCGCAGGGAGGTTTGAATGAAGGTTGCACCGTCCATATTGAGTGCAGATTTCACCCGCCTTTACGACGAGATCATGCGTGTGGAGGATGCCGACTACATACATGTCGATGTCATGGACGGCAGATTCGTCCCCAATATAACCATCGGCATTCCTGTGGTTCAGAAACTACACGAGAAAATTTCCGTCCCACTGGACGTTCATCTAATGATAGTCGAGCCCGAGAGATATACGGAGCGTTTCGTAAAGGCAGGGGCATCCATACTGACCATACATGCCGAGGCTACCCCACATCTTCACAGGGCCATCCAGCAGATAAGACAGGCTGGAGCCAGGGCAGGAGTGGCACTGAATCCCTCTACGCCTCTCGATACGGTAAGGTATGTGCTCCCCGATATAGATCTCCTTCTAATAATGACTGTGAATCCCGGTTTTGGAGGGCAGCACTTCATCCCTGCCATGTGGGACAAGATAGGCGCAGCTAGGGATCTATTGGACAGCAGTGGTTCTTCCGCCATCCTCGAGGTGGACGGTGGTGTGTCGCCGGACAACATCGGGCGACTTGCCTCCCTGGGGGTTGACATGGTGGTGGCAGGCAGTGCCGTATTCGGTAGTGACGATCCGGGAACTACGGTGAGGCTGATGCAGCTGGCCAGGCGTTCGTGACGGCCCTGGTCAGTTACCGCTGTCGGTCAGATACCAGAGCCCTCCGGGACCGTCGAAGGTTAGGGTGAAGTGCCGTAGGTACGATCCTCCTAAAAAGCAGTCTACGGTTGAGCCGATTTCCTCGTCCACGCTATCGAACGAGTCATCGGGCAGGGCGAATCCGGTGGGGGAATCCACCCGCGCCCTACCGTCCTCAAGGGAGACCCATTCGATTCCGAACAGGTCGACGGACTCGAATCCACGGGCTGTGTATACGGTGACCGTACCGAGGTATTGGCGCTGCGTGTCCGGAAGGGTATCCAGGAAAGACTTCCTCAGAGCCACGTAACTGGCTCCGGTATCGAGGACGCACGTGGCCGGAACACCTTCGATGAGTGTGTGGACCAGTAGCCGGTTTGGCACGATGTGATAGAGCACACCTTCAACACTGAAGTATCCGCCACCGGCGAGTTCCATGTCGATGGCCTCGTCCTCAGGTGGGGTAAACGTTCCTGAATCCATGAAAAGGACTGTTTTACGGGAATAATCCATCTGCCATGGAGTACTCAGCAGCCGGTCCATGCCCACGATGCCATCAGGGACTCCTGTATCTGTCCCCATGTCATCGTATATCACCAAGGGTGCGTGCCAAGTAGCATTGAGTACAGTGAGAGAATCGGGATGGACAACCTCAAGGCCACTGTGGCCGTAGCGGTCTCCGTTTATGAACGTGAGGGAAGAACCCGTATCCATGAGAAAAGAGGCATAGGTATCATTTATCCAGCCAGCCAGGTACGGCACATTGCCTTCCATTCTGACGGTAGCCGGCTCGTGTTCCGTTACTTCAGGGAGATCCACTGACCACTGAACAGCATCCCTTGTGTCGTCACATGCTGGTAGAACAGTCAGCATCAGCATGGCTGACCAGAATATTGCCATTGATGGGATATTTTTGACGTATAGAAAAAATCCGGTCATACGGAAGGCTCTGTGATGCGGTAATAACGTCCGGGTACGGGGATACATGGCTGTCCACGGACTGTTTATGGCAGATATACTTTCCCTACTGTACCGCCTTTGCCTTTATCCACTCCGGTATAGTATTCTTCGATCCAGCTTTTGAGTGGCCAGTCCGGGGCGGGATCCTCGTAATCACCCAGAGAGTGTCCTGACCAGTCGTTTCCGTGTCCAAGCGTCATCCCGGCGACGTTGGCCTCGTTGACCAGGAAGGGTATGTTACGGAAGTAGAACGACGGGTGATTGGACCAGAGGCTGACTTTCCAGATCCATACCTTTGCTCCCGCAGGGGTATGGCCGTCCCGTTTGAGGAGCTTTTTGGCCACTGTTCCAAAATATTTTGCGCGTACCTTGTAGATGTCGTCACTCCTCTTGCCACCTTCGCCGGATGGATTGAAGTTGAATGCGAGGTAATCCCACGATACACCGAATGAGTTGACTTCATCAGCCATCTTCTGCAAGTCAGGATCGTTGTCCCAACCTCCTTCGGGTTCTTCGTCCCGCAGGCCCTGACTTCCCCATTCCTTGAGGGTGTAAGCCATTCTAACGTTGGGAGCATATTTCATTCTGATATAGTCCATCAATTGGAACAGCCCCGCGAATGTTTGGGGGGGATTGAGTTCCAGTGCCTCAGGGAATCTGGTCTCGAATATCTTTGCCGGAACGTTTTGTGCACTGTTGTCGTAGTCGGTTCGGATTCTTCCCATGAAATATGGCGGGGGATCTCCTGCAAAGATGTGGATTGCCCCGTTTGGCAGGCTTCCGAGTATTATCATCTCGGTTTTCCAGTAGAATAGCCACCTATACAGTTTTTCAGGGTCCAATACGGCTTTCTCGAAATTCTTGCGGTGCCCCATGAATGTGGTCCAGCTTTCATCGCTGATCACTATGATATAATTCTCGGGATCGTCCCTGTTGCGTTCTTTTGCGTAGTCCCAGATTTCTTTCTCCGCTGCTACGAAGTCTTTGTAGATTTTGTGTCCGTAGTTGTAACCCGGTGGTTTGATTCCGGCAGCGCTCCAAAATTCTTCGCTGTTGGCCTTGGAAGCCACCATAGTGAAGTATGAAGGCATCTTTCCGCGCAGGCCGGTTCCTAGAATCTCATTCACCCTGTCGGTATGGTCGGTGGCGGAGACCGTATCCTGTTCAGTATCTATTTTCATGTCGTAGTGCCGGTCTATACCCGTGCCTCCACTGAGCTCTACGCCCCCACCATTGATTAGTCTCGGATAGCGGTTGCTCAGTATTATGGGGGCTTCGCAGTCGTCCAGTTCGAGGATCAACTGGGAGTTACCGTTGGCGAGATGCCATTTACCTTCCCGTACGAGAACCCGTCCCACATTGTGGTGTTTACCGATACCCAGGTATTCAAAGTATTTGTAGGTACCATCGGCCCTGAGCTGCATTCGGATCTGTAGATAATCCTTTTTGCCGTACCAATTCCCCACCATTGCCTTGGAATCCTGATCCATATCGATGGGAACGGAGTCATCTTCTCCGAATTTGTCGGTTACCTTGGTGTCGACCGTCTCTGGAGGGACTCCATCGGACTGGTCGTTGGAATCGGCTGTCTGGCCGGCAGAGTCACAGCCACTCAGTACGGCCGTTAACAGCATCATGACACTGATCCAGTATGACATTCTTCTCATGACGACTCCTGACAAGAGCATGAGCTCACGGGATGGGACGAGGAGAATCCCGGTTCTCATGCCTGGATTGCTCCATGCCTGAATTTATCTCCGTATTTTACCATATGTCATGTCCTATAGCAGCCACGGTGATAGGTGTCAACGAAGGTACAGGGATATGAGCTTAGGTAAAACGGTAATGGTCAAGGGAGTGATAAGGCTCAAAATTCTTTGTAGATTCGCGCTAGGGGATGCCCCGGAGCCTTCATCTCGATGTCGAGGAAATAACCAAAGGGAGTTTCGGTCACGGTATAGTCCACTTTCTCCAGACGGGCCTTTGCGCTGTCGAACAGCTCCCGGGCCTGCTCCGGGGTCGCTTTGTCCTCGCCCAGGTGTGTGAAGGAATGGAGCACGATGTGTCGGGTTTTCCACTTGGATGCGAGCCACTTGCAGTTCTTGACGAGTTTGGTTTCGACCTTGGAGCGCCTCTCCTCGTCGAAGTCCCGGGGTTCGACGTGTACGAAGGCCGCCACCACCTTTTGGACGGTATTGGCCTGACCCTCAGGGGCGTCTTCCACTGTTTTCATGGCAGGGGTCCACTGTATGCGGTCGCAGTACCAGAAAAGCACTCTCATCTCGTTCCTCCCTGTATGGTGGAGATGGCCTTTTTCGCCTGCTTGGCGAGAGGGTGGTCTGGATGTGTCTTCACGAAGTCTCTGAAACACTGGACAGAGTCATTTTGTTTGCCGGTGGCAAAAAGCGCCTGGCAGCGCATGAACACGGCTGCAGGCTCTTTTCTGTCTTTGAGAATGTCCAATGATCGTGCCGGGTCGATACGCAGCATCACGGCAGCGTACTGAAGCCTCAGGTGGATGTCGTTGGGGTACTGTGACAGGGCAGGTTCGAGGAATTTGGCAGCCTCTTTGAAGCGTCCCAGGGCCATGAGAGCCGTCGTTCCTATCCGCCACGAGCGCTTGGTTTGCTTCTTTATCATCTTGACATGATTCCAGGCTTTGTCCGCATGTCCGGTCCTGAGCATGAGGAAGGCAAGGTGTTCTCTGGCCGTATCGGCAAATCCGGGTACTCCTAGCAGACGTTCGAAGTCGGTCTGAGCCTCCCGGTATCTCTTCATGAGAAAGAGCAGTTCTCCCCTGGCCAAGATGGCCTGTCCGTGGTTTTTGTTCAGAAGTATGGCCTGGGAATAGTGGGACAGGGCGGCCTGGCGGTCTCCCAGTCTTTCAGCAGCAGCTCCCTTGTTGTACCACAGATCCGGGTACTTGGGGAATCTGCGCAAAGCCTCGTCCAGCAGTGCCATGGCCTCACGTATGCGTCCAGACTTGGTCAGGATGTAGGTGAGTGAGACATAAACCTCAGGGAATCGGGCTCCCATCTGCAGTGCTCTGCGAAACAAGGTCTCGGCTTTTTGGTCGTGTCCCAGGTGAGCGGAAGCACTGCCACAGTAAAACCATACCTTCGGGTCTTTCGAGGAGCGTATCCCCGTACATGCCTGTTCCACCTCTGCGAAACGGCGTTGCGATATGGCCTTGCGTAAGGACACGGGATCTAGGGTAACCATGCTGTTCTTTTGTGAAGCCGGCACTGCGGGCCCAGAGCGCCTGTTACCGGAGTTACTGGCTTGTCCGTCAGTTCTGCTGTTCTGCGGAGAAGTCTCTCGGCTGCGGCTGCTTCCTGACGAGCATGAAATCATTGATACGATGATGGTTATGGCGGCTACGGCATGAATTACTCGCATGTTCCCAAGGATGGTTCTGAACCGCATAAAAGTCAACGTACTGCATCCTGAGACATGGGCGTATGCCCGCAATTTTCAGCTTGCATTTATTCCGGGGAGGGTTATATACATGGACCCAACGACAGGGCCCATAGCTCAGTTGGTTAGAGCCACCGGCTCATAACCGGTCGGTCGCAGGTTCGAGTCCTGCTGGGCCCACCAACGCCGATCACGGATCTCCTATGATCCACAGGCTTCCTTCCACGGAGGCACAAGTGTCTAAAATAAAGGACCAGTTACGTCGTCTGCTAGCTCTTCAGAAACACGAACTCAAAATAAAGAGGCTTGAGGAGGAACAGGAGAAATTACCTCAGGAACTGGAGGATTTCCGCAGGGATGTGGAAAAGCTCAAGTCCATCGTCGATGAGGAGATGGCTCATCTGCAGGAGATCGTGCAGTGGCGTGACGAGCAGGAACGCCACCTCAAGGAAGAGGAAGAGCAGATTCAGAAGCAGCTGGAATACATGAAGCAGGTGAACGACGCCCGCGAATACCTCATGGTCCAGAAATCTCTGGACAATCTGAAGCGCCGCGCAAAGGAGCACGAGGGAGAGATCCTCAGTCTTATGGACAAAGTGGAGGAACGCCAAAAAATCCTCGCAGAGCGTCAGGCAGAAGTCGATGCCCTGATGAAAAAGGTGGCCCGACGCGAGGCAGAGGTCAAGAAAAGACTCCAGGAGATAGAGCAAGAACTGGAGCAGGTCAGAAAGGACATCCCGCCTTTGGAGGCAGATATAGACAAAGCATATCTGCGCACTTACCGCTCCATTGCCCGTAAGAGATTTCCTCCCATGGCGTCCGTGGAGAATACCATCTGTGGTGTGTGTCACATGGGGATGCCCCCTCAACTTGCCAACCAGTTGTACAACCCTCCCGAGCTTCTCCGCTGTCCACACTGCGGTCGCATCCTTTATATGGAAGAGGCCCTTGAAGAGGCCTAACATTTTATTATAATGCCCTAATCAGACGACATGGGGATGCCTGAGGAAGATGGTGAAGGGTGTCTGGCTGACTTCCACGGGCGTCCTGATGCAGATACTGGTAGGTATCGGTTAAAGAGGGCAAGCAGCATGTCTCGACCACCTGTACTGGGGTATAATCACAACGTTAAGTACAAAGGCGTTCTTTATCACGTCCAGACCGAGGATTCCGGTGATCCTGGCAATCATGTGACCACTCAGGTATTTCACGAGGGTGCAATCATAGCCTCCAAGCGGTATGACTATACGTCTGATCTGGAGTCTGAGGATGCTGAACAGCACCAGGACATCATCAAGAAATATATGCGGGAGCAGCACAAGGGGATGATAAAGGAGCTTCTCAGAGGCAGTCTCGATGAGAAGATCCGCACCATGTTGGGATTCGATGTCGGAGACGGCGATCCTGCTCAGTCTGTTTCTTCGGAAGCCTCCTCCTCACGGGAAGATCCTGCCGGGAGGGATGCTTCGGATTCATCCGGAGACAGTTATGAACCGAAGGCACCGGACGTGGAGAAGGTCTCCCGTGCTCATTACCTGGATGTAGACAGGGCCATGCAAAAGGAGGGCGAACGGGCAGTTGACAGTGTCGTGGCTAAGATAGAACATCAGTTGGCATCCAAGGATGAGGAAGACGACGAGGACAGGGTTCCGTCTTCCATATCCTCTGCCTTCTCCCTCATGAACGAAGAGGCTGTATGGAACGATGAGGGCGGCACGTTTGACTCCAGTGACATAGAAAAAGGAGTCAGAGCCCTTGCACGGATGGACTCATCGGTACCCTCCAAGGATAGCCCCGGTACCAGGCATAACATCGACCTGATCATCATCCAGTATCTGAGGAATGTCGACGCCTCCTGAAAAAGTCAATGATATCATAGAGATAGAAGGGGAGGGTGCATTCGTGGTGGTGGATGTCCCCGTTTATCCCTCAGGGGTGGGCAAGCGGCTGGACGTGTATCTCTCGCAGCGGCTCGTCAGGTTCACCAGAGCCCGAATACAGCGCATGATAAAACGCAGCAAGGTGCTGGTGGACGGTACGGTGGTAACGAGGCCGTCATACCGACTCAGGCGCGGCCAGAAAATCACGCTTTACCGTCTTGCCCCTCAGGAGGAGGGCGAGGTTACGGACATTCCAGTACTTTATGAGCACGCTGGGGTTTTGGTCTTGAGCAAGCCTGGTGGTGTTACTGTCCATCCCACGGCAAGTGTGCTCAGGCAGACAGTGACATGGTTTCTCAATCACCGGCCTGGTCCGGCCTATGCTCCAGCCCACAGGCTCGACCGGGAGACTTCGGGAACGCTAGTGTGTGCGGAGAAGGGAGTGGCATCGGCAAAGCTCAAGACCGCTTTTGCAGGCCGGGACGTACACAAGGTGTATCTCGCCTTGGTCAGGGGGCGGCTGCAGGAGGTGCTACACATCGATGCTCCCTTGGCCCTGGCATCCGATTCCGAGATCATGGTGCGGATGGCCGTGACTGCGGATGGAGCTCCGTCTTCCACATGGATTTATCCCCTTGCCTGGGGGCCTGAGACTACGCTCGTGGCATGCAGGCTCGATACGGGGCGTCAGCATCAGATACGTGTCCATCTCGAACATGCCGGGCATCCTATCTGGGGGGACAAGATTTACGGTCAGCCCGATGATGTGTTCCTAGAATTCGTGAGACAGGGTATGACCGATGATCTCAGAAGGTGTCTTTCGTTCGACAGGCACATGCTCCACGCCTGTGCCATATCCTTTGTGCATCCCGAAACACACGAACGTGTCTTGGTTAGGGCCCCCGTACCCCTGGATTTCATGGATGCAGCCCGCACCTTGGGGGTAATGCTTACTTCGGACGACCCTGGGCTGCCGGCAGAACTGGAAGACTGGCTGGCAGGTGCGAACCTGTCTCAGTAAGACATCTGGACTGAAAAACACTTTGATTTCAAGTGGTTAGGAGTTTTTGATACGGCTTGGACGAAAAAAAATGGTGGCAAGGGACGGAGTCGAACCGCCGACACAGGGATTTTCAGTCCCCTGCTCTACCAACTGAGCTACCTTGCCACACATCGTAAGAATGTCATCCTAAATTTCAGAGAACCATCCGGTACCTCCGGAAGCGAGAGCATTTATAAAGAGCGTCATGCCGTGTGTCAAGCTGAAATTCCAGGAAAAGCATCTTCGGGTTTTCGCGACAGGTTTTCGATTCAATGCCCCTTCCCCTTCTGAGCCGTTATTCCCGGGCGTTGCCGTACGGTGGTTCCGTGTATCCTGGGGATGAGTAGGTATTCAGATGAATGAGGTCAGGTATCGTGATACTTGGGGCAGGTGCATTCCGTGGGATTCGGTGCAGGTTCATGGATTCATATCAGCATGATGGTGTTGCATACATAATTTTAACGCTAATCAGACTATTCATATTTTTTTGTGTAAAAATTTAATGCCTGTTGACAGTTGATGTCATATATGTATACTGCAAAAACGCTCCGTAATCCTGTGTTCGGATCCGGGCATGGTCCAGATATCTTGAGTTTTTCACATACCACATACAGTCAGCAAAAAGATGAGTTGATCATGGAGAGGATATGATGTCCAAACTGACCGAAGAACTGAAAGAAGAGCATATAGCTCTCATGGAAACCCTGAACAGGGCCAAGGAGATCGGCGTTACCTCCGAAGAGGGCTACAAGACACTGCAGGCTGCAAAAACAGCCCTCTTAGCTCATCTTAAAAAGGAAGACAGCCAGCTTTATCCCGTTCTTAGGATGGCAGCAGAAAAGGATGCTGCACTGAAAAGGACACTGGATATGTTTGCAAGGGACATGGAGGGAATAACCGATATGGTAATGACATTCTTCGATAAATACTCGGGGGTACCGGGCGTGGAATTAGCCCGGGACTTCGGAAAGATTTATTCTGTCCTGTCTCAGAGGATAATCAGGGAAGAAGGAATAATATATCCTAAATATGATGAGTTGAATCGAAAATAGCTCTATTGGAAACTCGATTAGTATTAATTATATTTTAGATCACGCGAGTATTCACGCAAATACATAGAAAAGGGGTAGCATGACATATGCAGTAAAAATAGTGGGCCAATGCTGATGTGACATAGTATATAAGCATACTCTCCCAGCCAATACACCATAGGGTGACGTAGCTCTCATACATGGTCAATCTATGTTTCCGGTATCTGTGATATGCCGGGTATGGTAGGTAGTATGGATACCGGCTCGGGATCATGTGTGGGATTCTATGCTTTTTTGCCGTGTATTTGGGGCCATCTTCCGTAGATGCTTGATTGTGTAGTGAATCCCGTTAGTAACTGAGGCCAATCGGTATTCGGATCGGTGCTATATTGAAGGGAACGGCAGATGGGAAAAGCAGTGAAGACGGGTCAGTTGCCGGTACCAGAGCCAATGGCCATCACCACTGGGATACCGTGGTTGCTGACTTTGAGACGCTGGGTGAATTTCTGCCTGAGAAGTTTCATCCTTACACGGTCATCGGGTACGATGAGGGCTACGCGCCAGCCACGGAGCCTGTCCCTGAGTCGTTCTCCAAAGCACGAGTAGATACGCTGTTCGCCCCGTGTGAGCCGGTCGTAGGGCATGTTGGAGGCTACGAGGCCATGACGTGGAAGTCCGGCAATTCGTATGGAGCACGCGTCTCCACCGTATACCTGGATGCCGGGAATCCCCAGCTCGCTTTGGGCCACGGTGGCAGTGGCCACGGCCTCTTCTTCGCGATCGAGGCCGATGATGGGATGTGGAGGCGTGCGGGGAGTATAGCCGGTGCGGAGGCCAGAGAAATCCATTCCCGAGGGTTCGGGCCACGATTCAAAGGCGAACGAACGGCGAAATCCGGGGGGGGTGCCAGACGCGATGAGGGCCGCTTCCATGAGTATGGTGCCTCCTCCGCAGAAGGGATCGAGCAGGGGCTCGTCACCCGTGTAACCCGCTGCAAGAAGCAGGGCAGCTGCGAAGTTCTCGGCCAGCGCACCGGGTACCCTGAGTTTGCCGAATCCCCGTTTGTAGAGGGGGTCACCCGATGTGTCGAGATATATGTCGAACGTGTTCTTGAAGCCGCGTATGACCATTTTGGGCCCTCCCTCTTCTGAGCCAATGGCCTTTTTAGCCTGCTGGGTCAGGATGCCGGTATGGTATATCTTGCAGGCTTCCGAGGTAGCTGAAAAAGAACCTGGGACCGGCCAGGAGTCATCCCATAACCTACTGATTTTATTGAAGAATTCTCTCTTTTTGGTGGCAAATATGCTGCCTGCTTTCACAAGCACCCGCACAGCGGTGCGCAGGTTCAGGTTGGCTTTCATGCAGGTGTGCCAGTCACCTGTAAAAGCGATACCCCCGGGAACACGCCGGGGGGCCAGTTCCAGGTTTTCGGCTTCCATGAGAAGTATGTCCTCAAGGCCTCTATCGGTTACGGCCACGAATTCCATCTTGCCACCTCTGTCAGGCTCAGTTATATGTCCATGTCATGCAGAACATCAAGACCCAAGCTCTGGTACTGGGCTCAGGCCCCGGTGGTTATGTGGCGGCGATAAGACTCGGTCAGCTCGGTGTGGATACCGTGCTGGTGGAGGCTTCCAGGGTGGGAGGAGTTTGTCTGAACGTAGGGTGCATACCTTCCAAGGCGCTCATCTCGGCCGTTGAACGTGGGCTTGCCGTACGGCACGGCACTCACATGGGGGTGGAGGGTGACATCAGGTGGAACACCGAGGCCTTGGGCTCCCACAGAGACGTCACGGTGGAGGCATTGACTTCGGGTGTCGAGAAGATTCTCGAATCCTACGGTGTCAAGATAGTCAAGGGATGGGGCTCCTTCGTGCAGCCTGGCCTCCTTCAGGTGGAGGGTGACGAGCCCTGCGAGATTACCTACGAGCAGGCCATCGTGGCTGCCGGTTCCGAAGCCGTGGAGCTTCCCATGCTGCCCTTCTCCCACCCCAGGGTATGGAACTCCACGGATGCACTGAGCCTCAAGGAAATTCCTGGTACTCTGGTCGTCATAGGGGGCGGTGTCATAGGCCTCGAACTCGGAAGCGTATACGCTGCCCTGGGGGCTGAGGTGACGGTAGTCGAGATGATGAAGAACGTCCTTCCAGGGGTACCCAAGACTGCTGCCAAACTGGTGCAGCGTTCCATGAAGAAGAACCTGGGGGTGAGGTTCATGACAGGCTCGAAGGTCACCGGGGCCGAGGCGGACGATTCCGGGATTACCCTCACCGTGGAGGATGCGAAGGGCAGGGCCGAGACTGTCAGGTCCGACGCCGTCCTGGTGGCAGTAGGGCGACGTCCCCGTCTTTTGGGGTATGGACTCGAGAACCTGGGTGTGGACGTGTCTGCACGCTACCTCGATGTGCCCGAGACCCTGGAGTTCGCGCCAGGTCACTATGCCATCGGCGATCTAACCGGACCGCCCCTTCTGGCCCACCGTGCCTCGCGGATGGGTGAGGTGGCTGCAGAGCGCATAGCCGGACGCGGTAGTGTGTACAGGCCCAGGGCCATGCCGCAGGTGGCCTATACCTCCCCTGAGGTGGCTGTGGTGGGCAAGACGGCCGAGGAGTGCTCCGAGCCCGTCAGATCCGGCAGGTTCCAGTTCCGGGCCAACGGCAGGGCTCTGGCCCACGGTGATGCCGATGGATTCGTAGAAGTCATCGCCCGCGAGTCCGACGACGTCATAGTGGGTGTGGTCATGGTTGGCCCCATGGTCTCAGAGCTTTCAGGCGAGGCAGCCTTGGCAGTAGAGGCTGGTATCACAGCCAGAGCCCTTGGCGAGGTGGTCCATCCCCATCCCACCATGTCCGAGGCACTCATGGAGGCGGCCCGGGCCGTTGGCGGCGAGGCCATACACCAGATGAGACCGCGTTAATCCCACCTACGTTGAAGATGCCTCTTCATAATATATCTTCATATCTCCTGCTGAGTTTTCTCGCTGTAACATACTGTAATTAAAGGTTTTTTTGAGATAGAGGGGAATGATCAGCCGATCAGACCGCCCATGTCCAGGGCGCGCCGCAGGTCCTCCATCGTGCGGTCATATCCTCCAGGATTACGCAGCACGTAGGCAGGATGGTAAGTCACCACCACAGGGGTGCCCTCCCACGAGTGCACCTCTCCACGCAGTACACCGAGGGGCTCATCGGTGTTCAGGAGGAAGTTTGCCGCCACCCGTCCCAGGGCCACTATGACCCTGGGGGACACTAGGGACAGCTCGGCACCGACAAGCGGGGAGCATGCAATGACCTCGTCGGGTTGGGGATTGCGGTTTTGGGGAGGCCTGCATTTCACCACGTTGGTGATGTAGACCGAAGAACGCGATACACCGAGCCTGCCCAGCATCTCGCCCAGGAGCCGGCCTGCCGGCCCCACGAATGGGATGCCCTGGCTGTCCTCCTGCTCACCAGGACCCTCGCCAACGAAGGCAACAGGAGCAGGTACGGGCCCTCGGCCGAACACCTGATGTGTGCGTTTCTCATGGAGCCGGCACGATATGCATCCTGTCCACTTCCTGCGCAGATCTTGCATGGCCGCGTAGGGTGAGTCGTCCACCAACAGCCTCTGGTGGCGCAAATTGTACCGCATGAAGGTTTCCACGGCTCCTAGAAGAGCGGTGATTTCATCACGTTCATCCATGACATGACCTCTGACATGGTGCACCTGTCGGAGAATGCCGAAGCCGGAATCAGCCACTGTACATACACGGTGGATACCTCGGCATGTACCATCAGGTGACGGGCCATCCTCCTCCAGGGACACTTCGGGTGTGTGGCTGCCATGCGCGCAGTGAACAGTGCGAGGCGTCTCACCAGGGATTCGGCTTCTTCATGGTTTCCGGTTATGAGTACACCCTTGACGAATATATGTTTTTTCATGTGTCGGATGGCTACGCCTGCTCTTAGAAAGCCCCAGGCCGCAGGCACGGTCATGGCCACACAGGTGAGATGCGCCCGCGGGGAGTCCAGAAGCCCTGCGACCTGGCGGAAATCGGGATCTTCGAGGAGAAGACCCCTGTTTTGGGTGCCAGTGCGGGTCAGGGCAGAGGGGCCAGTCAGTTTCATGATGCCGTCGGGTCCCCTGAGGACCTGGACAGTACCCTTGGGGTATGATGCCCGGGCAATCAGCCTGCCCTCCTGCATGGTTCCCAGATTGCCCAGACATGCCCACCTCGCCCCTGATGGAAGCGGGAGCATCACCCCGTGACGCCTACGGGGTAGCGTTTCCCTGTCAGCATGCTCGTGGGAGCAGGATGAAAGCACCAGTAGGGCAGTAAGGAGGACTGTACGCATTTGGAACATGCACTGCAGCGTAATGCGCTAGACATGGTCGTCCAAAAAAACGGTGTGATGCCCTGCTGCATCAAAAAAACACGTCCGGGGGCTTGATCTGTCGTCCAGGAAGTGTTAAAGCTGAATCGCCCAAAGGGGCACGGAAATGACAGTTACCGTAAGGTTCTCCCATAATAAGGAAACCCAACAACCAGCAAGAAAAAAGGAGAATAGGCATGGCTGAGAACATCGAAACCAGTGTGTTCCCTGTACCCGAGGAAACCGCCAAGAGAGCTTACATCGACAAGCACCTTTATGAGGTGATGTACAAGCGTTCCGTCGAGGATCCAGAGGGCTTCTGGGCCGAGATGGCCGAGGAGTTCGTGGAGTGGTTCGAGTACTGGGAGAAGGTTCTGTCCTGGGACTTCACCAAGGGACACATTGAGTGGTTCAAGGGCGCCAAGCTCAACGTGGCCTACAAC
>JALWFW010000031.1 GCA_027013865.1 Polyangiaceae bacterium | reverse complement strand
GTCCGGATCTGGGCTGTTCCTTAAATGTTTCTATAAACTGTGAAGTAATGGATAAAACGTGTTCTTGCGGAGAGTTAGATGGCGGTAACTGTGTGATCCGGACAGCAGAGTGTAACCGGACTGTGTATGTTGTTGTCCCGATTGTGGACGGGTTAATGGAGTGTTGCTGTTTTTGGGGGGAATAATTTGATTATTTCGGTCAGGTGTGTATATCAGGACGTCTGATAGCACGACAGATACACTGCACAAGTACCTGGCCTGTCTTGCTGTTGGATATCTGTCAGTTTAAGGACATCTTCAGGGGCGTGGCTGGTAATAGCAGGATACAGTGACACGTCGTGATGGAACGGCGCTACTTTGTTTGTGTTTACATGTTTACATGCCAACTTCCGGTATAAAGTAAGCCTAATGCGGCCATGTGGCTTAGGAAGGTTAGGAAAAACAAGTGTTGTTCTTTACGGCCACTTGTATGCATATTTACCTACGAAATGAGCCAAGTGGTCTCCGAAAGTAATCAGGCGAAATGAAAGATGTAATGTCCTTGTGACTTTGGTGGGAGTCGGTACTCACGTGTTGGACGTAATCGGTTCCGAAACAAGAAGCTGGATACATTCGCTTTAGCGCGCTACGACCAAGCCTCGGAGATAGCACTGGGCGCGTGTGTCGGTGTGAGCACGGACGCGTGTGTGTCTGTGTACGTGACGGCGCAGTCACGTAGGACACGTTCTTGCAATTAGGCAGACGCATGCTCGTACAGGAATACGTGTTAGCCGTAAGATACAGGTGACTAGCAATCTATCTACACCTGTATAGCTCAGAGTTGCCTTCGTGTCAGTGATATCATTATAAATAAGCTCGCGGAGTGATCTATTTGAACTACGTGAACAGGCTGGGCCCCTGGCGGAGTGATACACAGCCTTTGCTGGATATGTCTGATAACAGTCAGGCTTAGATTACCACAGTGTGTCAAGTTTGTATTTATGGCATCTGTTATATCCGTTCTCTGTACAGACAATATAGCCAGCCAGTCAGATAGCCAGTCAGTCAACCAAATGCTCAGTCAGCCAGAAGAAAGGGAAAAAAACGCAATTAGCTATCCGGACAGGCAGCTAGCCAACTGGGGAAACAACCAGATAGATAGTCAGGCACCCAGCAGGTCAGTCAGACAGTCGGCTAACTGGCCGGCTTGCTAGTCAGCCGTTTGGGTCAGCCAGCCAGCTAACCAGGCAGCCAGCCATCTACTGCCTGCATTATAAGTTCTGGCTGAGAAACCTGACGCTGGATTGCAGATTGCATTCCTTCTCCAGGTAGTTTGTCTTATCACAGCTCATCATCCCGAACTCCGTTACAGGGACCAGTACATTATCACGTCTTTGATCTCTCTGGATCTCTCATCAGCTCCCCCCTCCCTCCTCTCTCTCGCTGTGCGTGCGAACTGTGCGTGCATGTATGCATTCGTACCACATCCACCTGCCCATCATCGTATTTATGGTCAGGTGCCATCTGACTGACGCTCGGCAGCAGCAGCAGCAGCAGCAGGAGCAGGTCATTGATCCAGATACGTACTGAGCCAGACAGACGGACGTACGTGTGGCCTCAGCACCATGGCAGTAATCCAGGTTATTGTGGTTCTGTCTTACGGCCGAAGCTGTTAGTGCGGTTAGCCACAAACGTGTTTGGCAAGGTTCGACTTCCAGAAGCCTATTCTGCTTTCATTTGTCCTCGTTGCCCGCACAGATCCCTTGGCCAACTTAGCTTACCAATATGCATACAAGTAGCCGGGCGTTGAAGATCTGAATATTTTGTGAACTCATTCGCCTCAGTCGG
>JALWFW010000030.1 GCA_027013865.1 Polyangiaceae bacterium | reverse complement strand
TTTTTAGATGGGACGGGGATCTCGTGATGCGGTTTTTGGGCACCCTAAAGGCGTGCTGAAGGGCTTAAGGAGATGAGGTCAGAGGTGGGCGGCTCGCGCGTAACACCAGACCTTGACGGTGAAGTTGACGTCAGGGGTGGGCTGCTTGCTAGGTCTTGACGGTGTATCTGGCGTAAGGTGGATGGCTTGCGGTGTGGACGGTGTATCTGGCGTAAGGTGGATGGCTTGCGGTGTGGATGGTGTATCTGGCGTAAGGTGGATGGCTTGCGGGGTGGATGGAACCTTTGTTTGTGATACTTGGACGGATTATCAGAGATCAGTGCCACGGAATACTGCGGGCCACTCTGGTGCATTGGCGCATGTTCCGCAGAACTCGATTGCCCTGAGGCTCACTGCCTCTGTCAGGGACTTTTGAGACTCACTTCATGATGGCCCTGAGTAACTCGGCTGCGGAGCAGGCCTGTTTCACAGACCCTTTGTGGCAGGCCCGATCATACAGGGACAGGGCTTTTCTCCGGTCTTTGGGCACTCCGCGGCCGTTCTCGTAGAGGAGTCCCAGTCTGAGACACGCCCCGAAGTCTCCACCACGGCATCCCAGTCGGTAGGCCCGGGCGGCCTTTTCATACTGGTGTACTCCGGAAGCTGAAAGTCCCTTCTCATATATGGACCCAAGGGGCCTGCATGCAGGGAAGTATCCGCCATTACAGGCTTTTTCCAGAAATGGCACTGCCTGGGGATTGGTGTTTTGCCAGTGTCTGCGTCCCCTGGGGCGCGGCCCCCTGTAATACCTGAGCATGGCAAGATCGTAGCACGAGGCCATCTTTCCGGCCGAGCACTCGCTTATGAGAAGAGTGATCGCCCGGTTCAGGTAGGCGGCTGCTTTCGCCATGTCCTTAGTACCGCCCAGACCTGTGGCCAGGTAACTCCACAGGGTCCAGCACGCAGAGGCCGAGCCTGCGGTGCATGCCCTGTCCAGCAGTCTGTTCGCCCTGGCATGGTCCCGCGGGAGTCCTGCGCGTCCGGTGTGGTACAGGTACCCCAGAAATTCGCAGGCACGGTCATCGCCGCCTTTGCAGCGGGGGCGTGCGAGTCTGAGGACTCTGCCATAGTAGGCGCGGGCCGTTTCGGGGCTGTTTAGGCCCGAAACGTCTGATGCAAGGGTTGCCGCGCCGTAGCATCCTCTGATGTTTCCGAGTGAGCATCCTCTATCGAAGAAGGTGAGGGCCTTTTGGAAATTGGGCTGTCCTGTCTGTCCGTCCCTGTACATCCTGCCAGCCAGTACGCAGGATGTTGCGTCACCTTTTTTGCAGCGTTCGGTGACCGATGGTTTGGCCCTCGCACTGGTGCATGAGAAGGCCAGGAGCCCGGCTGCTACGGCCATGAAGACGTACGCAACACTTCGGTTCATATGAAATTCGCCCGTCTGCGTCATGATGTGTCTCCCTGGTGTCATGATATATGATGTTCGCCACCGTGCAACCGTTCGGTCAGGTAGATACCCTCAGTGCTGCGGTGCATAAGGGAGGCAAGGTCTTCATGTTTTCGGCCATTGTGAGCAGATCTTCTCACCAGACCAGGGATTTTGTAAAATATTGACCATGACGCAGTGTGTTGTATAACGCGGTCCATTATGAGGTGAAGCATGACTCACAGACTGGGAATAGATATAGGATCTTCGAGCGTCAAGGGAATCGTCATCACCGAAGACGGGCAGGTTCTTGGAACGGCGCGTCAGCAGGTGCAGGGCTCCATTCCAGACGCCGTGAGCAGTGTGCTGTCCGAACTGGAGGAACACCTTTTGGGCAAGGTAGCCGTGGGGGTTACGGGGGT
>JALWFW010000029.1 GCA_027013865.1 Polyangiaceae bacterium | reverse complement strand
TTGTTATTCGATAAGTAGTTGTCGGCACATTTTATATCGCTTTAGCACCCAGTGGCATCGATAATGTTGTTGGTGCTCTCTTTATTCTTGTTATTAATGACGTAGTTGTTGCTGCTGCTCATTCTGTTAATGATAATAATGATGATGCTGATGAATATGATGATGATGATTATCATGTTTTGAGCATTTTGATTTCTAAAACCAAGATTCATAATACACTACTAATACTGCTGCTGCTGCTGCTGCTGCTGCTGCTGCTGCTGCTGCTGCTGCTGCTGCTGCTGCTGCTGCTGCTGCTGCTGCTGCTGCTGCTGCTGCTGCTGAAGGTGACGATGTTTACGGTGGAGGTGATGGCTACGTTACTGGTGGTGATAGTTCTCCAGTTAGTCGTGAGGATGGAACTGTTACCTGCTGCAGCTGACGCTCTCGCCGCTGCTGGGCTGGCAATCTGCATTTCGTCTCATTCCGTTGGGAAGCGTCTAATTCAACAACAACAGGAATATCAACAAAACAACTACAACAACAACAGCACGGAAAACAATTACCACATTGACAACTGCGAAAATAGCAGATGTAACTAGTACTACTTTTACTGTTGGCACTACTGCTATTAAAACTAATACTACCGCTGCTGCAACCGGGACATCAGCAACAGAGCAGCAGCATGTACAGGAACAGCAGCAGCAGCAGCAGCAGCAGCAGCAGCAGCAGCAGCAGCAGCAGCAACAACAACAACAACAACAACTACAACAACAACAATAACAACAACAACAGCTACTACTAATACTACTTATTCCACAGCTACTACAGCTTCTATTACTGCTACAGCAACAAGAACAGCAGCAGCAGAATCACGAACAGCAAGTGCTGCTACTACAGCTGTTGCTGTTGCTGCTGCTATAACAACGACAACCAAACAGCAACAATAACATAACACAACAGCAACTACTCTTTTACCACCTGGAGCATGATTCACTGTCATTTTACCGCATGACTATCAGGGACTGTTCTGTATTTCCGTCACCTGGATACGATGACAGCACCCATAAGCTTATGCGCAACAGTCTTTGTCTTATGACGAGATGCTAAATGGCCCAAACGATCTCCAATGGTGATGGAGCGAAATGAATGATGAAAGATCTATTGACTTCGGTTTCTGACTAGCGGTTGGCATCATCTTTAAGATAAAGCGTTAATCTTACCCGTCTGGGCAGAACTGTCCTAACGCCGAAGCTTGTTTGCTGGGATTACAAAGCTGCTATTGAGGCCAGGTTGCAGCAATCTAGCTGAGGAAGCAGGTTCTTCGATGTTCATGCGGCTTTATTAATGTTTTCTCGGCGATATTATTATTATATATAAATAATGGCTATTGTCATAACAAAGCGCCCATGATACAGGTAAGATGTTACATAAGCACAACGTTCACCGTCGTACGATGCCCTATGATATACTCCGAGCTAGGTATTTCATATCGCCTCACAGTGGGTTGGTGTGGCCGCCATAAACCGTCTTCGTACATGTAAACACGCAAAAGGCCACTAGTCGCCGTGAACGTTGTTTGTAAAGATGCAGTTGGAAAGGCACCTGCTTAGAATTGGTAAGCCTGTTCCACTTAAGTATATCACACACACACACACACACACACACAGAGCTTGTAAAACAATTAGGTAGCGATGGACCAGTGTGTTACAGTGCGTACGTGATACCAAATGTTCTGGATTACTACTGTACTGGATGACCTCCGTGTTGAAACATTAACGAAATTCTAAGCAGATGTATAAGTCAGATTTCAAACTCTGTTCTGAAACTAAATCATGTTCATTTGAGGACTTCCAGT
>JALWFW010000028.1 GCA_027013865.1 Polyangiaceae bacterium | reverse complement strand
GTGCTGGGCCAGGAAGGCCTCCAGCTCACCCGGGGCCAGGGGCAGGCCCACCACCTCCACCTCACCCAGGCCCAGGGCCCGGACCACCCCTTCCAGGTCCCCGCCCTCGGAAAGCAGCGCCACCGGCAGCCCGGGACGCATCCGGCCCAGGCGATACAACAGCTCCACCACCGCCGCCTCCGGCAGGGACATGTCCACCAGCACCAGGCCCAGGCGGCTACCCTGGGCCAGTTGCAGGGCGTAGGAGGCCTGGTAGGCCCCCTCCACCGAATGGCCCAGGTCGCGCAGGCGCGACGCCAGCCCCCGGTGCAGCTCCCCACGCTGGGTCAGCAGCAGTACCAGAAGGGAATCGGTCCCGCCCAAGGCTATCTCTCCCTAACCGCCCTACACCGGTGCGGTTGACACCCCGCCCCCGGTTGGCTATCTTGCCCACAAGACTGGGAGGCAGTATGGATCAGAAAACCAAGGCCAGGATGGAGGCCCGGGCCGCGATACTCAAGGCCATGGCTCACCCCACCCGCCTGTTCATCGTGGACCAGCTCTCCCGGAAAAGACTCTGCGTGGCCGAGCTCACCGCCTTGATACAGGCTGATATGTCCACCGTTTCCAAGCACCTGTCACTGCTGAAAAACGTGGGTATCGTCCAGGGACACAAGCAGGGCACCCAGGTATTCTATCAGTTGTCCACCCCCTGCGTACTGGATTTCTTCACCTGCCTGGAGTCCATCCTGCAAAACCGGGTGCAGAGCCACCTGGAGGTGATGGGCAAGTGAGCCCCCTTCCCTCCACGAGGGTGAAGGTTGACAACCAGGGGCGCAAGCAGTTAACTCTGGCCAGACCAAACCACAGCAGGAGCACCACTTGAACCCCAGCCCCAGCCCAGAAGCGGCACTCCTCTCCCCCCTGGACCAGAAGCAGATCAAGGACCGGGTCTATCCCCTGGCCGAGATGGCCGACCGGGCCCTGGCCCTAATCCTCCAGAGCCACGTGCCCTACATCGAGGAGGTGAGCCGCTACATCATCTTCAGCGGGGGCAAACGCCTGCGACCGGTGCTCTTCCTCCTGGCCGCCTCGGCCGCCGGGGGCGAGATGGAACCCCGTTACTCCACCATCTTCGAATACCTCCACGCGGCCACCCTGTTGCACGACGACGTGGTGGACTCCGCCGGCCTGCGCCGGGGCCGCCCCGCCGCCCGCCTGGAGTACGGCAACGACGCGGTGATCCTGGTGGGCGACTTCCTCTTCTCAAAGAGCTACTCCCTGGCCGTGGAGGTCCCAGACCAGCGCTTCGTGCGCGCCCTCACCGAGTGTACCACCATCATGGCCGAGGGCCAGGTGTTGGAGCTGATCCACACCGACAACCTGGAACTGGACTACCAGGCCTACCTGGAGGTGATCCGATCCAAGACCGCCGTGCTCCTGGCCGCCGCCTGCCAGATGGGAGGCATCTGGGCCAACGCCGACCAGACAGTGGTCCAGGCCCTCTACGACTACGGCCTGGCCCTGGGACTGGCCTTCCAGATGGTGGGCGACGCCCTGGACTACGCGGGTACGGCCCATGAGTTCGGCAAGCCGGTGGGCCATGACCTGGCCGAAGGCAAGATCACCTACCCCTTCCTCTACGCCCGCGACCAGGCCGGCCCCGCCCAGAAAAAACGCCTCCTGGAACTGGCCCGACAAGGCCGCACCCGGCCCGAACTGGTGGAGGAGGCCAAGCAGATGGTGACCGACCTGGGTGGGGTGGAGGCCACCTACGACCAGGCCCGAAACTACGCGGCCCAGGCCCAGAAGGCCCTGGCCCCACTGCGCCGCCGCCAAGACCTGGGACCAGACTTGCCAACC
>JALWFW010000027.1 GCA_027013865.1 Polyangiaceae bacterium | reverse complement strand
GATATCACCCGATGCTTCTTTAATGGATAAAGACACAAAACACCTTAACAATGTAGCCATGCATTAGCCGCCGGGCTTGGGGGGGGGGCGTTTAGGTGGCTCAGTGTCGTAATCCTAGACCGTAAGATCCCACTTTCGGGATCGCTACCTGGATATTGCGCTGCTGCGACGAAAAGAACATTCGAGATGTTATTAACCGGAGGCTTTCATCCTTTTCTCTCGCATTACACGTGATTGCTTCGATGTCGGTGATATTAAAATTAAACTCATCTCTTCAGACGGGTCTATTTTTCTCGCCGGAAGTATTCTTGGCGAAAGACTTCCAGATTCCCGCCTCGTAACGTTATACATTCGGGCGTTTTTACAGCTGACACGTAATCGAATACTTACAGGTATGCGCTTTCGCGTGCATTAAGTGCTTGTGTACTTGCGTGCTTGCGTGCTTGCGTGATTTTCCTCTGGGTCAAAGGCGTGTGGGAAGAAATCGAGGCCAAATCCGCCGAGCCATTGTTCTTCATTACGACAACGTGACCAACTCGGTACCACGTGATCCGTCGTGTCACCACCACGTGATCAGGACGGCGGCTCGCCATTGGCTAGCCGGTGGATCTTTGATAAAAATCTTCTTAAGGCGATAATTACTATTTACGTGGGCGGGTCGTGCTGGCGAAGCCCCAACAAATGTCCCAGAATTCAGCGGGTGGGTGATCACGTGTTTACAGCGCCACGTCACCTATTGTGGCCGCTTCCACACGTCATTTCCTGTCAAGATATTCCCCATCGCCAGCGATTATCCAGCTCACCAGGGGGCGCTACCTACGGAGACCGGCATAGCGCCAGGGCGGAGGAAGTGTTTTTCTTGAAGATGAAAGCTATCGACCTGATGCAGAAACCTTTCTGTGCCTGCGTGTGTACGCGTGTGTGTGTGTGTGTGCGTGTACATGTGTATGTGTACGATAAATATAGGTGTGTGTGCGTGTGTATGTGTGTGCTACTCAATCTTTGGCGTCGTAGTCGACAAAGCCAACGCATCAACAACGCAAGCCTCGATGAACTACCCAGATTTTGGACAAATTCTTCTCGCTCCATGTTAAGTAAATGGCAAAAAGTGGAATTGCTTTATGCACTTTCTGGTAACATGAATCCCACTGGCAAATCTTCTCTAAATGGCGGATTATCATTCCATCTCTTTGTCTGTGCCTGTGTGTGTGTGTGTGTGTGTGTGTGTGTTCTCTCGTTCTTGTTTACGTAAGCGCGTGTGTGCGTGCATGCGTGCGTGCGTGTATGCGATATGGACAATTAATATTTAGTTAATCTCTTCTTCCCATGCTTTATTAGAAAGAAAAACCCCATTAGAGCTCATTTCCATTAAGTCTCTCCATTAAGTGAATAACCGACCTCCTTTAGAACTAATGCCCTTTAGACATTATCTCCATTAGATAAATTCGCCATTAATTAAAACCACCTCCTCTTTAAGCAATCTCCATTATAAGTGAGACCGCTTAGAAATTGCCTCCATTATAACTGAACTCCATTAGAATTCCTCAATCCTGAGACTGTTCACGACGTCATATATGGACCATGAATCATAACCTTGTTTTTCTTTCTTCCTCAAATATTCCTACAAAATTCCTAGTAATATTTACCATTTTAACCCCATAACGCATCAAGTATATAAGCATGGTCCGTCCATGACTTCGCTTGATTAAAATCTGCATTATTATTATTATTATTGTTATTCTGTTCGGTGCAGAAAGGTGTTGTTTATATCTGTTAATATCGAACTCTACACATTACAGTCAATATTTGATAATACTTTCTTCAAAATAACTATTATATATATATA
>JALWFW010000026.1 GCA_027013865.1 Polyangiaceae bacterium | reverse complement strand
GCAGTGTGGTCCATGAGCTTTTTCACGTCCTTTTCATTTTTGGTCAGGAAGTCGGCGGATGCCTCCATGAGGCGCGATGAGGAACTCAGAAGTGCTCCGATATTCTTTTCATTGGATGACAGCAGCCTGTCGGTGGAATCTAGAATACTGTAGGTTTTGCTGAGCAGTAGGTCTACTCGTACGGGATCCGTGCCCCTTATGATGGTATCCGGTCCTAGGGAAGATGCCTTGGCTCCTGGTCTGTCAGGGGTGAACAGTTCGATGTATTTTTCTCCTATCATGTTCTCCGTCTGGATGAGGGCCGAGGTGTCAGTCCTCAGTGTGGCGGCTATGGTGTCCGGTACACTGACGGTCACCATTACCACCGGACGGTCCTCCTGTATGGTAAGGGAGACGTCTTCGACACGACCTACCTCGACTCCGCTTACTTTCACGGGTGCCCCTTCACGCAGACCTGCCACGTAACCGAAACGTATCTTTATGCGTTTGCGGGCAGATGTGTGTACATGCGCAAAAATCAGCACCAGGAAGATGAGAGCCGCAGATCCGGTGATAACGAACAGGCCTACCACAAAGGGTGATGCTCTACGCGACGACATGATTTACCTGCCTGAAACCAGTGTGACGGTTCTGTCCTTGAGTGATGAATACATGCGTGCCACCCGGGCGAGCTGCGGATATTCCTCGACAGTGTAGTAACGTTTTTTCAGTACGACGTGGACCCTTATGGTTATGGTGCGGCCCTTAGAAGTGACGTCTACGGTGATGGAGGCATCTTTTCCGCCGGTCCTGTCGTGCATGGATATCGGCTTATAACCTGTTGGAATAATTACACTTTCTGTTATAAGTAGATCAAGTGTGGATCTGAGCTGCACCATGGTTGAACGTTTTTCGGCAGTGAGGGACAGCCATTCCAGAAGTCTGGGATGTGACAGCAGGGCCGAAAATGCCGCAGGAACATAGGCAGCGTGGCCACCGTCGGAGAGGAACACTGCCGGACGTTTTACGGTGAACTTCACGGAGAATGGTTTGCGGAAGCGGTCTAGGTTGTCCTCCAGATATCCAGCAGGACCACTCACGGACCACGATACGAGACTGGCTGCTGGACTCATGCGGCGTACCATGTCGACGAACACTCCCTTGCGTTCCATGGCCGGGGCAGAGCCCACCAGACGTCTCAGGGAGGTTTCCTTGTATCCGGTGCCGCTCATTTTTACGGTACTTAAGGCGCCAGTGCCTTTTATTCTCGTGTTTATGTCTACCCTGAGGGTGTTGTCCGACGGCGGGGCATAGGGGATCATGGATATGTTTTGGCCCTCAGGTGTGCCCACGAGATAGTACTGCTCACGTTCCGCATAGGACCATACGTACCTGGACATAGGCGCCCAGGTGGGATCCAACATGGTGAAGGAACCATCGGGATTGCGAACGGCAACGACGGAATGGTTGAACTGATCGGCTGCGATTTCAGTGGATACGGGGCTCATGGCCATGGTCATGGCCGGGTAGGCCTCGAAGTCGGCTGCCCTGAGCATGGTGATGAGCATGGAGGCTATGTCCTTGCACACTCCGGCACGTGTTTCAAACACCATGACACCGGGGTGAAGGGTGTATCCCTCGCCCTTACCCATGTTGAAGCCGCGGTAACGTACATACGATGAGACCCAGTACAGAAGACGGGCCATCTTCTCCTTGCGGGTGCGGGCACCTTTGAGAATCTGCCTCACCTTTGCCCGGATGTCTTTCGACGGTTTGAACTGGTTTTCGTTGACGTGATAGAACCAGCGGCTCTTGGCCTTCCAGTCGGGAACCGTGGCCATGAGCACCTTGGTGGCATCGGTCCACATGGTGTACAC
>JALWFW010000025.1 GCA_027013865.1 Polyangiaceae bacterium | reverse complement strand
ACACCCAGCCGGGGGATCCTCGTGTCTCCTAGGGTTCAGTCATGGGAGGGGTTATGCAATATACGTGCCAGGGGTGGTGGTCGGAATTTGGCGTGCATAACATGCGGAAATTAAAGTACTTTTAGACACCACGCCACAGGAGATCTGTCTGAATACCAGTCCATTTTGGCTAAGTTGGACACTTTTTGGACAGGCTTGTCCGCCTTAGGCATACGGGTGTGGGGTTCTGGCAAACCTGGATGGCCCGTAATCCCAAAACTCGATTGCCCTGTTTGGAGATCTTAGACCAGGTGACAGACATTATTCCGTGGTGTTATAATGCCGTCCATGAGTAATGGGCACTTCAGTACAGACTACGCCAGACAGCATACAGTGCTGGTGGTGGATGACGAGCCTGACAATCTCGAGGTGATTAGGCTCAACTTCAGGAGACAGTTCAATATCGAAACGGCCACTGATGGTCCCAGCGCACTCGAGATAATGTCGGAAATAGGTCCATGTGTCCTTGTCACAGACCAGCGTATGCCACGTATGACAGGTCTGGAGCTCGCAGAAAAGGCTCTTGAGATGTGGCCTGATACGGTTCCCATCATACTTACGGCATATCAGGATGTTGACGTTCTGATGCGAGCGGTTGGACTGGTACACAGATTCGTGGTCAAACCGTGGAAGCGGGAGGAACTAGCATCGATTTTGATGCAGGCTCTGGAGCTTTTACATCTGAGACTGGAGAATCGTAGGCTGAGCGACCGCCTGCGCCGTTATACTGGATATCTGGAAGAACAGTTACGCCAGGCCCGCAGTTACGGCACCATGGTCTGTGAAAGCAGTGTCATGAAAGAGGTTGATGAGCTCATACACAGGGCCTCGAAAGGAACATTTCCGGTTTATGTACACGGTGAGATGGGGGTGGGCAAAGAGCTCGTCGCCTACGAGATTCATGCCAGATCAGGTGGCAAAGGGCGGCCATTCATACGCGTCTCATGTGAGGGCAGGAATCTCGAGCAACTTAGCCGCGAACTTTTGGGCTCTGAAGACTCGATGGGTATTGTCGAGATGGCCCGTGGTGGCACTGTAGTGCTGGACAGGATTACGGTTTTGGATGCCGAAGCACAGGACTGGCTTGCACAGGTTATGGAGCATACCGCATCTGAGGCCAGATTTCTGGCCCTCGGCCTGGAAGCGCCGGAAATCGCTACCCGTCATGCACTTCTTGGTGCTTCTTTGTCCTATGTCCTTGCTCCTATGTCCATCAGAGTGCCTCCTTTGAGGGAACGGCGGGACGATCTCTACACGCTGGTGAAGGTTCTTCTCGAGCGTATATCCAGTGAGATAGGCAAGTCAGTGAATTCCATAGAGGGTGAGGCTATGGCACGGCTCATGTCCCATACATGGCCCGGAAATGTTCGCGAGCTAGAAGCCGTTCTCAAGAGAGGGGCACTGTTGTCTAAGGGAGGAACCCTCCGGCTCAAGGACCTGCATATCCAGGAGTCCTCCTCCACTGGGGGAATCATGAATCTGGAAAGTTATCTTGCAGAGGAAGAGAAGCGATTCATCCTTCAGGCCATGGACAAGGCCCGGGGAAATATATCATCGGCTGCTCGTATGCTGGGGCTATCCAGACCAACGCTTTACTACAAACTTAAAAAATACGGTATCAGGGTAAACGAAGAATAAATTCGACGACATCGGTCTGCCCCGTTACGTTACGTTGCTATCAATGTATTCGGAATGTGTACTAAGGAGATGTGTGCTTAGGGGAAAATCAAATCACATCAGTGGGATGGAGCCATCAACGGTGAAGTTGAGTCCGAACATGAATTCAGTAACCCAAAGCCAAGACTCGGAGCCTTTCTTATAGGCTGTCAGGGTATGAGACATGAAGAAGGACAGTGACTCTGATGTGACGAGATATACTTTGGTAGTGGCCTGGATGTCCCACGTCTTTTTTCCCTGCTGGTAGAAATAACCGTCCAGACGTGATTCTCCCTTCAGAGGTGTGCCGTATATGGTCGTTAGCGGGCCACCCGTGAGCTGCCAACCGAAGTAGGCCGTGGAATACTCGTCGATTCCGTTGTCATCCCTGGACTGCCTGAAACCAGCACCCAGCTTGAAGAAGAGCCGGTTACGCCATGGCTCGAGACCGATACCAGCAATACTGGCCACAGCGTATGCACGTTTGTCTGAACTCAGGGAGGGGGTGACTTCTGTATTCCCGGTGAGTTCCACGAACGGTATGGGATACCAGGTACCGCCGGATCCGCCTTCGGCCCATCCTTTCCACTGGTACAGTGCAGAACTCTTAACCTCATCCTTGGTTTCAGTGGACGAGCCGCCTTCCATCCAAGCCTTACCGTATATTATCTGGATATGCGTCGACAGTGAGTGGTAGGCGTTGGCTATTCCAGCATCTACCGTGATGTCCAAGTTTACGGCACTGGAGCCTTCAGCCGGGAGATCTCCCTTTTCGGGATACAAAGTGGTGTTTTTGACCTTGGTCATGGTGAGGGAAGCGCCGGTGTTAGTGATGGCATATATGGAATATTTACTCAGCATGTCTGGAAGTGCGTGTTCCGAGGGGTCCCGAGTTTCCTTAAGCCACGATATGAGAGTGGAACGCACTCCGGGGGCTATCTGAGTGAAGGGCGTTTTGGGGAGCCAGCCTCCGCCTCCAGCTGCAAGGAACTTGGTGGTGGCAACACGGTAGCGTACGTTGTCTGACAGTTCACGCCCGTTCACATAGAGTTTGCCGCCTTTCTTTTCCAGGCCACGCAGCACGATGGGGGAGTCTTTGCTCAGGTATTTCCCCAGCATGGACTTGATGGCACTGCCTTTGAGTTTCATGAGTACCACGGGAGAATCGCTGCGCAGTCTCCTGAGAAGATCTTCTGCCGTGAGTTCTCCATTCATGGGCAGATCCGCATTCATGAACATCCTGCGATCGATAACTGCGATGTCTGCATTGGCCTTAGCCTGCATCATGCCAAGTACGTACTGACTAAACTTGTCGAATGTCCATGGTTTGGATAGTTTGACTCCGAGGGAACGGTGGTTCGCCTTACAGAAGGAATCCATCATGGCATCGATGAAAGAGCGTTCCCTTACGGGCAGAGGCTTGATTTCGGTCTGAATGAGTCTCGGAGCTATGTCAGTAGAACCAGTGGAATCATCCAGCTTGATCCTGGCTGCAGTGAGACTGTAACCATAACGATGTGACGCCAGGATGGTAGTTTTCGGTGACATCTTCATATAGTCGAGGAATTTTGTGTCGCCTTCACGGAATACAGATGTCACCAGGACCAGATTGGGGGGAGATGAGAGAGACTTCAGGAAGCTCAAGGTATGTTCGGGATAGCTCCAGGTGGTGTCCAGATGGGAGACGAGTATCACCAGGTCATACCTACCAGCCGTCTCCTTGAGGATCTTCGCGTAGATCTTCTTGGGATCTTCTATGGAAATACCCTCGGCATCGGGGAGGAACTTAATTTCTGATACCGGTAGAAGTGACATAAACAGCAGCCGTTTTTCGCCCCGTTTGATGATTTGGTAACGCTCGAACGAGAGACCTTTGACAGACAGGTTGGAGGCAAGAAGCTTCCTGCCACGCTGATTCATCGCCTGTACGTAATTCTTGAAGCGCACGAGTCCGCTCTCTAGATCCCTTGGCCCCACGGCTATGACCTCTGCTCCAGTGAGATCCAGAAGTTGGGCTGCCTTGCGTGCCCCTGAAGGAGAGTCGAACAGGAATTCACCAAAAGGATCCGGCCCGATGAATGACCCGCCGAAGACGGGCAGCGGAGGTTTTATACCTTCTTCCTCACTGGTGACTCGCATGGCGCGTATAAGCTGCTTCAGATGCAGGAATTCCGGGGCAGTATGACGCTGTCCGCCTCCACAGCCCGGCCTGGATATTCGGCCGTCTATGTCTGCGAAGAAGAGCAGATCCACCTGAGACTGCGACGCCGCCGGTTTTGCAGAAGGTGCCTGCTGGGTATCTCCCTGGGCCTGGGGCAGGGCTGTCGAACTGGCGGTGGCAGCAGCTTTTTCGCCGGTGTTCTGGGTATTGGGGTTGACAATTTGGGTGTTGGCAATTTGGGTGATTAGTAAAAACGTAAATATCATCATAGACTCTTTATATTGTCTGATAGTGAATAAGTCTAGTTTGTTTTTTGTGTGGGCTCGGGGGGGATTTTTTCGGAAAAATACTTGCAATGCAGACTGAAGGGCGTTATATATCGCTCCGCCCGCTGGGTTGGGGTGGGTATAGCTCAGAGGTAGAGCAGCGGGTTGTGGCCCCGCGTGTCGCAGGTTCGATTCCTGTTACCCACCCCCGAGTTCATGCCTGAGACGGTCGAAAAAATACTTGACATGTCTCGTGTGCATGAATATAAAATGCACCCGTGACTGCACAGCCTATTGCAGTTGTGTGGGCCCTTAGCTCAGTCGGTAGAGCAGCGGATTCTTAATCCGCGGGTCGAAGGTTCGAGTCCTTCAGGGCTCACAGGTGAAGGGAGAAATCTCAATATGAGGTTTCTCCCTTTTTTGTTTTCCTCACCATACTCCCATGTCTGCTCTGATTTTAGGGGCCTGTCTTACGAAGAAGGGAACCACAGACTGCTGTCCGCGGATGTGATATCTCAAATAACCTATTGATATCAATTAGTTATAACTGCTGTGTATGACTGCGGGATATAGGATGGGGAAGTCTGATGGAAGGTGGTTAAGCAAGAGCCTTGTCTATGAGTTCGAGCACCTTGTCTCGCCCCATGAGCTTTGCGAAGGTTCCAAACCGCGGTCCCCGTTCCTGCCCCAGTAGCGCGCCGTAGATGGCCTTGAAGAATTCTTTGGGATCCACATCGTGTCTGCGGGCAATGTCGAAGGGAATGGCCTGAAGATCTTCCGCGGATGCATCAGTAGAGACATCGCCTAGTTCATTACGCAGTTCCTCGAACAGGTAACGCATGTTCCTGTCGGGCTTTTCATATTTTTTGTTGGGCAGTATGAAATCCCTATAGAACGCCAGGGACCTGGTAACGAGAGCGCGAACCACGTTCTCGTAATCCTCCACCTGGGGATCGTACTTTTTGAGATAGGTCCACAGTAGCTCCTCGTCATCCGTGCCAAGCCCCGAGATGAGGTTGTTGATGAGAGAGAATGTGATGGATGAACCATAAGCGGGAGGATTGCCCCCATGAACGTGCCAGACTGCACTGTCTGGTTTCTTTTCTTCTGCCAGGGTCGGATATCTTTTGAGTTCAGCGAGATAATCGTCCACCACCTTTGGAATCATACCGAAGAAGAGCCTTTTGGCCTTCTTGGGGTTCTGGAATATGTAATAAAGGAGGGACTCCAGCGGGGCATATTCCATCCAGGCATCCACCGTGACACCCTTGCCCACGCTCTTGGAGATCTTTTCCCCGTTTTCATCGAGGAACATCTCGTACACCAGACCCACCGGAGGACGGCCTCCAAGTATGCGACATATGCGGGCAGAGAGTTTGGCTGATTCGATGAGATCCTTGCCGTACATCTCATAGTGAATCCCGTAAGAATACCACCTCAGTGCCCAGTCCACCTTCCATCCCACCTTGACATTGCCGCCGGTCACGTTGACTTCGCCTTCATGGCCACAGCCGTGAACGTCACCGAAGGATTTGTCACACTTCATGAGCACGGTGCCGTTCTCTGGGTGCACCTCCAGGACTCTGGTGGTGTATACCTTGCCGCATTTCGGACATATGGGCATGATGGGAGACCAGTCCTTGCGGTTCTCCTCCCTTAGAGTAGGGGCCACCACGTCCCGTATCTCGTCATGTTTTTCAAGTATGAGCCGTAGGCCCTCGTCAAAGTCACCCCTGGAGTATGCCTCGGCACTGGACTGGAATCTGTAGTCGAATTCATAACGGTCCAGGAATTCCCTGAGTTTTCCGTTCATATGGTCAGAGTAGGATTCACAGCATCCAAAGGGATCCGGGATGCGTGACAGGGGCTCGCCCAGATGCTCCCGAAGCATTTCTTTGTTGGGCATATTGAGGGGGACCTTACGCAGACCGTCCATATCGTCCGAAAACGCTATGAGTTCAGTCTTCTTTCCGGTGATGTGCTCGAAGGCCCTGCGTACCCAGGTGGTTCGGGCGACCTCGGCAAAAGTGCCTATGTGGGGTAATCCCGAAGGTCCGAAACCAGTTTCGAAACGTACTACTCCGTCGTAGTTGCGCAGCTGTTTGGCAAGGGAATCACTTTCTTTGAAAGGCCAGCTTTTGAGTGCCATGGGTGAACTCCATACAGCGAAGGTTTCGCATGCGCGCAGATTCCTAACACATTAAGTCATGGTCATGAAGAACAAACTCCATTGCATGGTCATACAGGGGTAGGGGGGACGGGGATTTCCTCAGGATACACATGCAGTCGTCGTCATGGGCTGTTGAATAAGTCCTATTCCTCTTTATGAATCTGTATTTTATATAACTATATGAAATTATTGGGTTTTTATGAATATCGGCAAGTGTCACTGCCCGATTAATGGAAGGATGAAAGATGCGGTGCCCATTATTCCCCAGTAATGCAGATCGTCTATGTCAAGGCTGTGATCGCTGTCATTGGACTTGACGTCATGCCAGGAGTTAGCCATGAAACGAGCTTCTGCGCCAAATGTGAGAAATGGCAGTACCAGTACGGAGACTCCGATGCCTGCGGATGCATAGATGCCGTCATTTTTGGCCGTTATCTTGCCGAAGAATGGAATGTTTTCCTCTACTTCCACCCAGTGTTTACCCAGTGCTACGACGGCATACAAGCCTCCATATTCGGCACCCGTGGTTGGTGCATATATTTTGAATCTGGCTTCCACCTGGCTAGCAGTGTAGGAATCCACCACCACGGAGTCTGAATCCAGATCCATGTAGAATACACCGATTCCTGCAGACAGCAGGGGAGATAGACGAAGGTCCATTCCCAGTGATCCGGCCATCTTCCCATCGAGTTTGAGTTCTTTGGCATCATCACCTTCGGCATCTGCATAACCCAGGGAAGCCGAAAATTCCAGAGCCGGGAATTGGGCCCATGACGTAGCAGGAATAAGGAGCATAATCAGTGAAGAGATGAAAAGTACGCGTTTCATGACGACCTCTTGTACGGTTTGGATAAGTTAACAGCAATTGGAATCAGGACAAGCGGTTACTGCCGTACTTTTTCATGAACAGGGCCATGAATGCAACGAAAATGAGTAGATATAAGCCTGACTGGCTCGAGCCTGCCCCTGAGGTCACGGTCCGGCAAGAGCATCCGGACCCTTCTTTCCCAGAACCCGTGTCAGATGCGGTGGAGTCGGTATAATCCATGTTTGTCCCGTCACTTTCTGGAGGCAGTTCGATTCCGGGCATGGTATCCGTGGCGTTTGCGCACACCGAGGGAGCGTCATCCGTGCGTGCATACAGAGACAAGAGGTAGGCTCCTGGTCCAAATCCCACCATGGGAACTGACCCTTTGTAGTCCCCCCGCTGCGGGCAGTTCACGGAACCGCGACAGTAGAGCTCTCCCATGAGTCCGAAGTTTTCTACTGACTGGGCTGTGACCCACCCGATGAGTGCCTCGGCAGCCTCGGTGTCACCGGCAAGACGCAGGGCCACGGAAGTACGCAGGTCTATGAAGGTCCATTCCTGCTCGTCATACCAGTCGCCGTCATCGTTACGGAAATAGCCGCCGTACGTGCTGTCACCGTCATAAAAATGCTGATCCCATGCGGATAGCGTGGCCTGAATCACGGGATCGTCAGGAGGAATGAGGCCAAAGTTGAAGACTTCCACGGCAGCCATGTCCAGATTCTCGCCGTCTGGTTCCTCAGCATTACCCACCAGAACGTTCTGGGAATTCACCAGACTGGTGCGGATTCCCTTGAGTATCAGGGAGACAGCCGAACGCCAGTACTCTTGCGATCCGTCTTCCTGCCCGAGCATGTCTGCCAGAGATGCCATGGAACACAGACCCTTTACTGCCATGGCATCAGTGTAGGTGAAGTGTTTCTCATTGCCGTTCCAGTGGCGTTCCCATATGGAGGAATCAGGAGCCACCAGGAACGTGCTCTTCTCCACCAGGGAAGCCAGGACGTTAGCCACCAGCGGACCTGCGAAGTCCATGTGAGCCGAGGCCCATGCCGGATCTAGCATGCCAACTTGTGCAAAGGCCCACAGGAACAGACCGAAATCGTCGAATTCGATGTTGGGACCGTTTTGATCCCAGTCGCTCTCTTCTCGTCCGCATCCGTAGTACCTGCACACCGAGACACCATAGTCGCCTCCCACGGCCTGGGAGTATTCACCTGCCCGGGCGCGCATCATAAACTCGAGGGCCTGCTTGGCTTCATCCAGGTAGCCAGTTCGAGCAAGAGCCACTATGGCATAGGCTCCGTCCCTGACCCAAGCGATGTTCCATATACCTTCACCAGCATCAGGCCTGGCCTTGGGCATGGCGGCGAGAATTTGTCCCTGTGGTCCTCCGCAGGGCTCGTCTTCCGATGGCGAAGTGTCTTCCCTCACCTGGGCCATGCGCATGACCACCAGTCCCATGCGTGCGAGTGCCTCCTCGTCAGAACTCAGTTCCAGTGGCAGCCTGGCTCTTGCCTGGAACTGCTGCCACTGAGTCCGTTCATCTTCGAGGAGGTCAGCCGGATCGGTAATGGCTCCGACGTACTGTTCCACCTTCTGCACTATGTCGTCCTGCCGTTCGGACTCGCCACCTGCCACCACTACGGCGAAATATTTCTTCTGGGAAGCTGGTACACCACCCGGAACGTTGAACTGAAGGCCCACTGCAACGTCTTCGCCCGTGAATCCGCCTTGCAGGCTGCCAAAGTCGTTGCCGTTCTTCATGGTGTTGTAGGGACTCGAGGGTCCGGCTCCTGCTACTTGGACTCCATCGGGTACGGTGACGGGACGGTAATACATGAAATAACCGCGTTCTCCGTATTCGAGGTACCCGTTTTCATGGGGAATGACGGTCTCTTGACTGGAATGATCGTCTCCGGCTCCCACCCTGAAGTTCAGCAGGGCGAAGACGGCCATGGGATCCACCGGACCCTGGACCTCCAACATCATGACGAATCCTGGAGCATCGAGGTCGAAGGGGGCGAACACCCTTGTTATGACCGTGGCATCTGATGTCCCCACGGTTACCTGCCTTACCATGTACATGATTGCGGCGCTTGGCTCGTAACCTGTTGAAATTATTGTGCTTTCTGGAAGCCATGTGGCAGGTCCGCGCACACCGAAGTATGCATCGTAGGCGAGGTTGGGGGTTATGGGACGTTCAGGTGACCACTGTCTATATATATGAGGATAGAATGCGGCTATTTTGTGTTCTGGCAGGTATATGTGGACGCTTCCCCAACCATTGGATGACAGGAGTTCATCAAAGGAACGGTGCGGAGTCTGGGCTCCGGCGTCTGTGGTATGACCCAGCACTGCCAGTACGAATGATATGAACAGAATTCTTTTCATACAGTAGTACCCTTGAGATACGGGAGAATCAGGGATTGGATAGAATCACATGGAAACCGTCGTCAGAGGTCATGATGACGTCGGATATTCCGTCACCATTCCAGTCCACCGCCGTTATCCGGGTCCATGATTCCGGAAGCGCGCGGGCCCTGTTTATGCCTGTCGAACCCTGAGTGCTCAGTGGATATACGATTCCGGAACTGGAAACGGCTGCCGGCTGTCCTGCGGCATCAGGCAGGAAGGAGGTTATGTCATCGGTAAACTGCAGTGTCGCCACCAGGACTCCTTCTGAGGTCACTTCCTCGACAGAGCCTCCGGTGAAGGCCACCAGCGCATGACCCCGTGCACTGCCCAGGGCGATGGGGGTGTCGCTCAAGGTCATCACCGTGGATGTCGTGAAACCGCCGGTTCCGTCGTTCATAAGGATGTAGAGGTTATCCGAATCGGCGACGTACAGGTCATCGATACCGTCACCGTCGACATCAGATGCTGCAGCGAACAGAGGGGAGGTTCCAACGGTGATGGCCTGGGTGCTTATCTGGCCGGAATTCAGAGTCACGATGCCAACGTCACTGAAGAGTATGACTGCTTCCTTGTCGCTGTCTCCATCGAGCTCGAGTCCTGACAGTGCTGAAATTGGATGGATTCCAGGAGCTGTCTTTACGGAGGTCACATAACCGCCCATGCCGTCGGATGTGACTGTGTCGACTGTGCTGGTTCCGTCTGTAGTGGCGAACAAAATGGTGGATGCTCCCTCGGTCGTCCACGCAAGGAGCGTCATACCGGGAACGGGGATGGATCTGCTTCCGGTGATTCCGCTGTTGCCGTCACCAAGTAGTAGCCTTATCTCGTCTGCCAGGGCAGCTATGGCATCCGTATGTCCGTCACCATCGAAGTCGGTACATGTAAGGGCTTGGCTCTGTTGGATGGTCCATGATTCGGGGATTGCAGGGACTGGCGTATCCTTGAACCAGTATAGGTACTCTCCTCCAAACATGTAGTCTGCGAGTTTGTCGTGGTTGAAGTCCGAAACAAAGACCATGGAGTTCGGGGCCCATGGAACCAGATCCCCTGCCTCATAGGACAGATTTCCGTCATCGGCCAGCCAGACGTATGTCCTGGATTCATCAGCCAGCACCACGTCTACGTCGAAATCCCTGTCCACGTCGACAGCAGCCATGGCAATGGGGACCACGTTGGTCTGGAGCGTTATCGTGCCCGCTGCCAGAGATGAGCCGCTGTTGTGGAATGTCTCCAAACACGGCAGGTTGGGCAGGTTGTTGCTGCAGTACACCACCACGTCCTGATCGCCATCAGAATCGACGTCGCTCAGGGTGAAAAGGGTGGGGGATGGCTCTGTTGCCACGTAGCTGCGGGTAAACGTGCCGTCACCATTGCCATACATCACGAGAAGAGTGTCCTGGTCAGAGCAGACGGTGACGAGATCGTCGATTCCATCGGAATCGAGGTCTTCACTCTGAAGACCCTGGGGGGATGTACACAGGTCCTGTGATTGCTGAGCCGTAAACGTACCGTCACCATTGTTGACCAGGAACTGTATTTGACCCGCCTGCCATGCCACGTAGGCCAGATCCAGGTCTCCGTCCCCATCGAAATCCAGGGCTGCGGCACCGCTGATGGAGTAGCGAATATCGATGTTGTATTCCTGGAACGTGAAGTCCGAGCCGTCTCCGTTGTTGAGAAATACACGGATTCTGCCGCCATACCGTAGGCTGACTGCTGCGAAGTCGACCGAGCCGTCTCCATCGAAGTCTCCTGCAGTCAGGTAACGGCTGTCCGGGAAACCACCACGGCTCCATAGATAGGTGAAGCCTTCGGAGGAGCCGGCGTATATCTCTACACCTCCTTGTGTACCAACGATGAGATCATTGGTGCCGTCTCCTGTGACGTCTGCGTACCTCGTCTCGAGGGGGGTCGCACGGGTGGGGATGGCGCGTGGAGTGGCTAGGCAGAACTCGAGGGGATCGTGCACTCCGTCACCGCAGTGAGGCAGTCGGCAGTCGGTGCGGCAGGCTCCAGGAACCGTGTCAGAAAGAGAGGCGCCGTCGCATTCCTCGCCCCGTTCTGGGGATACGATGCCATCACCACATCCGAGGGTGCAGTCAGAACTGCACGAGATGTCCTCATCCATGTTGCCGTCGTCGCAAGTCTCTCCGACTGATGACTGTATGATGCCGTCTCCGCAGGTTCCCTGGGTGCAGTCGTTGGTGCAGGCATCATCGTTGACATCGTTGCCATCGTCGCATTCCTCGCCTGGATCCTTGATGCCGTCTCCGCATTTGGACAGGGTGCAGTCTGTACGGCAGTGGGCTCCCGGTTCCTCGGAGTTGAGTCCCCCGTCGTCGCATTCTTCAGTGTCGTCGTCCACGATGCCATCACCACATTTGGAGAGAGTACAGTCTGTTCGGCAGTGAGAATTCGGGTCGTTGGAGTTGATTCCCGTTCCGTCGTCACATTCCTCTGTGAGAGTATCGATTATGCCATCGCCACACCGTGCCCAGGTACAGTTGATACGGCATGAAGCATTGGGGGCATTGGAATTAGCCTCACCGTTGTCGCATTCTTCGTTTTGTTCAACTATGCCATTTCCGCAGCCAGGAACCGTGTTGTTACCGTTGTTGTTACCGTTGTTGGTATCCGTGGCATCCCCGCTGCCGATTGGTTCCATGGGATAACCTGTACGGCCACATGCTCCGAAAGTAAGCATTGCTGAAGCCGTAACCAGGAGCACTGCTGATATCCCGAATCGCCTCATTCCTGCACCTCGTCAGTATCGCTACCTGCAATTCATCCTGATCTTTTTAGCCCAGTATATAAAAGATCGCAAACCTTAATGAGATGGCATCACGGTTCAAGACGAGGCTGCTCCGGCAATACGTATGATTGATAGTATTTGGAAAAAATCAGTTGTATCAGACAGTTGTATGTCAATATGCTCCTGGGTCCAAAAAGATGACGGGGGCGTGGACTTTCAACATAAAGTTGCAATCATGCCTTCCCTCTCCTATTTTCCCCCTTCATGAACCGGGTTCTGGTATTCACATCCGTCACAGTGCTTTTCATTCTTGCAGAACCTCTCCTCATCGAGATGTTCCCCTCCCTGAATCTCGCTCCGCCTGAATTTGGCCTTCTGGCCGTGTTGTACATGGCCTATGCCGTGAAGGAGAGCACCTATCAGGGCGCGGCCGGTTCCGTGGCACTGGGGTATGTGATGGATTTGCTGTGCGGGGCACCCGTGGGTGTATTCTCCTTCGTGTACGTAGTGCTCTATTTCCTGTTTAGACTGCTGTCCGGGAAGGTTTTCGCCCGTTCGGTGGTTGTACAGACGGCACTGGGGGCAGCCATCTCGGCACTGGCAGGAGTTACTGTGGTCTCCCTGGATGAATGGCTCAGTCCCGTGAATCACTCGTGGGCCTCGCTGTCTCAGATTCCCATGCAGGCGTTCGTGACAGGGATCACTGCTCCCCTGTATTTTTATGTGCTGTGGCTCATGGACCGGCGCATCAGTTATGAGGCCAGCAGCGAAGGCGTGTTCAGATGAGACCTCTCATCATCAGTGACGACAAAGAATTTGCAAAGAGATACCGCTATGCCATGGGTTTCATAATCCTGGTGTTCGTGGTGCTGGCGGGACGTCTGGTCCAACTCCAGATAGTGTACGGTAAGGAATACCGCCAGCTCGCCAAGTCTAACTTCCTGCAGAAAAAACTCATACCTGCATCCAGGGGGCGCATCTATGACAGCAAGGGGGAGGTTCTCGCCAAGAACCGGCCTGCATTCAACGTGTACATAATCCCCATGTACTTCAAGAAGGAGAATTACGACTTCCTCGTAAAACTCTTGAAACTACCGGAATTTGAGGCACAGCGCATAAGACGCCGCATTCTAGACGCCCGTGGGCGCAAGCGTACCTATTCCCTGCTCGCCATAAGGGACGTGCCCAAGTCCTGGATGATGCTCATAGAGTCCAACAGGGAGTTTTTGCCAGGGGTGGAGATTCGTACAGGAGAGAAACGCCTTTATCCCCAGGGACCCCTGGCTTCGCATCTCATTGGGTTCATTGGTGAGATATCGAGTGCTCAACTCGAGTCCAGAAGAGACCGTGGATACCGCGAGGGGGACTGGATAGGCAAGTTCGGGGTGGAGTCACTCGTGGAGGATGAGCTGCGGGGACGGCGTGGCTACATGTGGCGTGTCCTCGATGCCCGCGGACGGCCCAGGTTCGATCGTATTGCCGGCAGGTGGCTGCCCAGACCGTGGGCCAGGGATCCCGAGCCAGGACACGACGTCTATCTCACCATCGACGTAAACATCCAGCGTGCCCTGGAAGAGGCCATGAGCGGATACGATGCCGGTGCTGCAGTGGTGGTGGACGTCAAGACCGGCCGCATCCTGGCCTACACTTCCCGGCCACCCTTCGACCCCAACGAGCTGTCGGGCAAGCTATCCCCTGCCAGGGCAGTGGAGCTTTACTCCAGTCCGCTGCATCCCATGCTGGACAAGGTGGTCCAGGGCACCTATTTCCCGGGATCCACGTACAAGGTGGTCACGGCCACTGCCGCCCTGGAGGAGCATCTCGTGGATCTAGACGAGTTCTACACGTGCAACGGATGGTACAAGTACGGGCGCCATTCGTCATTTAGGTGTTCACATGCCCACGGGCCCATGAACCTGCACTCTGCCATCGTGGCGTCGTGCAACGTGTTCTTCTTCATGCTCTCCGAGCGCGTCGGCATGGACAGGATGGCCCGATACGCCCGTCTGATGGGACTAGGGGTGCCCACGGGATTGGGACTCAACCACGAGAAGGGCGGTTTCATTCCCACCAAGCAGTGGTATGCCCAGCGCTATCAGGAGGGGTTTCGTATAGGTCACACCCTGAATGCGGGAATCGGCCAGGGCAACGTGAAGGTGACGGTGCTCCAGCTCGCCATGCTTTATTCGGCCATCGCCAACGGTGGTTTTCTGTACCAGCCACAGGTGGTGGAGAGAATAGTCACCCACGACGGTATCACAGTGAAGCAGTTCGAGCCCATACTCCGGCGCCGTCTTCCCTTCAGACCCGAGACGTTCTCCGTGCTCCAAAGAGCCCTTCGGGGGGTCGTGGAAGAGCCCAAGGGCACGGCGTACAAGGCCCACATTCCCGGCATATCCGTGGCAGGCAAGACGGGTACGGCCCAGGTGCGCAAGATGAGCGCAGAGGCCGAGGAGAGGTGGAGATACCGAGATCACGCCTGGTTTGCGGGTTATTCCCCGGCCGACGACCCTCAGATAGCTTTTGCGTTTCTCGTTGAACACGGAGGTTTCGCTGCCAAGGCCGCGGTTCCGGTGGTCATGCGCTTTTTGAAGAAATACTACGCCATGCACCGGCAATAGGCTTCATGTTGGTCGCAGGTCGCCATGTGTAAGTAAGGACAGTACAGCAATACTGATAGGGGGTGATCTTCGGGCGGTCAGTTTGCGTCGTCACGCAGGGCTTGCCACCTTTCATAGAAGGTTTTGGTGTTGTGGAACCCGCGGCGGCGGTTGCGGTTGTTACCCCGGAATATGACCACCTCGATGCCGTGTTTTTGGCATATGGCGCAGGTGCATTTTTTCCAGGGCATATCCTCGAGGGTGCGGCGGTAGTGCTCTGTGCGGCTGACCTTAGGCGAGTATAGTTTCTCGTATTCTTTAATTATTTCAAGTAGATACGGCAATTTATCCTCGCCGCGATCGTATGCTCGCAGCGCCTCCAGGGCCTGTTTTTCCAAGGTCTCGGCCCTCTCGAGATCTTGTGGGTCCAAAGAGCGCATGGGACCACGGGCACCCCTGGCGTAGGGCACCCGGATGGCGCAGTAAGACGTCCCGTCTGCGGTGAGGTAGTTGTCCGTGGATGACAGCCATGCCTTTCTCAGGGGGGCGGCGCTATCCACTGAAAATACGCCGTTTTGCTTCAGGTCCCTGAACATGTTCTCCCGGGCCACGCCGAACAGGTGGAGGCGCGCGTCGGGCACCTCGGAGTGGACCGCCTGGATGATGTCCAGGATTCTTGCCGTGGAGGTGCGCACCAGGCCTCCCAGACCGATGAGGGGATAGCCCATCTCGTGCACCCGGCGCGCGGCTGCGGCATAGGACTCGGGATCCCAGCCCTGGACGGCACCCACTGGCACCCAGTCGGGTTTCTCGCGGTTCCACAGGTGTATGAACTCCTCTGCGTTGCGCAAAGTCACGTCGTACCGGTACTGGCGGTCGGGGTGGGTGTCCTTGGGGATGAGGTGATCCACGCTAACGCCGAAGTCGAATCCGTGCCTGGTGTAGTAGTCGAACACGTCCGCCGTGGTGTAGCGGGGTTCCTTCTCGCCGATGTAGTCGAATGCGCCGCAGTCTCCCATCACCGGGAAGGAATCGGGCACGCGAAGCATACCGTGGACTCCGTGGCGTTGTATTCTTTGCTGTCTGGCCTTTGATCCCTCGATGACGGCACGGGACACCAAAAGTCCATCACTTACGGGGCCGCCAAGGAGCTCGTGGGCGTAGGCCTGATGCTCCCATCCGCGTATTTTACTGATATCATTGATAAAATCGTAATCGGGATCCACGTAGTCGTCCCAGTCTGGAATGAAGTACCACGGTCCGTGTCCTTTGCTCACGAGGGTCCATCCTGCTCTGGCCATGGGTGGCATAAATAGGACTACCGCGGGTCTTGTTCAAGCTGATGATGAGTCGTGAGGAATCAGAGGGTGTAGTCCATGAGCACTGTCAGCCGGCTGATGAGCTCGTCCCGGGTACGGCGAAATGCCCTCAGTTGGGCATCAGGGTCGGTTTGGGCTGCGGGATCAGGCATGGGCCAGTGAACGTGCCAGGCCCGTGCGAGGAATACGGGACACACTTCCTCAGCGCACAGGGTGACGGTGGCCTGCACGTCGCGGGGCTCTATACCGTCCGTGCCCTTGGAATGAAGCCCGTCTGCGGAGATTCCTGCCTCCTCGAGGACGCGGGGAACCATGGGATGCACGCGGGAAGGCTCAGAGCCAGCGGACATGACGGTCACGCCCTCGGGAGCCAGGTGCCGGGCGATGGCTTCGGCCAACTGACTGCGGGCCGAGTTGTGAACACACATGAACAGCCATCCCCGGGGGGCGAGTTCTCTGAGAAGTGCTGCTTGTATGAGCCAGACTGGGGGGATAGTGTCAGTGGTGGAGTCTGCGGGGCCGGGAGGATAAGGCGGGTCGGGTATGGGGCGTCCGTCGACGAGTATGGCGGATGAGTCCACCCTCATGCCGGAAGGTGTGTGTCCGAAACCGATGGAGGCACTGATGCCCATTTCTGCGGTTATGTGCTCCAGCAGTTCGCGGATACCGTCGGAATCAGGGGTCTTCGGAAGGTTCAGACGGATTTTCATGATACCTCTTCGCACTAGCCGGTAAAATGGCTGCCGTACTGCCTGGATGATATATACACCTTATCCGGCATTCGTACACGTCCTGTGTCTGGAATACCGCTCGCTGGGCATGCCTGGACCGAAGATGAGCGTTCCTGGAATGAATACTTCGCAAACCTGAAGCATGTCATCGTGTCCCGGTTGACACTGCCACGGTGCTTTGTTACTCTCCACCGGCAATTTCCGGGAGAATCCGGCATGCCAGACGAGTGATTGCTCTGCGGTTCCGTTGAGACTCAGGCGTATGGCCGGATGAAATCAGGTCCCGGATTCGAGGAGGGTCTGAAAGTGGCCAAGAAACACGTTCTCAGCAAGGAAGAGTTGAGGCAGCCGGATGAGGTTCTAACCCTCATGGACAAGGGCTGGGACTACGTAAGGGAGCATGCCAAGGGCATTTCCCTGTCCATACTGGGCATTTTGCTCGTCACCATAGTCTATTACACAGTGGATTACGTGCTTCATTCCAGGGATGCCGATTCCTCGCGTATGCTGGTGGCTGGTGCAGAAGAACTCATGCGCCCCCTGGAGCAGGACCTTCCCGAAGACAGTAAGAAATCCCTGGAGCCAGGCGATCTCAAGCCTGTCAAGAATCTCCGCGAGAGGTACGAATCTGCCATAAAGAAGCTGGATTCGGCCGTCTCTTCCTGTGGTGGTGATTCCTGTGCCGTTATCCGCATGCTCAAGGCAAAGGCCTGTGTAGAGCTGTCCAGGCTCGACGACAAACGCCGCAAGTCACTGCTCGATACGGCGGTCTCGGAGCTGTCCAAGGCAGTGTCTGACCTGACCGAGCCTCTTCAGATTCCGGCTCTCGAGCTCCTTGGTGTGGCACATGAGGAACTTGGACAGTATGACAAGGCCCTTGCTTCATATCGCAAGCTCGCCACCCGTGAAGGTGGTGTATATGCCGGTGTTTCCATGATTCACCAGGCCAGGGTCTTTGAGCTCATGGGCAAAACCAAGGATGCCGTGGATCTTTACAAGCAGATAGTCAAGACCAACAGCACCGGCCGCGTGGCAGAGGAAAAATCCCGTCTGATGGTCGAACTTCAGCGCAATGCCATAATGAAGGCAATGCTCCAGCAGCAGGGCGGAAAGAACAATCGTATCGCAGAACTAGATATGTGGAACCAGCTTTTGATTCAGCGTTTGGGAGCGCTAGAGGGCAGCATGTCGGTGCTCGATCCAGGTGGTTATGCCAAGGAGCGCCTTGCATTCCTGGATCTCGGTCTGAGCATCAAGACCAAGGGCTCGGCCGCCGCCCCGAAGGCGCAGCAGGCTGCCCCGAAGGCGCAGCAGACCGCCCCGAAAGCGCAGCAGGCCGCTCCGAAGGCGCAGCAGGCTGCCCCAAAGGCACAGCA
>JALWFW010000024.1 GCA_027013865.1 Polyangiaceae bacterium | reverse complement strand
GGTCTATAGTAGGCATATAGGTGTAACAACCTGAAGTACACTTTTCGGGCAGGTTGACGGATCCGGCTCGTGCATCCTAACGCTTCAACGGTCTCGCGACTCTCCAGAGAGCTGGAACCTAAGCCCTGACAGGTGCTAGATAAATATGCACTCAAGTTGGAAGGCCGGGTAGGCTGAAGGTCAGTTTTTCGAATCCGAAGTTTGGACCGGCAGCGGAGAAATATGCGCACGAACTGGAGAGTAAGCAGGTAGGCTTGTAGGGTCCGAAGGCGAAATCGGCCGCGGAAAGAGTTAGCTCAAACACAAACAGGGCTGACAGACTGAAAGATGGTCTCATTCCAACGTAAGATCGGCCGCGGAAAAACGTGTGTTGAAATTTGTAAATCAGGCTCTGGTACAGGGCGGACATCATAAATTCATAAATATTGGAGACGGTTGGAAATAAGAAAACGGATATTTACGGGTATCAGGCTACTCACTGAAGCTCGTAGGCACCGATTGAGGGAGGAGAGGCAAAGCACTTGCCGTTGTAGTCCCCGCCGAGGACGTCCAGGTCGACCCCGGCTCCTGCCGCAGGTCCGCTCTGGCTGGGCACGTATTCCACGCCCACGAGACCGGGATCCTGGCCGTATATACCGCCGCTCTCTGGAGTGGGTAGGTCACTTGCAGGGTTGGACTGCGACGGGTTGTCGGATGCGTACCACAGGTTGTTCATGAACATGAAGGTGTCTGGCGCGGTATCCGGGCCGATGTTTACGTAACTGCGTATCTGCCCGGCCTCGAACTGGAATATGTTGTTGGCAACGAGTCCGTCACGGCAGGGAGCGAAGTCGTAATCGCTGGAGGATGTGGTTTCCTGGAGAATCCTAAACAGCCACGTCTCGGGGTTTACAATGATGTTGTTTACGGCCATGCATTCGACGCAACCCACGAATGCAAAGGGGGTCACACCTCCGGTTATGACGTTGGCAATGACGTGGATGTCCCTGGCCTCGAAATTCTCTTCCGTATCGGAAAGAGGCGGTCTGAAGTATGGTGCTCCGGTGTTACCTCCCATGTTGATGCCTCGTTCACCCGGATTTTCGATGAGGTTGGCCCAGATTTCGAGTCCTTCGGAGCCGCCTTTGGCCTGTACTGCATTACCTGACAAGTTGTGCAGATAGCTCTGGGCGATGATGCCCCGGTGGCAGCCCACGCAGTCGATTGCACTTCCAGAACCGTCCCCGCCGCAGCGCGTTATCTCGGAGCCGTAAACCACGAAGTCGTTGAGCCCAGAGAGTTTCAGGCAGTCCTGGTTACCGTCGCCGCCCACGTCGTGGATGTAGAGGTTGCGGAACACGATGTGGTGTGTGGCCTGTGGGTCGTCCGTGTCGCCGCCGTCGTCGCAGTTTATGCCGTTGTCGTCCGAGCCTCCGACGTCCATGTCGTGGAGCACCAGGTATGCCACTCGGCTCATATGTATGGCCTCAGAACTGCCGGATGCGTCGATTTTCACGGTGCCTCCGATGCCCTCACCGCCTATCCAGATGGGGTCGTCGGCTGTCCCTCGCAGGTTTTCGATGTAGATGTCTCCAGAGTACTCGCCCGGCTTGAGAACGATGCTGGTCCCAGGGACGGCATCCTGAACGGCTTTGCCCAGGGTAGCGTAGGGGCTGTCGTATGATCCGTCACCACTGTTGTCATCGCCGTCAGGTGCCACGTAGATCATGGCAGACGGGTTTTTGCCCTGGTCGAACATGGGCACCTCGTCGCACCATCCTGAGTTGTTGTTAGAGTTGTTTGCCGAGTTGTTGATGTTGTTTGCTGAGTTATTGGAGTTGTTTGCCGAGTTGTTGATGTTGTTTGCTGAGTTATTGGAGTTGTTTGCCGAGTTGTTGGAGTTATTTGTCGTGTTGTTGGTGTTGTTCTGTGAGCCGCTGCCGGACGAGTCATCACATCCCATGGCAAAAGCGGCCGCGGCCATGAGAACCAGTGCAATTCCCTTCGTGATTCTGAGCATTTTGGCCTCCTTCTGATTTTCAGGGGTTCCATTATACTGTGTACAGGGTATGGCCTGCAATAAGAAGAGTTATATTTTAGTATGGTGAGATGTATCACAGTCTTGTTACGGGCGGTGCGGTGTTTACGAGTAGCAATTCTCCTGTTGAGATGCCGGAGTTTCTGGTTCTATATCTCCCTTGGTCGGGGGATGGTGCGTAACTTGGCGTGTCCATCTGGAATGAAATGTCAGGTTTCTACAGGTGCTGCATTCTTTTCAGAGCATCCAGCTCCTGATGCTCGTTGCTGCATAAAGCTCCTGATATATCCGTCCACTGCCGGCATATTGCGTTCTTCTCAGTCGATATAAGGTTCTGCCTTAAAACATAATTTCAACTTCTTGCCTTGGTTGGGAAATCCAGCCTACTGCATCCTTTTGTAGATGTACTTTACCCATGGACGCTACCCTCCTACCAATGTCGACGGACTACGCTTTGTATAGTCAATGGGTGACGCTGGTGTTTTTTATAGCAAGGGCCCTCTTCATGAGTTTTGCAATCCATAGCCACTTCGAAAAAGGCACTCTTGATGACATGAGCGCACTCATGACTTTCTCCGAAAAACCAGCATCTCGCGGAGCTTGCTACGAGGTTGCGGCTAGACCTTTTGGACGTCCCTAACGTGTTTTCCGAAAGGCGCATCACCATCCGTTTTTGCTGCGCGTCCACGTAAGTAGAAAATTCCTACCCATCAAAGATGGGCCCGCCCCCGCCGCCACCACCGGCAGTCACCGGACTTAAGGACAAGCCTCTCACGTCCCCACAGGCGGCCCCTTCGAAAAAAACGTCAGTCACCCTGCAAAACGATGATGGCGTCACAAACCGAAGTCCAGCATCATCGCATATGTGCAGGGCGCGCGTTTTTCATCCCGGAGTGCGGGTGAGGTATGTGAGTTACGGCGGATCTTCCACCACCCCCGCCAAAGGCGCGCGCGACACCCCTGACGGGCGGATCCCTGTGTCTCCTATGGTCCAGTCATAAATCCTTTTATGCAAGATGTATGCCAGTATGTAAAAATTCAATGATCAATGCACGTAACTTGATGATATAAAAGCTTTTTTGTCTATTATTTAGCAGCTGGACTCAACCAAGAGTCTGATGGTTTCACCCATATAAGCCTTTTTTGTGGACACCCATGGCCACCTCTGAAGTAATAGCTCAAATTCCTCAGTATCAGCACTTTGCGGCTATTTTTGAAGGAGGCCGGGTATCTAACTCAAATTAGGCAGCAGGCAGACAGTCAAATCCGAAGACAGAATCGGCGCCGAAATCAAGTGTAGTGTTCAAAAATCAAAGGGATAATCGGTTGGGATACGTATATTGCTTTCGCAGATTATAGCGCTATGAGTGAATACCCAAGTCTCTCTAATGGCACGATGCAAGATCCCAAGATATCCGGAAAATCAAGAATCGACCGCCCAGAGTTGGTCACGTTTTGTTGGCTCTGGCGTACGTAGGGCATTTCTTGTTTCGCCTTCTGTGTCCATGTCACAAAGTTTGAGGTTAGTCCGCAGACATACTTGAACTCGGGCCTGCCGACCAGGTACGGGCTCGAAGGTCGTGGCTTTTATTCACGTTTCAGGTCAGCCGGTCTGAGATTTCTCAGTCGTGCGTAAATCCTGCAACTATGCCGTGTTGCATTGCCACAGGATGATGTCGAGGCACCCAATGAAACATAAGGTGACCCTGCCTGGTATGCACGCATCGTTTCATAAGAGACAGGGTCAGCCGGTCTGCAGGCGTATCTGTTTTACAGGGGCTCAGGACATGAGTTCAGGGAAAATCCTGTCTGGTGTAGTGTAGTCTGGATTTCGATATGCATTCACAGCATGCGGGGGCGCTTTCAGTTGGGGCAGTTTTTTGTTTTCTGGGTGAATTTTCCGTCTTGACATGACCGGTCGCCTTGCATATATATACCCCGTCGTCGCGACAAGCGGCGGTGTTCCGGCTTAGCTCAGTCGGTAGAGCAGGTGGCTGTTAACCACCGGGCCGCAGGTTCGAGTCCTGCAGCCGGAGCCGATACCATGTCCGCCAAATGTGGCGGCTCCTGGTCGATGCATGACCCCGTCGGCACAGCCCGCCGGGGTTTTTTGTTTTCCTTTCGATTCATCGGAATTCAAGAACCCTCGTATATTATTCCTGAATTTTCGGTTCGATATGAAGCGCATAGGGTCCAAGCGCAACCCCCACGGTTGCAGGCGCAACCCACGCATATCCTCTTCGAACTCTCCGATTCTCCTTTTCACAGCCAGGTTGCAGGCGGGGTACCCACCCGACGCTTCGAACTCCCTTCCGGTAGATAACCCAGCGAAGGCCGGCGCCGCGCCCGGCGGCCCGGTGTGACGCCAACCACCAGACGGCGAGACGACCGCGAGGTGAAGCAGCGCACCAAGGAGCTCATGACCAGCCTCTTGGGCATCGCCCTGCAGATACGGCAGATGTTTTCCCGGTGGACTACCTGGAAATCAAGGACCAGTTCACGACGCACACCTACACCCTGCACTACGGCCGGGTGGTCTATTCGAAGGGCAACGAGCACATTATCGACGCGGTCTGCTGTGCCATGCTGGTCCGCGAGCAGGGGTACCTCAACCAGGTGGGCGAAGAGACGGCTGCCTCTCCCCTCTGCTCACCGATTCTGTGTTTATTTGACTAATATGGTGCTTGATTGTCTATTTCTTCCGCTAGTTCTTTCAAGTTGTCGATGATACTTTCCAACCGACCTTGAGTTTTTAGCCAGGTTCCTGCTTCGCCCAAACGATTTTGGTCGACAATTCTTTTGGCTGTGTCCTTCGCTTTCTTGCTTGAATGTACGGCATAATTTCGGAATGCAACGAGGCGATTCAATGCATCTTTATATTTATTCTTCTTAACGATATTGATTAAGTAGTGATTCGCTGGCAAGAAATCCTTGAGTTTTGCAATGAGACCATCCCTGCCCTTAAAATCAAAGTAGCCAGTACCTACAACGAGGAACTCGCAAATTTCATCAGTTAAATGTTTAGGAAAAGTAATTCCTGTCCGTGCAGTCAAAACACTTGTATCATTGTTCAAGGCTCCCACCAAGCATTCCAACATCAGTTGTTCAAACCCACGATACACCTTAATAAGTGCATATTCATAAAGCCAAGTTAAGTCTTTCTTAGTCAGAGCCTTAATGCTCTTAGCTCGCTGGATGAAGTCTTTTACATCCTTAAGCATTTTTACATAATCTCGGGCACTTTTCCTAATACTTTTCTTGCGAGGCATAGAACTATCCTCCCCTCATGGTAACAAGTAATATTATAATAATCATCCACTTTAGTCCAGATATTCACCCGTCTCAGACGATTCTTCGGAGCCTCCGGTAAATGAGCCGTAGGGCGCGGCCTTCGCGCACACGGCGCGAATGTGGCGCTTTCACGGCCAGAAATCGCGAGGTCACCGGTGAAAATACAAGGCAATCCCCCTTATCCGGAAGAATCACCCGCCGCGCCGAGCAAGCCATCGCCAAGCGCTGGGCCACTCCGTTCCGCCTGCTCAAGGTGGGCGGGCCCTTCCTTGAGCGCTGCTACACGCCCAGCCTCGTGCGGGACGCTGACGGCTCCCTGCTGCTCTACCGCTCGGGACGCGACGACTCTTCCTACCGCACCTTCGTCTCGCGCCTCAGGGCCCAGACC
>JALWFW010000023.1 GCA_027013865.1 Polyangiaceae bacterium | reverse complement strand
GCATGACACCTGTGAAATATTATCCAGACTAATCATGTGAGATCAACAGCAAACAAAAAATAACAATATTCAAAAGATCAACAACAACAACATCGATAAGAACAAAGACATGAGGTAAAATATATAATGTTATACTGAGTGTCACGACTATGACAAGAGCAGCAATAACAACAACAATAACAACAACGACAATAACAACAACGACAATAACAACAACAACAATAACAACAACGACAATAACAACAACAACAATAACAACAACGACAACAACAACAACAAGATTTGAAAATTCTCGTTAACTCAAGAATCGGAAACACTCACTGATTGATGTGGTCATTTATGATGTCAATCACAGATATGTCACGTATATGTCACACAGATATCAGACACAATGTCACGCGACACTGGCGATGCCGAGCTGAACTCACACACTGGTTGTCACATGCTGGATGTCACACATTAGATGTCACACATTAGATGTCACACATTAGATGTCACACATTAGATGCCACACACTGGCTGAGGTCACATAACTGCAGTGATAACTTCACCCTGACCTCTGTCCCAGTTCCCTTTGACCAGTTCACGTACACGACCTCAACTCGCCAGTATCCAGTATCGAAGATCCACTTTATAGTTCTGGACACTCAGCCCTTAAACACAACTTATCCATAAGTAGCTCCGGAATGTATAACTCCCGGGCTAGAACACCGTTATGGCAAGCGTATCCAGACAACCTCACGTCACGGGCATATCCAGGAGTGATTGAGTGGCTTGCATTACGAGACAGTAAATAACGGTTTACAGGTAAGTCTGTGTATATAAGGTTTATTGATAGAGCGATACAGAGATAATACAAACACTGTATGTTGACGTATTAAGCACTATATACACCTGACTATTGTAATATTTACATAAAGCACTAATTCGGGCTTGTGGTCTTATGTTACCTTATGCCTCGTACAGGTAGCACTTAGTTATGGTTCACGCCAGGTGAGGCGTTTTGTTCCGTTTTGCGGCTTGTGGGCGTTCGTCCGTGCATCCACGTGCTCTGTCTGTGCGTGTCGGTATGTGCATGCATGTTTCTGCGTGTCTGCGTGCGTGTTTCTCGTTCTGTCTGTCCAGGTGTTCACGTATGTGCGAACCTGCGTGTATGCCTACGTGTATGTATGTATAAATAGTACGGACATATACAAAAATGGTACGTGCATGTGTTTCTGTTTGTTTGTGTTAGTGTTTCTGCAAGATTTAAAATGGCACAGAGTGAGTTAAACACATTCTTATTGCTTCGTCTAGAACTCTGGTCAAAGATGATTGCGTAAAGCGTACAGTAATACCTCAGTGCTCCGGTTCTCAAATAACCGGAATTTTATCGAGTTTTGTTATTCAAACATATCCAGAATATCCGGAAGATTCATTTATCTCCTGTACTTCAGTGATTGTGGACGTGGTTTCTCCGGAACGGTGAATTAAGTGTATCCATAACTCTAACCTCGACATGACACTCAATATACAACAACTTTCGTAAACGACTGAGGTAAATATTTGACCAAAAATATTTGCTCTGTGGATACCTGGAGCTGTCTGATTACTGAGTATATCTTCTTTACAGAGCTCATGTCAAAGGTGCCGCTATATATTACTGCTTTATGTATAAATATTAGCATAGAATCCACTGACAGCTCTGTATTGTAGTTAATACCACTCTATCTCTATTTACTAGCTACTGTCAAAGGATGAATTGTTGTCGACGTCAAATGACATGACCTTGCCAGGTTACCTGGTGTCGGTGTGTGTATATTTTGACAAGTGTGCGCGGGTAAATGCGTATCTTATAAGGATTGTTTAGGCGCATGAATTT
>JALWFW010000022.1 GCA_027013865.1 Polyangiaceae bacterium | reverse complement strand
ATCTATCTATCTATCTATCTATCTCTATATATATATATATCCACCTATCTATATATCTGTCTGTCTGTCTATCTATCTATCTATCTATCTATCTATCTATCTATCTATCTATCTATCTATTTACTTAACTCTTCATTAACCACGATATGTATAAACTAACACACAGACAGACGCATCCCCCCTCTTCCACACAGACTCGTGACCAAAGAATATAGAACCAAACAGAAACAACCCACCCACGCGCTGTCGACCGGGCTGTACCTACAAGCACCGAGACGTCCACAGAAAATAGCATTTACGCAGCTAGATAACATAGTGTTATCGCAATAACGAGGGAATCCCAAATAAGCGATTTTGTTAAATTATTCCTCGGTAACGAGTTCTCGGAGTGGATCCGGACGATATTAGTCGTTTGCGGCGCCCGTTATTTACTTCGAAGCCGGTTTAATTTACAGAATAATTTATTTTCTCGTGAAATAATTCGTCTCACGTTGGCGGAGTTGTACGCTCCTCGTCGTCACAGCGACGCTGTTCTCGGCCACCAGAGTGTACGACCGGAACGACTCCTGTCTGGCACGGCGCAGGTACAGCTGGGACAATATGGCTCCTTCTCCTTGGTCCTACACGAAACCGAACGAGAGCAAGAACAGATAAGAACACTTAAATACAATTTTAAATGTTGTTGCTTTATGACAATTTACTGGTCGGGCGATCGCGAGACATACTTAAACGTGAAACAAATTTCAGCATTCGGGCATGAAGACGCCAGAAGAACAAAGAAACAACAAAAGCAGACATAAAACTAATGCGCCTTTTTATCGACAATATATTTTTAGTTGAGTCGGTAGAGTTTAGTTGGTCGTAAACCAAACGAATGAACGGGGGAACAAATAATCAAAACGTACAACGGAAGATGGGTTAAAAAAACAATGTGCATTTTTTCGAATGTTTTTGTCCAAATAACCATTTAGCTTCGGCCGCAATGAATTACGTTCGTGCACCGGGCTTCGGCGCTCGGAGGCAATAAACCAGGAACGAGACACTATGGAATAGCAATCAGGACAAGGCATTGTCGTTGTAGACAATGAAGACCACATCGTCGACTAATGGACTATGCTTAGCAGTTTTAGCTTTTGTCGGCCGGTCCGCCGGAGTTTATGTCAACCATTTAATAGATTATTGATCGACATTTTATGATTTCTATAACCTACTTAGTGTAGTTAAGCCGAGATATGATCTTCCACTTCCAGTGAGATAACATTCAGTTATCTTTTGTAGCTTACACGAGTGAAGGCTACTTCTCAATTATATATATTTTAAGGCTGTCTGCCAAAGAAGACGGTTTGGGGTGTAGCAGAGGGTTGGTGAGACACTTATTTGGGTGAAGATTGGCATGATGGGATAATTAGGTTGTCTTCTTCTTATGATTATGATTGGCCATTGACAGACTGGTGATTGATGTGATGACAGGATGCGTTTACGTCAGTTTGATTGACAGGAAGACTGTCGTCAAGCCAATATGTGGGTGAATTAGCAACACTCTGATCTCGTGAAAATAACGGCAGTGTGGGCGTTTGTTGATGTAATCGCACAGCCAGAGTTGACGGTAGGAAACCATTTATATGAGGTCGATAAAGTGAGAGCTAGAAAGTTGAAATATTGCCAGTAACATGGTTAAAATTGTTGACAGCAGGGGATTTAATACGTTGACACATTACAGGCAGGGACACAAGGTGCGTGTGTGTGTGTGTGTGTCTGTGTGTGTCTGTGTGTGTGTGGTGGGGGCGAGCGATTGAGAGAGAGAGAGAGAGAGACACATACAGACAGACAGACTGACTGACTGACAGTCAGACATACAGACAG
>JALWFW010000021.1 GCA_027013865.1 Polyangiaceae bacterium | reverse complement strand
GGGATGTGCTGAAGGATTTTGAGATCAAATGTGGCACAGAAACCCATAAATTCACTGTTGTCAATGGGGATGAGCATGTCGTCACATCTATTAACAGCAAAACTGGAGATGAATTATTTTATACATTGCATGGCAGTTCGGGTACTGGAGATAGTAATAAAATCAGGACAATTACTTTATTTGGAGAGAGAGATTTAGAGATTTTTGGTAAAATAAGTAAGTCAGTCTGTGATGCGAGGCCAATCAGGGGTGAAGAGTGTGCTCAGGAAATCAAGAGTTTTCTGCCTGCACTCAAACTGGTGTGGGTGAAAGAAGAGGGCCTCTTTTTGGCAGTGACAATGCCGACTTACGGAAGTAATCAGGGAGATGACAGAGCAGAATTTTCTGAGGAATATCAGGAGTACTTGAAAGATGGGTGCCTGGAAGGGGATGGCGAGTCGGATGATTGTGATTATAAAGTTATAAAAGAGCCTAAAGGTAGAAAATGGGGTATTGGTTGTCCTATTCCCTTAGGTATTATGCATAACGAAGTATTTAAAGGTCTATTGAAAAAAGAGGATAAAGATGAAATAAAAGAAGAGCTGCAAAAGATTTTTGATGATAATAAGCCGAATAATCTGAAGAAGCAACTGTGTGAATTGTACAGCAGATATCAGGAACTTTTAAGTTGCATAGAAAAGCACAGGGATGTGGTGACAATACGGATCCTTGAAAACGAGAAAAAACTACTGAAGGAGAAAATCCTTCCCGCAGTACAGACAAAACAGTTCATCATACTTGCCGGACCCACGGGCACCGGAAAGTCCCGTCTGTTTCGTGATCTCGTGGATGAGCTCAACAAAGCCATCAGCAAAAAGTCTGATGCGCAGGGCAGCGGCAAGGAACACCGGGAGGGCTCCGAAGAGCAGGGAACCTCTGACAGTGAGTCCGGAGATAAAAGTGTGGAGTATGAATTTCACCTCATACCCGTGCAGCCGTCGTGGACGGACTCCTCGGATCTTATCGGATACACAGGTCTGACGGGTGAATTCAACCCCGGAAGACTCCTTGAGATACTGAAGAAGGCCAACAGTAATCCCAACAAACGGTATGTTGTTGTTCTCGATGAGATGAACATCGCCAGGGTGGAGTACTACTTAGCTGAACTCCTGTCTCTCATGGAAACCATGAAGCGTCCGGAGGAGAGAGAGGAGAAAGGAGAGGATATAAGCGAGCAGTTTGAAGATTTCAGATACATAAGCGATCCCCTGTTTGGGGATAGTAAGAAAAAAGACGGAGAGCAAAAGGACGGGGAGCAGAAAGACGGGGAGATTCCCGAGGAATACAGGGACGTCAGACTCACTGACAACGTACTCATCGTGGGCACGGTGAACGTGGATGACACCACCCACACCTTCTCCCCCAAGGTGCTTGACAGGGCGTTCGTGATTGAGATGGGGGTTGAAGGGCTCGATTGGCCGGAAAGTTCACAGAAAGCCGGCATATGCGTGCCTGACGACTGGTGGAACCCCGGAGCACTGAGTCTTCTGGAACTTCAGGACAGGGGGCTTTGCAGGGACTCAGATGCTGAAAACGGTGACGGAGAAGTTGATGACAGAGCCAGGGAGCTGTGGGAGAAGATAAGGGAACATGAAAAGTCAGTCATTGAAATACTCAATGAAATCAATGAGATATACCGCAATTACTACGTGCCTTATTCCATAGGATACCGGACCCGGGACGAGATACTTCTTTTCATGGCCAATTACATGATTATGTGGGGGAAGGAGTCAGACAGAAACCTTGACAGGATTCTGGACCACGCCCTTGTGATGAAGGTTTTACCCAGGCTGAGTGGAGGCCATGAGCTTCGCGGAGTTCTGGAGGATTTTCTGAAGGAACTGTGTGGGATTTCTGAAGAAAAAGTCTATAATATCAATAAGTTAATAAAATTAAAGGAGAGGGACATAGAGCGCTTCCCCAAATTTGCCATGAAGGTCATCGAGATGCTGGTGCGTCTTGACACCCACGGCTACACGTCCTTTTGGAGATAGGCCATGAGCAGCCACGACTGGCATGATGCCCTTTTGGTGCAGTTGGAGGAGCAGTTTACTCTCAGGCTGCAGGTGGATGCCGGGAAAAATAAAACATATGAAGAGCACCTGAAATCGGTCTTACTGTCATGCCACTCGGACTCTTCAAAACCCGTGACCGTGAGGATGGGGCCGGGTGTGGCGGCAGGTGGCGAAGACGCACCCGGCACCGGGAAGCCCGAGGGCGCCGGTCAGCCAGGCAGTGAAGATTCCGGGTCTTCGGGCACGGTCTCGAAAGTGGTGTACGATATACCGGGGGTTCAAGTCAGCAAATGGCAGGCTGTTTTATACTCTGATGAGCCATACAGGGTGAGACTTGAGAACAGCGGAACCGCCGACCTTGAAGTCCTGTGGGAGGACGGGGGTGAGCTTTTTTTCAGTGTGCTGTCAGGCAAATCAGACTCACGCACCTTCACGCTCAAGGATGCCGCCGGGTTCAGAACCCTTGTTGTGCGCCGGAAGGACTCCCGAAACCCCCTTTTGAGGGTAGAACTCGAGTTCGTGCCCTACAAGATGGACTACCGCACCGACTACAGGGCCCTTGTGGATGATCTGGTGTCAAGGGCCCTTGGTCTGGTCCTCATGTACGGAGCCCGGACCCGGCAGGGCTTCTCCCTGAGGCTGGACTCACCCGATGATGACCGCACGTGGCTGTCCATCCTTGAAAACATCGCCGAAGAGCTCGAAAAGGCACTTTTGTGGATAGCCGAAAATCCCCACAGAGAACTTACTAACGTGCGTGAGCTCGTCAGAGCCGACAGGGTGCGCACGGCGGGCCCTGCCGTGGTGCGTGAGGTGGCCCGTGGCCGCGGAGTCGGTGACTTTCAGGAAGTTCATCTTTCTGACGGCAGTAAGGTCAGGGTGCGGCGCCATCTTTGGGTTCCGGTGAGAAAGACCACCATCGATACCCCCGAACACCGTTGGCTTTCAGTACAGTTGAGAAGGATTGTGGCCCGGCTCAGGCGCCTTGAACAGGACGCCACCCTGACACCGGACAGGTACGGCAGTGAAAAACGTCAGAGGCTGCTGGAGGCTATCAAGGCCCACACAGGGACATTTACGCGTCTTGCCTCCACCGAGCCCTTCAACCTGGAGGGTCCGCCTCCGGTGAATCTCAATTCCATGCGGTTTCAGAACACTCCCGGCTACAGGGAGGCTTACAGACTCCTGCGTCTTTTGGACTTCGTGATGAAGCTTGTGGATACAGTCAAAGAACGCTTCCCCATGAAGCGCCTTTCAGACCTTTACGAGTGGTGGACCGTGTTTGCGGTGTTCGACTGCGTGCGGGAGGTCATCGAAGACAATCTGGGGGACAGGGCAGTCGGTGAGATTGCTGGCACAGGCGAGCTTCTGATGAAAAGCATGGGGATTTTGGACAGTGATACACTGAGTAACAGCGGTCTTTCAGTGAAACTCAATGATGGCACGAAAGTGACGCTGTACCGTCACAGAGCGTACTCGCCTGTGAAGAAAAGCTCCGATGCCAAAGGTTACACCATACAGTCCCATAAACCTGACATGGCTGTGGAAGTACAGAAGGGCGGGAAGCTGGCGAGTGCCCTCATAATCGATGCCAAGTACCGCCGAGAACGATATGGCAATACTGACAAGTGGATATGGGGACCGCCACAGGACGCCATAAATGTGCTTCACCGCTACCGGGACGTCATTGCCACACGATATGACCTGCCCAGGGGCTCCATATGGGGCCTTATCGTCTTCCCAGGTGATATGAAAGAGGAGAATAATTACAGGCAAAGCCTGATGGTAAAGGGAATCATCGGTGATGCCGGTGATGCTGGTAACGATGGCAATGATTACAGCCATTACCGCATCGGAGCCATCCCCCTGCTCCCGGTAAGGGATGGGCAGAACGCAGACCAGGAGAACGGAAACGACACCCGCCCCCCATGTCCTTCTTCTCTATTAAGAGAGGTGATTGAAGCGTTTCTGGAGGCCCAGGGGATAATAGAAAGAGAGTCAGAAAGATAATAACTCTGTGAAATCTCTTGACATGGGGGAGGGGGAGGAGCCTAAAATCCCTTTTTCAGGAGGTGAAAAGATGGGTAAAATCAAGGCATTACTGGAACTTCCGGAATACATAAGGGAAGGGCTTGTTCTGGGTAAATATGAACGCATTGGTGGGGTCATAAGACACGCAAAGGGCACTGAAAAGGCAGGAAGTATCGTGGCGTTTTTAAGGGAACTGGAAGGACGGCCCGCATTGCTCGAGCCCATGTCCCCCATCCCGTCGCTGCTTAGTGCTTTTAGCAGCATACTTTCTTTAGGAGTTAGCTTTTTCTATGGCAGATCTATAATACGTAATCAGACAAATATGCTGTATAATCAGGAAATAATGATGCAGCAGTTGGATTATTTGACTGCCTTAGGACATAATATTTTGACAGAGCTTGAAGAGTTGAATGCAAAGATTGAACTTTATAAAAAGATTGAACTGAAGGCATCTGTAGAAAACGCTCTGAAACATCTGTCAATGGCATATGAAGGGTATAAAAAGGGTGATAAAAACGCTAGGGAAGACCTATCTAAAGCCAGTCAGGAGGTAGGACGGGTTACCGGCCAATTGGTAGAAATTATCAAACTAGAGCAGCTGCCGCGTGGATTTGACAAACTAAAAGAATATGATGATAAGTCACAACTTGGTCAGCATATAAGACCACTTAATCATGCACTGGAATCCGCGGTCATGTTCGTGAGGGCAGCGGTGCTGGAATTTCATGTCATGTTTGAACTCAACAGGGATGAAACAGCGAGAAACGTTCTGGGAGGTCATATAAAGTTTATGAAAAATGATGTAATTCATACAGTGGTGAATTATCTCTTTAATGAACTGGTAAAGCATGAGCGCGTTATTGCTGTACTGATAGACCCATACTGGAGGGAGCATGAAATAACAGAAAAGGATTTCCTGGCGGTTTATGGTCAATACAACAGTGGAGCAGATTGCACTACTTATTATGAACTGCTGCTGGACTCCTTTGCTAAATTTAACACTGATGGGGAAGCTATAAAATCTCGTAAGATATTTAATGATCATGGCGAAGATTCTAAAGAAGAAATTATAATGTTTTACAGACTCATGAAGGAACTCATCGCCTCAGTCGATCTCATGGAAGGTTATCTTGAAGAGTCAAATTATTTCATTGAAAAAGAAGGGCTTTCGCGGCCAGAGGAGATTGCCGCATATCTTACAGAGGCGGTGGAAGTGGATGACTCCGTGATGCAGATTCTGGAATCGGAAGAAGTTGCGGGAAATGAGCCGACAGAGGATGGTGAAGAAACAAAATCAGAGGAAACCAGTCTCCGGTTGATGTACCTTGTGCCAGAGGAGAAGCGACCTCCGGTTGACGTACCTCGTGTGCCAGAAGAAAAATAGAGCCACGTCTTGTGTGATGAAGGCAGTTATTCTGTGGTGCACCTGACCTTCAGAATCATCGAATAACCAGGTTACCAAGCTCACTCCGCAGGGGAGAGGACCACATCAGGGTAGGGGGCGGCGGTGATTTTTGCGCGGATGATGTCACCGGGGCGGGCGTCGATGCCGTCGAAGTAGGCCTCGCCGTCTATTTCGGGGGCCTGGCCGTAAAACCGGCCGTAAAGCGTCATGGGCTCGGGGTCGAACCCGTCCACCAGAGCC
>JALWFW010000020.1 GCA_027013865.1 Polyangiaceae bacterium | reverse complement strand
TTTGATATACTTAAGTGTTTGAAAAAATATAAAAAAATTAGGAAAGAATATATATATATATATATATATATATATATATATATTGTTGTGCATATCTGATTTTGCTAAGATAAACCGTTTTTCAATGATAAGATTAGAGTGGGAAATGCGATGCATGCAACAACAGCAACAATAACAATAACAGCAGCAGCAGTAGCAACAGCAGCAGCAACAACAACAACAACAACAAAAGCAACAGCAACTTGTGAAAACACACAAAATCCTAATTCTTTATTCGACAATTCATTGTCAACGATTTACTGAAACTAGTGCCATCTTCAGCATACGTACTCTGAGAAAAAAAGCATATATTAAAAAATTCATAATATACAAAACAGACCGAAACATAAACACACGTGCACACACATACATACAAACGGACAACATTAAAGAGAAATCACAGACACAGACGCACCCAATAACCTACTCCATGCCCACACACAGACTAGTCACATAAATGTACTATTATAACGACCATTAATACGCACTCCTCCTCCACCAGTTCCAACACGGTGGCTTGCCAGTGTGTTTACATGCCCAGTACACCCCGGTTTTTTCCCTGCCTGGACGGAAGTATCGCGGCAATACGCACTTGTCAAACCAGTCACGCTTCCTAGAGTACGAATAATACAGCGATGTCAGTGAACCACCGACCGCACGGTGTTCTTATTTTGTTGTCTAGTATGTTTTGTAATATCCGATCTGTCTTTCGTAAAATATTCTGCAGAATGTCGAGGTCGATTCTTCCATAATCGATGATGTCGAACATGTATAGACCTCGCCGTAGCTGCAAAATGGTGGGATGCAACAAGTAATTTCTTGTCAGAACACAATATTGACTCTAGCTTGTGTAATGTAATCACACATTTAGAGAACAAATCCCCTAACAAACTGCCCAGATAGTAGCAGATGCCACTGGAATGTTGATGGCAGAATCTTGAATGAAAATCGATATAAGATAAATTTATATATAAAATAATCATATATATATATATATATATATATATATATCTTTTTTCAAGCACAGGTACCGAACTCCTTTTCAAGTCTGTTAAATAACAGGATGTATGTGTTAAGACTATTTTCTTTCCTGATTACGTAATTATCTCATGTATCAAAATTTGAAGCTTGTGACAATGCCTTAAGGTTGTTCCGACCGGAAGTTGAAATTCACCAACCGTGTCAGACTTTTATACCAGTTCCCAGTTTCAGTATTGAATAGGTTAAACAGTGAAGTGTAAATATCTGCTTTATAAGGCACTGGTTCATTATTATTGTTCACGTGGTATTCTCTGCCACTGGATGAAAATAATACTTCTCAGAACGAACATTATAAACAAATACGAAAGCATATATATGAGAAATACAGATAATTAACTAACAGACAGCATCCGACTCTACATCTCGTGCTGAAGACACAGGATTGCTCAGAACACATCTTAGGACACGACGGTCTTTTCTGGAAAGTCTCCGTCAACAGCAAGCAGACCATAAGAAAGACGAAAACGGCAGTCATTCTGAAAGAATACCATCACTTGATAACCATGGAAACAGAACATGCTCTGAGAGACTGAAACATGCAACTGTATGCAAATGCAGGATTTATGAAAGACCTACATTGTTATAAGGAAAATGCAGGTAATCAACTGTTACGAAGATAACCAAACGCGCATCCTCGCTACGGTTATTGTATTCAAGAAGACTTAGTTATCTACTGGTTTTGTGTACGCTGTATATAGATCTAGCGCCAGTACAAACGCGATCGCTAAACATGAAGGACTGCAATACAATAATTTATGTATCGAATAGATTTCAGTGCATTACTGATA
>JALWFW010000019.1 GCA_027013865.1 Polyangiaceae bacterium | reverse complement strand
GTGTACACCTCCACATACATAGATCGCGTAGACACACACACACACACACATATATATATATACGCGCATATATACGCACAACACGACAACATTTTGTAGGCTCGAAGTCACACACCGGATTTCGTACCGTTGTACGAGGTAGTATCCCTGTTTGGGGGAGGGGGCTCTGTGTACGTGTGTTAAGTAACCCTGATAACACCGGAAGTCGGACAACCATTAGCGACTTATAATGAAATAGAAAGCTCTAATTAGATAAACAGAAAGACAAGACGAGGAAGGCAGGCCGACGTCACAGACTTAGCGCCCACAGCTACAGGTATTACCTCAACAAAATGGTCGTCTTTATTGAATCAAACGAAAGCAGAGCCGACAGCCACCTAGCGGATAGCGAGCAGCGATCCTTTTGTATGCGGCATAAAGAGCGGCGGGCGGGTAATTACAGTAAAAGGACTGGTTAGGGCTAAGTTATCATATAACGTTAATTAACTGGCGCGCGCAAACACACACACACACAAACGCGTAAACGCACATGAACATACACAGAGCCTGAGGCACGCAGACTCCTGTCATAACTGCTCGACGCATATAAACATTAGATTACGTAACGGAACAGTAAACAGGACCCGTGTTGCTTGCTAAAAAGGAAACAGGACGAAAACAGGAAAGCGAGTTGACACACGCGGCGTTTTGAAACGAAATAATAAGCTGATGTCAATAATTAGACTTTGTACTGTTTCGTTTCGACGAAGAACAAAAGTTTTAACCTGAAAGAGAATCCCGAAAGAAATTCATAGGAAAATAATACTCTGAGTAGAGTACTCAACGAATGATTATTTATTGATCGGTTGTAATTTTATTTCTTTACTTTATAAGTGAACCAGGTTTGGAGGCTCTTTCTAAAATTCCGACTCTCGGTTAATAACTTACGGCAACTAAAAACAGGCAATTAATCGGCTGGTTTTAAATGAAAGAAATCAATTTCAGTCGCGACAACAGGCAAATCAAGCTCGGAAACAGCAGAACGCCTATCACGTGTCACGGAAGTTGTTACACGAAGTTTGACCTTTGCCCTGGAGATAAATGTTTTTCTTTGACAGATGGCAAGTCACGTGTTTGTAAAACGCTTTACCTCGGTCGTCAGCTGATGGTGGGAGCGGGTAAAAACCTTTCTCTGACAATCGTATATATAGATATGTATAGATAAAAGTCGGCATGAACTTCACTGAACAATGTCAACACATGTTCCTTTAGAGAGAAAGGACGCAAAAAGAGCGCAGATGTCGGCAAGGAGAGACGAAAGGACAATAGACACGTGAATGGTTTGTCCGATTGACTGGTTCCGCGCGAGGCCTCGTCAGCTAGCGGACACGCGCCTACATACGCGTGGCTGTCGCATGTCGGCGCGCGAGAGAGTCGTGAATAATGGCAAGAATTGGGCAAGGGTTGTCGCCGGCCGAGCAGAGCTGACAAGAAGACGGACAAAGACAGGGCAAGACAGAGAAAACGACCGTGAAATGTCATCATGTGGGTGATTAGACGTCTGTGTACTGCTAGGAAATGGTGTCTGGATATTACAGGAACTCCACCCATAGCCACCGCTAGATGTCGTGCTATGTCCATGTATGCGTGCGTGTGTGTGTGTGTGTGTGTGTCCATGCGTGCGAGCGAGTGTGTCTATATGCGATATTTGTTTGGGTAAGGGTGTGTGGTTGTGCATTATCGTTTGTTTGTGGGTCTGCCCTTTGTGTGTGTTTATGCTTGTTTGTTTGTTTGCGTGTATATTTTATATATCTTTCACGTGCGCGCCTCAGTGTAAGTGCCTCTCTCAGTGTGCGTGTATGTGCGTGTCTATGCAAAATACAGACTATACG
>JALWFW010000018.1 GCA_027013865.1 Polyangiaceae bacterium | reverse complement strand
ATCCACTATACATATCCAAGATGGAGGTGCTACGCGGAGCCGGATCCGTGCTGTACGGTTCCGATGCCATGGGTGGTGTCATCTACATGCACGGTCCGCAGCGTCCGGATGTCACAGGACTTAGAGCCCTCGGACGAGCCGGTTCCGCTGCCCTGGAGAAGACGGCCCACGGAGCGGTTGGCATTGCATCCGACAGAGCGGCTGCCTATTTCGGTGGAGCGCTCCACTCCTACGCCGATCTTCGCGGTGGTCGGGACACGGGGGTACAGATATTTTCGGGATACGACGTATATTCGGCCGCAGGCAAAGGCTGGATGAATCTTCCCGGAGGCATGCTTCTTACCGCAGGCGTACTCTTCACCGACATAGAGGGAGCGGGCCGCACCGACAAACTATGGGTGAAATCCAGATATCAGGAATACGACAACACCGAGACCATGATTTACGCGCGTCTGTCCAAGGAATGGGAGCGCTGGAAGTTCTCCTACACATTCTCTTTTCAGGACTTCTATGAGGACAAACGTTCCTACACCATGGATCTGGACCGCATGACCGCTACTTCCATGAAATCCGACGAGACGCGGGTCTACACCACAGGTAGTGATCTGTCCCTTCGCGGACAGCTTTCACACTCTTTGTCCCTGGTGGGTGGTGCCCTCTGGTACCACGATCTGGTACATTCCAACAGGTACAAGAGCTCTGACATGATGGCATGGGAGCGCTCCGGCGTGAGCGATTACCCCGACGGTTCCACCTATGACAGGTTCGGGGCATTCGGTTACCTGGTGTGGCGCGGCGGTCGCCTTCTGCACGGTTACTTCCAGAGTACTGCAGGCTGGCGTGTCCAGGGCGCTAGTGCCTGGTCTCCGGCAGCAGGCGATCTTCCTGAGACGGACTTTTCTTTCATCGGCAATACCCTGCACGCTTCAGTGCAGCACATCATTCCCGGAAAGACGAATGTGGGGCTGGTGTTCTCCCAGGGGTTCCGGGCTCCAAACCTTCAGGAGTCTGTGATGCTGGGTGATGCTGGCAAGTACTTCCACACCCCCAACGACAGTCTGTCTCCCGAGAATATGCACTCCCTCGAAGCGTTCCTGCGCTTCAGACGCGGAGGATTTTCTGCCGGAGTATCCGGTTATGTTTCCTACATAGACGGTATACTCAAGCGTGTACACACCGAGTGGGACGGCCAAACAGAGATAGATGGCAAACCAGTGGTACACCATGTCAACGGTGATCATGCCATCCTCACCGGAACCGAGGCACGCATGTCTTGGTATCTGGGCAAGGGAGTATCCGTGAGGGCCAATACCACCTGGACCATGGGCACCGAGTATGCTGATGACGGGTCTTCCTCTCCGATGTCCAAAATTCCGCCCCTGTTCGGCATGGCGTCTCTCAGAAAGGTACTCCTGGGCGCTGGATGGACCGGATATGCCGAGACCTACGTGCGGTGGGCCGCGAAACAGGACAGGCTTTCTCCTGCAGACCAGGAGGATCCCCGCATCCCCAACGGCGGTACACCTGGATGGTGGACCTGGAACGTAAGGATGGGATACCGCTCTGGCGATTTGGCCTTATCCGTGGTGATAGAGAACATACTCGACAAAACCTACAAGTATCACGGTTCCGGAGTCTATGCTCCAGGGACCAACGCCATCTTCCAGCTCACCTGGATGAACTTCTGATATTTCCATGCCTGCTGCTGATGCCGACCCTTCAGTGATTTTGGAATTCGACGGGGTGGTGAAAGCCTTCGATACCACCGTGGTCTTGGATTCCTTCTCCATGCAGGTCAGTCGTGGCGAACGAGTGGTACTGACAGGGCCGTCTGGCAGGGGGAAGACCACTGTCTTGCGCCTGGCAGCCGGTCTCGATGCTCCTGATGACGGGCGTATACTTATTTTTGGACAGGTGGCTTCGGATGCCGGAGGGATACTGATTCCACCCGAGGAACGCGGTATCTCCATGGTCTTTCAGGACCTGGCTTTGTGGCCCCACATGACCGTTTTTGGCAACGTTGCCTTTGGACTCGAGGTGCGGGCCATGTCCTCGGACGAGGTAAGGCACAGGGTCATGGGTATGCTGGAGCTCATGGACATGGCATCTCTGGCGTCGAGGTATCCGGCAGAACTGTCCGGAGGACAGCGACAGCGTGTGGCCCTGGCCCGTGCCCTGGTCGTGGAACCAGAAATCCTGCTTTTGGATGAGCCCTTTTCGAGTCTGGATGCCATTCTCAGGAGCAGACTGCGCCGGGAACTCGTGGATTTACAGGAGAGACTGGGGTTCACCATGATTCATGTCACCCATGATCCCCAGGAGGCGTTGGAAGTGGCAACCCGCACTGTGGAGCTATAACCAGTTGATAGTTCCATTGAACGACATCCCATAAAGTCCTATAACTGCTTGAAATAAAAGAACTTTTTAAGTCAAGACCAGCATTGGTGCACCATTGCCCGAATGTGGTAAAAAATAGGTCATAGTCCTGATGACCTATTGCACGGATGTATATGCTTATATAACATTTTCCGTGTATTGCCGGAGGAAACCATGAGACACAAAATATTTGCTATCCTGGTATTTTCATTGACCCTGATCTTTTCGGGGTGCTCTCCTGACAACAGTGGCGTAGCCATATGCGGAAACGGCAAGATAGACGACGGGGAACAGTGTGACGGGGCTGAGCTCAATGGAATGACCTGCCAGAATCTTGGTTACGGTGGGGGTGTGCTCCAGTGTTCCAGTCAGTGCCTTTTCGATCTGAACACCTGCATACCCACCACATGCGGCAATGGCGTGGTGGACGGTGTGGAGGAGTGCGACGGCAATGACCTGGGTGATCTCACCTGCGAGTCCTTTGGGTTCACAGGTGGTTTCCTGAGATGCACACCCTCCTGCCATTACGACAGATCGGCCTGCTCAGGCGGTGGTGACGATACCAACAACGGGGACAACAACGGCAACACCCTTTGCGGCAATGGCGCCATCGATCCCGGCGAGTCTTGCGACGGACCGGATTTGGGAACCGCCACCTGCCGGGCCCTGGGGTATGACGACGGCGAACTGGGATGCACCACTTCCTGCGAATTCGACACCTCCCACTGTACCTATGCCTCCTGCGGCGACGGCCAGATAAACCCTGGCGAGGAATGTGACGGTCTCGATGTCGGCGGCGCTTCCTGTACCAGCCTGGGATATTCCGGCGGTCTGCTCGGGTGTCTGTGGAACTGCCGCTATGACATCTCGGGATGCTATGTGTGCGGGAACAACCGTCTCGATCCTGGAGAACAGTGCGACGGCCATGACTTGGGCGGAGTGACCTGCCAGGATCTTGGCTGGCTTGGCGGTGATCTTCAGTGTGACATGTCCTGTCACTACTACACTTCCGGATGCTGGAACGACACAGGTCACGGAGGTGGAGACGACGACAGTGACTGCGGCAATGGTGTCGTGGAATCTGGAGAACAGTGCGACGGCAACAACCTGGCCGGCCAGACCTGCTCCTCCCTGGGGTATGACGGTGGCACACTGGCATGTACCTCGACCTGCTCATTCGACGTGTCCGGATGCACGGCCCCGCCCACCTGCGGCAATGGCAACATCGATTCCGGCGAGGAATGTGACGGTAACAACCTGGGGGGAGAGACCTGCGTGACACTGGGGCACGATGGCGGCACCCTCGTATGCAACTCCAACTGCACCCTGGATGACTCGGGCTGCACCGACGACACCAATGACAGGGCTGCAGAAGTGTGTCAGCGCTGGAATACCGACATGGCCTATGCCGCGGCAAGGACTCCCGGCACATGGAACGGTGATTATCAAACCTGTGATGCCGGTACATACTCCTCAGAGGCAAAGGACGCTGCCCTGCGCATCACCAATCTGTACCGCTGGATGGCCGGTCTTCCGCCGGTGTCCATGGACAGTTCCCTGGGTGACGAGGTTCAGCAGTGTGCGGTCATGGAGGCTGCCATGGGATATCTGAGTCATACACCGTCTTCGGATGTCCCCTGCTACAGCCAGACCGCATACCAGGGCTCCAGCCACTCCCTCATAGCCCAGGGCAATGCCATTCGGGCCGTGCACATGTACATGTCCGACTGGGGTGCGAGCAATGCTGATGTCCTGGGGCACCGCCGCTGGATCCTATCTCACTGGTTCACCATCACGGCCATAGGTTCCACCCTGGGCTCTTTGCCCCATGTGGCCTCGTGCGAGTGGGTCATCGGCAGCAGCAACCATCCCACCAACTCGTCGTGGACGGCATTCCCCACACCCGGACCGTTCCCCTATCAGGCCCTCAATCCCACGCATTACAAATCCGTGGACGAGGTGGGCTGGTCCATCCAGAGTGACTCCATCGACTTCTCGAATGCCACTGTGAGGGTAACTGATGGCGGCACGCAAAAGCCCGTATCTCAAACCGTTCTCACCGGCCGTTACGGGTCTGAGTATGCCATCAAATTCGTGCCCAGTGGTTGGTCATCGCAAATTGGCCATACCTATCACGTCGAAGTCACTGGCGTGTCTCCCACCATCTCCTACGACGTGACCATAGTCGACTGTGATCAGTACTGATTTATTCAATAATCGCAATAGGTTATCATTGTGAAGACGCATATTGCAATCCTGATGGCCATGGGAATCTTCATGCTGGCTGCCTGTTCACCAGATGGGGGCGGATCGTCTGGTGTGTGTGGCAATGGAGTTGTGGAACATGGGGAGGAGTGCGACGGCACTGATCTGGCAGGGGCCACTTGCGGGAGTCTGGGGTTCACCGGTGGTGTTCTCACCTGCTCGGAGCAGTGTCAATTGAACACGTCCATGTGTATGTCTGATGGCTCCGGCACCAATAGCAGTACCAACAGCGGCAACAGCAGCACAGGTGCCGTGTGTGGCAATGGCGTAGTGGAACAGGGGGAGGAGTGCGACGGTACGGTTTTCGGCGGAGCCACATGCGAGAGTCTGGGATTTGCCGGCGGTGGACATCTGGACTGTACGGCCCAGTGCACCGTGGACACGTCGGGGTGTTTTGGAACCACCTGCGGCAACGGCCACCTGGACAGCGGTGAGGAGTGCGACGGCACGAGTTTGGGGGGCGAGTCCTGCGAGTCCCTGGGATACATCGGTGGGATCCTCAGATGCAGGGACTCGTGTACGTTTGACGAGTCGTCTTGCACCAACGACGCGGTTCAGGCTGTTTGTGAGCGGTGGAACAGTGATGTGGCCACTGCTCAGAGCGGACAGTGGACCGGTGACGTGAATTCCTGTGATGCCGGCGACTATTTGGCACCGGGACGCGACAGCGCTCTGAAACTCACCAACCTGTACCGCTGGCTGGCGGCTCTTTCGCCGGTGTAGAGGATACCTCCCTTGATGCCAAGGCCCAGGCCTGTGCACTCATCCAGCACGCCCGCGGCGGTCTCACCCACTTTCCACAGGAGTCTGATCTCTGCTACACGGCCGACGGCGCCGATGCTGCCCAGCATTCCAACATAGCCACATCCAATGCAGTGGACGCCGTGCACATGTACATGTCGGACTTCGGCAACGAGAACACCATGGGACACAGACGCTGGATCCTGTCCAACTGGTACACGACAGCCGGTTTCGGATCCACCAGCTCGTACTCGTGCCAGTGGGTCATAAACGGCATGGGAGGCTCCGGTCCCGAATGGACCGCCTTCCCGTCCCCCGGTGTGTTTCCGTATCAGGCGATGAACATGTCTTACAGGTCCGTGGATTCCGT
>JALWFW010000017.1 GCA_027013865.1 Polyangiaceae bacterium | reverse complement strand
CTTGAGATCTATGGCCTGCTTGGCTTTCTGGGCCCACAACTCGCTAACCGGCAGACGCGGCTCAAGATAACGCTTTGCCGTGCAGGGAACGAAATCTTTGTCCCTGCGCGCCAGTCTTTTTTCCAATTTCTTCATGGCAGAACGGTATTTCGCCTCTATTGGAACTCCATCCACCCTGGAATCCAGCTCAAAATATTTACAGAAATTCTTGTATGCCTGTTTGTAGTGTCGTGCATTGTTAGCAGAAAGGGCCTCGTTGCGGTAGTAGGCAGCAAGCTGCTTCTTGAGACTCATCATGAGAGGAGACTGTTCCACCTGATAATACTGACTCTTGGGATCGATACTGCGGAAAAGTTGAAGCGCTTTTTCAAGGTTGTCATGGGTTCTGAAGCCCATGTATTCCTTGGCCTCCTTATAAATTTTATAGTTGTTGAATTCAAACTGAGCATGTCGGAGAGCCTTCATCAAGTCCTTGTCATCAGGGGCATACTGAAGAGCTTCACGGTATTTCTGAACCACATCTTCCCATTTGCCCATACGAGCCAGTTCAACGGCCTCGGTTCTGAGTTTGGCCACCTTGGCCTTCAGGGCATCGTCAACGTCTTTTTCAGCAGCCTTATGAAGAGTGGAGGATGCAAATTTTCTGGCCTTGCGCTCTTTTATGGCTTTCATGCCCAGGAAGGAGAGTGTGAAAAATACCACCACTGCAATTCCCCCCAAAGCCAGAAGCTTGGGGTTGACCCGGCTCTTCTTCTCCTCTCCAGCAGCAGGGACTATCTTGAATGGAACCTCTCCAAAACGAACGATGTCCCCTACACTGGCTATGTCATTTTTTATCTGATTGCCATTTATGAACGTTCCGTTGGTGGAACGTAGATCCATTATCTCCACGGCTCCGCCTTCTAGCACCTTGAGTCTAGCGTGAACCCTGGATACGGAAGGATCATCCAGATGGATCTCGACCTCTGGAGAGCGCCCCACATCGAAATAGCCATCGAAGTTTAGCAGGAATTCCTTGCCATCGAGGTATCCCAGGCGAGGAACGAGCTTGAGAAGGTACGAGGCCATCTCATAACCGTCGGCTCCTACTTCTATGCCGCCTGTACCAATCGGCTCTGCTATGGTGGCTCTTGAGTCAACACCTTCAGGAAGCTGGGGCACGACCACTTCCCCACCAGCGTATGCACTGGCCGGATTTTCCGTGTCCAGAGCCGCCCCCTCCTGAGGATTCTGAGCATAGGCGTCTGCTGCGGGGGTGGCAGGCTGAGCCTCGCCTCCATAGGGGTCTACACCAGCTGTTACAGCGGCGTTTTCAGGCTGTTGTGTGTCGTTCCACGAGTAGTCGGCAGCCTCTTGATAGAATACATACCCCGTATATGGACCTACGGTTATGACGTTTTCATGGGTTACATATGCAGCCTGAGTCAGAGGAGCTCCATCCAACAGGGTAATTCCTGCTCCACCATCCTGCAAAACAGGATACCCCTCTGTAAGATACAGATAAGCTGCTTGGGGTCCCACGCCCGGAAGCGGAAGAGCCGTTACAGATGGATCATCCGATATTACGAGATACCCTTCCGCCGGTATGGGAAGTCTGCCTAGTTCTATTCCGGAGGCATCATAAAATATAACGTGCCACAAGGTTCCGTCTTTCCTGCCTTAAGGGGTGCATCATGCACTCTGGAAGATACTCATGTCTACAGGAATACCGCGACGGCGGAGCTCTTCGTAGAACTTGGGAATAAATCCTGTAGGCGTAAACTCGCCCAGGACCTTGTTGTTCTCATCATAGCCCTGCTGTCTGAAGCGGAAGATATCCTGCATAGTTATGATATCACCCTCCATACCCGTTACTTCCGTGATGTAAGTAATCTTACGGGAACCATCACTGAAACGTGTCTGCTGAACGATGATATCTACTGCTGATGCTATCTGCTCACGAATAGCCTTGACCGGCAAATCCATACCACTCATGAGAACCATCGTCTCCAGTCGGGATATGGCATCACGCGGTGCATTGGCATGGACTGTGGTCATAGAACCGTCATGACCAGTATTCATTGCCTGAAGCATGTCCAGAGCCTCACCACCACGGCACTCACCAACGCTTATCCTGTCAGGACGCATACGGAGTGTATTCTTCAGGAGATCCCTGATGGCGATGGCTCCCTTGCCCTCTATGTTTGGCGGACGACTTTCAAGCTGAATCCAGTGTTCCTGCTGAATCTGAAGTTCGGCTGCGTCCTCTATGGTAATGATACGGTCCGACTCGGGAATGAAGGTCGAGAGAACGTTCAGTGTAGTGGTCTTACCTGAACCCGTACCACCAGAGATGACGACGTTCTTTCTGGCCAGAACGCACATCTTCAGGAAATCGGCCATTCCCTTGGTGAGTGTACCGAAATTGACGAGATGATCTGCCGTGAGTACATCCCTCTTGAACTTACGTATGGTAATGGCGGGACCCTTGATTGCAAGAGGAGGAATGATGGCATTGACTCGAGAACCGTCCTTCAAACGGGCATCCACCAGCGGCGACGACTCGTCTATTCGACGACCGAGGGGGGCCACTATGCGCTCGATGACCTTCATGACCGCATCATCAGACGAAAATACCTTGTCAACCTTCTGTATTTTTCCGGAGCGCTCCACATATATCTGTGTCGCATGGTTGACCATGATTTCGGATATTGCCTGATCCTCGATGAGATCCTGAAGAGGTCCAAGACCCAGAGCCTCATTTAGTACATCCTTTATGAGCTCGTCCTGATCTATGAAGGAGGGTATATCTCCCCGAGCAGCCATCTCATCCACTATGTCGCAGACTATGGCATCGGCCTTGTCCCACAGCTCATCTTCCGGAATTTCATCCAGATTAACACGCCTGAGATCCATGCGCTCAATGAGTTTGTCGTGAACCTTCTGCTGGATCTCCATCATTTTTTGCATCTTGGGATCCATCCGGCGTTTGGATTTTGGACGGGCTCCCAGTTTTGGCTTCGAGGAAGCGCCACGGGCCGCCGGTTGCTTTGGAGGTGCCTTCTTTGCCCTGGCGGCTGGCGGGGGTGGTGCCTGTTCTGGAACCCTCTCTACTCTCTCTGGTTGTGCTGGCATTGGAGTAGAAGGAGTAGAAATCGCATCACGATCCGGTATAGGTTTAGGAGCAGGGGCCGGCTGACGTACCGGAGGCTTACGCGCAGGAGGGGCTGCCGCTGCCGGTGCTGGCGCTGGTGCCGGAGCTGGAGCCGGCTCTTCGAGACCTAGATCGTCTTCCAGACCCAGGTCATCATCTAGAGCAGGAGAAGTTTTTCTCTCCGGAGTTGCAGGAGTAGTCGGAGGAGCAGCGCCCAGCTCGTCTTCGAGACCCAAATCGTCCAGTCCGAGATCATCATCGATATCGGCGCTCTGACCCGTGTCCTCACTGTGTGGAGCCGGTGGTGCAGACGGTTCTTCCAGACCCAAATCGTCCAGGAAGTCATCCTCCAATGCCGGAGGTGCAGTCTTGGCAGACTTACGGGGAGCTGGAGGTGCAGACGGTTCTTCCAGACCCAAATCGTCCAGGAAGTCATCCTCCAATGCCGGAGGTGAAGACTTGGTCGCTCTGGAAGGCGCCGGAGGTGCAGATTTTGGAGCATCCGGAGTCGATTTATCCCACTCTGCCTCCAAGTCTCCCAGGAAATCATCTTCCTCGGGGGGATGAGGCTTCTTCGCCTTTACAGGTGGAGGAGGCGGCACCGTGGCCCCTGTCCTCCGTGGAGGCGGTGGTGGCACCGTGGCTCCCTTTTTGGGTGAAGGAGGCGTACGTGGAGGCGGTGGTGGCGGTCCTCCTGCTGCCTTTGAAACCTCTGTTTCTATATAGAGTCTGAAATCCCCTATTACGATCCAGTCTCCCGGACGGATATACTGGGGACTGGTGATGCGACGCTGATTTACATATGTTCCGTTGGTGGAATTGTTGTCCTTTATGATGAAAGCTCCATCACGCACGAGAATCATTGCATGATGTTTTGATACATTTGCCTTGGGAAGGATTATATCGTTGGATTGAGCCCTTCCTATATGTATCTCGTTATAATCATTCTCATCGAACTGAATACGGCGAGTGTCACCGCCCCGTTCGGAAATGACAATGGTGAACATGGACGCTCCTCCTATCCTATGTTAATGCGTCTCTAGTCGAGGAATAACCTCATCCCCAGTTTTTCGTTGTAATTTATTATCTTGCGTTCCGTTCTTTGGATAAGCTCATCGGACTCTATTTTATTATCCTTCACTCTGGTGGGAGTCAAGATGATCGTCAGATTAGTCCTATCATCCTGGAAAGATCTGGATTTGAACAGTTCGCCAAGTATCGGAATATGTCCAAGAAGCGGAATCTTTGATACCGATTTACCTCTGTTATTCTTGTAAAATCCAGAAATGGCAAGGGAATGACCGTCTTTGAGTGTTACTGTGGTACTGACTTTACGCTTGAGGAAACCGGGGAATCCATTTTGCGCAACACTCCAGTCCAGCTCGGATATCTCCGTATCCACCGATATGGTTATGGTTCCACGGCTGTTGGACACTGGCTTGAGTTTCAACATGACTCCGTATGGTTTCCATGAAACGCTCGGGCCATTGATGGTTGAGACGACTATGGGAACCTCTCCACCAACCATCAAAGATGCTGCCGAACCTGATGCACATACAACGGAAGGCTCTGCCAGAATTCTGGCATGACCTGTCTTGAACAAGGTGTTTAGTTTGAAGGTAAGAGCCTCTTGGGGCATCTGGATATCGAAGGTCAGTGTCGGAGAGCCGGAAGGCTTTATGGGAATCTGTCCCTGAAAACCACCGCTTATGGTCAGGGAGGCAGGCAGTTCAGGCCCGAAATTGGCCACATCAGAATCAGTCATCTCCAGGAACCTGACCAGGACACGTACCTGCTCACCTTCACCCATGGTAACGAGATTCTGAACGGATATGTGAAGGGTGTCGATGATGGCATTGAGTTTCTTCATCTCCGTCTTGGAGCCCACTGCACCCTCGAGGAAGATCATGCCGGAGATGAGTCTGGCCCTGACAGTAGTCATGCCCGCAGCCTTGAGGATACTGTTGAGTTCCTCCTTGGCACTCTCCTTGTACAAGACATAATTGCGAACCTTACGCTGCGAGAAGAGGGCTGCCGCGAGCACCGCCTTGGAGTAGTCACGCAGTGTATATGCATACCCACCCAAAACGACCTGATCTGCAACAGCCGTGGGATATATGCCTTCCACATCGCCCATGAAGTCCTTTATCTCCTTGACGGCTTTTCCCAATGCGGCATCAGACACATACACTCTGTAGCGTTTCTCCTCTCCTGCCACCTTGATGTAAATGTCTGTCATACCTTTGTTGACACCGACTATCGTAAGGACGTTACGGCGATATGGCGAGGCTATGACATCTGCAATTTTGGGATCTATTACCCTCACTTCTCTGATGGGCGTCTTGAATTTGAGTTTTTCGGTCTGGCCCACCGTCAAACTGATGTCCTTGGCCATGGCCATGGAAGATGTAACCAGGGAAAGTATCGTGACTACCGTAACGACTGCAAATGACCTCATCATCTGACCTACCTCGCAAACCGTAGTGTGAAGGAAACAGCAAGACAAGTCAAGGATATGCTCAGGACATGAAAGTTCATGGCACGATCTCATTCACTCATTGAAAAAGACGTATCTGAAATAACGGTCCATACCCAGGATTCAAACGTTCAGCAACAAGGCTACATTCCATGTTAGCGCCACATGAAAGCGCGATCACCAAGACAATAACCCATTGAAATAATTATATTTTTCAAATGAAAACCATTTAGCACCGTATTCATTCACGATTGAATACAACGATACGGACATTCGCAGCAGACGATACACCGACTATAACGGGCAGTACTGCAGCCTGTCATCCATACCCCTTATGATTTTACTCGTATATCTGGAACGAATCGGGTTACTCGACCACTATGGACTCAGTGCATGCCTGAATCTCCATAATGAGGTACATCATGATCTTCTCCTGGGGCAAAAGCTTGTAGGAATAGCCCTCTCCTTCAGAAGAACCCGAATGTGTGTGGTAAACGGTGTAAAGGACTTTTCCACATCCATCGAGCCACGAAACCGTAATTGGATTACGGGTGTAATCATGGCTATCCACCGAGAAGTCTCCATACATCCAAACTTTTGGAGGGGCTACGTATATACCGTCCTGACAGTTGGGATCCTCTGCGTCGGAGCACTCACCCTGGGGTCCGGGATACATCTTGTGTATTATGTCCCAAGCACCAAAAAGGTTAACCCTGTTCCCGGTCCAGTCTGAAGCATTCAGGACACCGGGCTGCTGAAGCCAATCGTTGAGATCCGCATCACCAGCTTCACCTGCCGGATCATACGAAGTCCAGTTGTTGCACACTCCAACAGAAGAGGGAGGTGATTCGCCGTCTCCACATACTCCCGTGGAATTGGAAAACGAGTCTCCCACATAAAAGGCCAAAAACTCGGGCCAAGCCTGCTCCACGAAGTCATAGGCAAAATCATCTATGTACAGTTTGCCGCCGCTTTGAACGTAGCGTTTGAGATTCTGGCGAACCTGAGGGTTGGTAAGTACCTCTGGCTCGGCACCACACGTAGCCACTATGAGATGATACTTGGCCAGAGAGTTATAATCCTGAAGCATCGAATCCACATCGTCATAACTCACTACCTGAATACGGTTGGAGGGAGATTCTCCGTAATCCATGCCCAACGCATTGAACATGTTGTCCATCTCCTCATATTGGCCTTCGATGATGAGAACCTTGGGCATCCATCTCCCCGAGGCAGGATCATGCTCATTTGGAAGAGTTACCTCAGTGGGAGTGGGCTGATCGCGGGTTCCAGTAAGATCCAAAGTCTCGTTGGGACCAGGAGAAGTTAGGGTAGTCACCCGCCTGAATTCTCCTTTCTGGACTATGAGCTTGTACTGCTCGTTGGGATATACTGAAAGTGTGAAAGACCCATCCGCTCCTGTAAACGCAGACGGCACACCGGAAGGCAGTTCCTCACACTCGTGGCAGTAACTGTTGTCAGGTATCTCCGGCACCTGGAAATTTGCCGGAAACGCCATCACGAGAGCATGTGGCACGGGAAATCTGTTTTGGGGAAGGACACTGGAGTCATCACCACCAGGCCCCCATACTATGCCCGTGATGGTGGCGAGGGCAACCGTGTTGTTGGTGTTGTTGGAATTGGTGCCGTTGTTGGAATTGGTGCCCGAATTCGTACCGTTGTTCGAGTTGGTGCCTGAATTCGTGCCGTTGTTGGTAGATGAATTGAATCCGTCATCGTGGGATCCTCCTCCCCTACCAGGTGTGAGACAGCCAGAAGTGGCCATGAGAAAGGACAATATTATAGCCAGATAAACATGGGACCGCATATACATGCAGAAAACCTCCTGTGACAGATCTTTTAGCACCACCGTGCCAGACGCGCAAACGGGTTTTATTTCCTGTCGTAGCTCCAGGCGTCCAAGGACATTCCCTCTATTCCATCCTGCTTGAGAGTCCTGGACAGCAGGGCATTCAAGGCATCCCGGGGCGATATACCTTCATAAATCCCGCTATAAACTGCTGAAATTATTGGAGAATCTACGCCAAGAGACTCTGCCAGTCTATAGGCCGACTCGCTGGTGGCAACCCCTTCGGCAACGGAATTCATACCAGCCAGTATGTCCTCCAGACTCTCTCCCCTGCCCAGTCTGAGTCCAACCATCCTGTTTCTCGACAGTCCTCCCGTGCATGTGAGCACCAGATCCCCAAGACCTGCGAGCCCCATGAAGGTCATGGGATCGCTGCCCATTGCAACACCTATGCGAGCTATTTCCGAAAGTCCACGTGTAATGAGGGCAGCCCTGGTGTTGTTGCCGAACCCCATACCCTCAACTGCTCCGGATGCTATGGCCATCACGTTCTTGAGTGCCCCAGCAATCTGGACACCAGTTGGATCGTGCCAGCCATAGACCCTAAACCAGGGCATATGAAATACTTCGGCCACCTGCCGAACCATGTTCCTGTCCTCCGAAGCCAGCGTGACGTTGGTGGGATGGCGCTTCATCACCTCTTCGGCAAAAGACGGCCCCGAAAGAACGAGCAGTGGGCCATGACTGACCAGCACGTCATCCAAAATGCCGGTTACCAGACGCAGAGTCGACCGCTCAATGCCCTTAGATGCCGTCACGACCGGGACGGAAGTCGGCAGGGATACGCTATTCCATACACGAGCGACGAATTGCGTGGGAACCACATTCACCACCAGTTCCGTGTCATCTAGAACCTCCTCAAGACTGGAGGAAGCTCTGAGAGCCGGGGGCAGATCATATCCGGCAAGATACATATCGTTCTTGTGAGAACGATTTATCTGCTCCGCGACTTCATCTTCCAGAGCCCATATGGTAACGTCGTGTCCACTGCCCGACAGAAGCGATGCCAGGGCAGTACCCCAGGAACCTGCACCTACCACACTGATTTTCATGAATTGACCTCCTATCCGGGATAGCCGGGAGTCTCGACGTTCTTCTCTGCTGATTCAATGAATGCTACGAGCTCAGGGACCACGACGTCAGGGCGCTCCACAGGAGCGGCATGTGACCCCTCTGGAATCATCACCAGTCTGGCTCCGGGAATCACTGCTGCCATCTCCCTGCCCCGCTCAGGAGGTGTGAAATGATCCCGTTCACCGACCATAACCAGTACTGGGACGTCTATGGCTGGCAGTAGATCATCTGCCGAAGACATGGCGGCGTATGCCAGCATGGTCATGAAAATCTCTGGTCTTACCTTCGAGAGTTCCACCAGATAAGGCCTGAGTACAGCAGGACTGATGTATTTAGGATTTACCTCCATGGACAGAGCCATCCTGTATGAAAAGGGGGAAGGGAGGAGACGTTTCCAAAGGGGAGCAAAACCGCTGCTTATGCGCCTTATGACAGGAAGCAGTCTCTCCCATACATCGAGGCCGTAAAAGGATGAGAGAAGTCTGCCCGATGCACCGCAAATAAGGGATAGAGAACGGGTTCTGTTACTGTATCTGCGGTAAAATTCGAGAGAAGTCTGAACACCCATGGAATGTCCTGCCAGATGGACCTGCTCTATCCCCAGAGTATTCAACACTGCAGCCAGATCGTCTGCCAAATCTTGCAGTGTAAGACGGGAACGGTCCTTGGGGGCCGGTGTCTTACCATGACCTCTATAGTGCCACCTCACAACCCTGAAAGATGATCTGAGTCCATCGATGACGTAAGGCCATATGTAGCCACTGCACCCTATGCCATCTGCGAGGGCAACTGCTGGACCTGAGCCCCAGGTTTCATAATAGACAGGTGTTTCATCCTGAGCCATCACATACCCACGACAGTCCGGAGCGGGCAGTTTAGGCAGAGACCAGCGTTTTTTCATGGGAATCAGTCTTCTTCGGGATTCACCGAAGGATACTTGCGTATGGTCTCTCTAGCAATTCTCCAGGCCTGCTGAACGATCCAGGACATGGAACGGTCCAGGCGCAGTGCCTCTTTTTTGATCTCCTCGAGCATCTCCTCTGGAAAGTAAAGACTCTGTTTCCTCTTGTCGGTCTTCTTGTCTGCCATGAGAACCTCCAGTGTATGGAAGAGTAAGAAAGGGTATGAACCCTGTCAACCGGCTTGATCAGCGGGATACGCCCACTGCCCTGATATTACGGAGATGTATACTTCAGAAGCTTCATACGGCATATACGCCATACCGGAGGCATGTCAGAGATGCGCATCACAAAGGCACGGGCGAGATATCTGCTGCGACTGCTTGAAAGAACCAGGTCTACCCTCACCTGGGTAGGGGATTTTTTTGCCACCGTCAGGTTGATCACCTTTTCCCATATGTCCACTCTGAGCAATTCGTACACAGCCTTGGGGCTGTCGCATCCCCTGTGGGAAGCAATGTGCTGGGACAGCCGCTCATAATCCGCATACTTGGCAGCCTCCAGCACCGAGAATGCCACCCAGGCGGGATTCTGGGCCGCATACCTGCTGTAAAGCAGGCCCCGCTCCGGGATGAAACGCTCTTTGTCGGGTTCCCACCTAAAGACTGACCAGCGCAACTTCCACGGCAGTTTTTCCCTGTATGGATTGGACACCACGAGCTCCCTGACACCGTCGTCATCACCATCCCAGTAGTGAAACTCAGGAGGATCATAGGTGTCCTTGAGAAGCGGATCGTAAAGCTCCACCAATCTCCACACCCTGCGAAATTGCTTGTTCCTTATGATCAAAAACGCATGCTCCACTGCAATGAAGCCTTTTAGGGCAAAGTGATGGGAATTGTATACGAGGACATTGACATCTCCCGAGCCAAGGCGCAGCAGGGAAAGCTCGTCGATGAGTCCCCTCACACGCATGACAGGCCAGTGTTCCCTCAGTATCCTATCGAGGGTCATGCCAAAAGGAGCGGCTACGAGTAGTGAGTCTGTACGCAAGAGAACGGTTCCCCGGGGGACGAATCCCCTGACTTCCAGTGGACCTTCAGGAGAAGGATACTTGCCGAGCATGGATGTATACAGATCCCATGAGGTATCATCGGGGAAAAAATCCGTCGAACGGGCCCCATCAGGGCTCGTACTGGGAGATCTCCCTATGGGTGCCGAGGTATTCTCCTGCTTCCTCCCATGCCTGGAACAGGCAACTGTCGTCATGGCCAGCATAAAAATGGCTGACAGCACAAAGACTCTGGGATCCAGATGCATCACTTCCATCTCGTGGCATATTCCGTGGCAACTTTGTGAACACGCCAGTTCATTGCGTCCCAGAGATTCCTGAACCCTGAAAGGACGATCATGCCTCCGGAAAAACCAATACGCGGAGGGACATACAGACGGATGCGCGGAATCATCCCAGTTAGGACGTCAAGAGAAGCGTTCCTGACTTTAGCAGATACTATCTGAACCTTACGCCTCAAAGGCCAACGGGAGGATACCGTCAATAGCCCCTTCAGTCTTTCTGAAAGTTTGGAAGGATCATGCATGAACGGGTACGCGCGGCCTGGGTAAGAGAAATCCACGGGAGCCGACTTGACGAACAGCTTGCGCTCCACACTGTCCTGGGATTCGGTCCCCGACAGTTTGCCGTGGATAAGGATATCCAGATAGCGAGAGAAGACACCAGGCTTGCCGCTGCCGGTCACAGGTTCCAGCATGGCAAAATACGAAGCCATCAATGTAGGTGCCATGCGGCATTCACGGCTGCCTGACTGCAGAGCATACCACTGAAGGAGGATGAGGCGACGAACTCTTTCATGGATTTGAATACCGTCGGATACTATACCCGACTGAACCATACGCCTCAGTACATCAAGTCCACACGAGGTAAGGGTGGAAGCCACGGCAGGCCCCATGAGTTCCCTCACCAGACTGACCGTGTAGTACTTCCAGTCGGCAAGCAGTATATTCCAGGGGAGTGACGGATATGACGGAGCGACACTCCGGGGTATACACATAGAACATGGGCCCGACGCATCCACCAGCACATAGGGGAACGATATATCCCACCCGGTGTATCCGCGCTTCCTCAGAGTAGCGATTATCTCGTCCATCTCTCCAAGAGACCTGCGATCCCTCACCAGTACCCACAAAACATCATTCTTCTTGGCCCACGCAGGTATCCAGATGGCCAGTGACCGACTCAGTCCTGTAATGCCATGCTTCTTTTCGGATTGCCCTGAACCGCGCTCCATTATGACGGAGACAAGATTCTTGAGTGACTCCCTGGACTCATTCTTGAGAAGGGACAACACCTCTGCCTCCATGTATTCCCTGAACTCCGCCATCGAAGGAGCCGTACCATCCATTCCCTTCCATAAAACCCGGTGGGCATCTTCGAGGATACGTCTGAGGGCTTTTTCACTGGTTACCCCCAGATTGAACCCCTTTCCATAGAGATAATCCACAAGTTCCTCCAGCTGGCTGTAGGGAAAAGAAGGGGCCTCCGGTGGTTCAGCCCCTTTGTACAGATAAAGATCCATGAATGTGTGACGCAGGTAATCAACTACACCAGTGTAACGCTCTGGAATCTGCTCCTTACGGGATGCATCTATGATGAAAAAGATGAAAAGCAGTACCTTACGGCGCATGGAAGATCTGAAAGAATCGAGCTCCCACCTGTATGAGGCCTCCATCATATGTTTGAGTATCATCTGTTCTTCAGGAGGCAGCGTAACTCTGACTCCCCTGGACACTAGAGGATGGACGGAATGGGTTCGGCCATGGATTTTGAGGACGTGTCCCTGTCTCAGTGAGGAAAAAGTGCTTCTGGTACTGCGGCTGCTGTGGGGTCTCGACATGTCTCCAGACTTAGAACCCGAGACCCCTGACTGTGGAGTACTGTCTTCACCTGCAAGTACTGGCGAACGTCTGCATGCGGACGCGGACAGTACCATCCACAGCACCGTCATCTGTATGATCTTACTGATATTTCCGGATTTTGAGAACAGCATGGAAAATCAATACACCCAAATCCACTCCCTGAGCAAGACCTGCATTCTATTTTGGAAAAATCACGACGAGTATAGGCAGTGAGAAAAACGAGACGGGCTCACTAGCCAAATCAGCGCAACCTACCGTACTCATACAGTTTTTATTCACGACATCAAATCGAGTCCCACCATTTTTCCAAAATTGAGTTCACCTCGTCAGGATATTCTTCATGAACACAGTGTCCGGCACCTTCGATAACATGTAGCGGAGCATCCCCGAGTCTTTCGGCAAGTACCCGGGCATGACGTACCGGCACCATGGCATCGAGATCGCCCCATATCACAGTGGATGGCACCCTGATATCCGGCAGAGCCGACGTTATGGCAGATGGCCTACTCAAAGTCTTGAGCGCTCCATGCAAAGCGGAATGGGATCCGGGTCTTTCGGCTTTCTCCCAGTAATAATCGAGGAGATTGCGGGTAAGGACAGACTTCCGGGCATATGCGACTCGCATGAATCGATCAAACAGTGCCCGGGGAATGTGTTTCATCCCGAATTTCATGAACGACGAGCCAATTAGGGCGCGAGGCATCTGAAAGGAGTGGGAAAACACATAGGGAGCGATGAGTGCCATGGACTTCACCGGCTGCCTCCCTGCCGAAGAGATTAGCATGGACAGTGCCCCTCCCATGGAATGCCCCACTAGATGGAAAGGATCTGGTGTCAGTTCGGACAAAACCTCACATAGAACGTGCAGGTAATCGAACCAGTCGTATGAAAACCTCTTGGGTCTGTCCGATTCTCCAAATCCTGGAAGATCGATAGCTATGACTCTTCTAGAATTCCTGAAGTGCTCTATCTGAAATCTGAATGATATATGACTGAGCGCATATCCGTGAATAAATACTACCGTATCATCGCCGGTTCCTTCATCCACCACGAAAACTCTGATTCCACTGGCTGTAGTAACTAGTCGACCGGGAAAATCCATCTGTCGCTTCCTTACCATATGTGAAACGTGACCACATGTGCCATGGAATAGGCATCCTCTCCCGGAAGGTATCCGGGAAGTGCCTGATTGGAGTACTGAATTCCATCCCCATTGCCAAGAAACACCACCACAGCCATGGTCTGCCCTGCAGGACCAATATTCGTTCCAACAAGCACCGATTTTGCGATCTTGATCTCGATGAACTTATATCCCTGCACGATTTCACTTTCCAACCACCAGAAATCATCGCTGTGGGTGATGTCGCGCAGACCTCCTTCATCATCCGTCCCCTGTATGGAACGGATGCCTCTGGTACCCACGGCGAACTCCGCTCCAAATGATGGGTCAGTGATACGAAACGTACCGGTCACGGCATCATCGAAGGCGCCGGTGTTGTCTGAAAGCGCCGTACCGTCGCGTACGCCTGAGCCGGTGCCGTAATCCCTGTCGATATAAGCGATAACGGCGTTTTGGGATTCTGCAGTACCCACTATGCCCATATATATATATGAAGCATCAAAGGACACATACAGCTCCCGAAGCTCATTGGTATTTGACCAGTCGCTCGTGGCATCGTTCGTGGCCACCTGATAGGAAGTGGGCCAGTCCGACGAAGAGCCATCAAGTGTGGGAGTCAGTTCCAGGGCATAGTAAAAAGCATCCGTCAAAACCGCATTTTGCCCTCCATCGTGAACGGAAATCTCCACAGGGCCAGGACCGTCGGAAGGTGGGAGCTCACACTGAAGTGTGGTGGAGTCGATGAAAGTGACGGTGTCACACGGCTGTCCACCTGCATGAACAGTGGTATCGGTAGTAAAGGATATGCCATGAACGGTTATGGTGGTGCCGGCGATGGGTCCGTGATCAGGGGTTACTCCAGTTATGGCCAGACCACCGGATTCCAGAACGTGAAGTGCCGGAGCCCGGGTCGAGTCGAATCCATTGTCAGAGCCGTCTAGGTCACAGTATGTCCACGTATTTCCGCCATCCACAGAAAAACGGTAGGCCATTACATAATCCCCGGCCTGAACAGGAGTCAGATGTGCGGCATATTCGTCATTGGCGAGATCTCCTGGTACAGGTCCATCAACATCCACGTTGTAAACCGCATCAAGCCACTGCCATGAGTTTCTGTCAGGGGAATCGTCTGCAGGACCATATCCTACCTGGGCCAGTACTCCGTTACCCTGTCCCGCTCCCGGGGTCACGCCCTCCACATACACCCGGCCATAGAGCGTCTCGGTTTCCTGGTTCTCTATGACCGTGGTCTCGGATGGATACTGAAAAACACACCAGTCGACGTTCCTTGCCTCACCGGTATATGTAAAGCCACCGGAAAGTGTGGCGCTTTTCTGCCCGCAGGTAACGGTCACGTCGACTGGACCCGGAACGGATGCCGGAGGAGTCTCGGATTCGAGGGTGGTGTAGCCCATAAACGTGGTCTGAGACTGCACGTCTCCGAACATGACCGTACATGTGTCCGAAAATCCCCTTCCATATATCTTGACTACAGTTCCCCCCTCCACAGGCCCCTGATCCGGCTGTATGGAAGTAATCTCAGGGCCGAAGTCGGTTCCACTGTTCGTACCCGTACCCGAGTTGGTCCCTGAATTCGTACTGGAATTCATGTTGTTGGAAGTACCGTTGTTTGTATCACCACCGGAACCAGAATCATCGTCACATCCTGTGGCGAGTACTGTGGCAACGACAAAAATCACAAAAAGGGAGAAAACCGTATGCAGTCTCATGACAAAACCATCCGTGCTGAGATTGGAGCAGCGGCTGGGGGACATGTGACGTGATGCCCACACTCCGCAAGAACGGAGATTAACATGAAATGCAGTGCAGGCAACAGTCCTGGAGCACAGTCATCGAACCTGTGGTCATTTATATGTTTTCGGTTAGAATACGGTTATATCATGGAGGACCCAATGCACCGCAGCAATATGACAGCTATCCTTCTCGTGCTGACAGTCGCATCATTGCTGATTCACAGCTGTGTTTTCGATCCTTCCGGGCTACCGGACACCTCGACGACTTCAGGCACATGCGGCAACGGGATAAAAGAAGATGACGAGTCCTGTGACGGAAGCGACGTTCCCACCTGTGATGAACTTGGTATGGGGACCGGGACCGTCACCTGCAAAAAAGACTGCACAGTGGATATGAGCGGTTGTACCGGCTGCCAGGAATGTAGCCAGGGCGATACTCGATGCAACGGTTCCGTGGTGGAGGAATGCTCTCCTGTCACACAGGACTCCACGTGCATGACATGGCAGACTCTGGAAGACTGTGCTAATTCAGGAAAATTCTGTAGTGACGGACAGTGCTCCGAGACTTGTAAGAATGAATGTAACACTGAAGGGGAAAAAACGTGTGATGCATCCGATCTTGTGAACATCATGGAATGTATCAGTCAGAACGGATGTCTCTCGTGGAAACGTATCCCATGTGGTGCCCAGACTCTGTGTGAAGAGGATCCTTCTACAGACGCCACATGCACTTCCTGCATAACCTGTAACGCAGGAGAGGTGTCCTGTACTCCAGACCACCTACATTACGTAGTATGCCAAGAGGACTCTCACGGATGTACATCTTTCGTCACGCCGACACAGTGTCCTGCCGGACAGTACTGCTCGGAAGAACAAAACAGTTGTGTACAGTGTGACACCTGCACCGCTGGAGAGACCACGTGCGATAGCGAAGGTCACACCATTCTCAGATGTGAGGCCATCTCTGAGAACTGCTCTTCGTGGAATCCCCATGAAGAATGTCCACTCTCGGCTCTGGAGGCATGCCACGATGGCACATGTATCCAGCAGGGAGACGAGTGTAGCAGTGTGCCGGTGTTTTCTGAAACCGCAGAACTATCTCTGTCAGACTTTCATGCCACATTCACGGACACTATCGACCGGGCGACCTACTGTACATTCCCCTACGAGGATGATCTTCCCCAAATTTCAGGTAATGAAGCCCTTTTTGCCGTCCAGATGAATGCCAAGGATGCCATAACCATCAGAACCGACGTGCCCGATGCGGTCATCTGGGCCATGGGTACCGACTGCGGGAGTCCTCAGTGCCTGGGACTGGAAACGGGCACATTGTTTTTTGGAGCCGATGCCACTGGCATTTACTACTTTTCGGTGGAACTACCCGACAATATCGACGATGTCAGTATCTCCATCGAGCCGTCATCAGACACTTCATGCACCGTCTTTGCCCCAACGGACGGTTCAGAAGGTGAGATAACGGAATCCAGTGGTGTGTACTGCACACGAATCGTAGCCGGACAAGATGCCGGGTGCTTCTGGATACAGGGTAACACCTACATTGCCATACGCGCCGTAAGTCCTTGGAAAAACGGACGTTTCTCCTGTGGAGGTGATACATACGTATGGCTTTACGATGCCAGCGGCAATGAGCTTGCCCACAGTGACGACATAGACAACCAGACCCTGTGCTCAAGGATACTGTACACCTCAGGCTCCCCCGGAGAGAGATACAAAGTGTGCGTGAACAGTTACAACAAAAAAACTCCCATATCTCCATATACAGGTATCGAAATGCATACCTATCCAGGTCCCTACACTCCTCAGTCCGGAGAAGTGATTTTCACAGAACTGGAAAACGACTCCCGCATAGAACTCAGAAATCTCACGGACCGGCTCATGACTCTGCGTGGCTGTACCATTGGAGATGCAACAAACCACCTGGTCATAAGCAATGACCTCCTGCTTCCACCAGACGATTACACCATCATCCCATGGGAAACAGACTATTCTGCCCTCTCCGAACTGAAACTCACCTGTACCGATGACATAGACTCCGTGCCGGTATCGCAGTTGACCCTGGGCTCCGTTCACACCACCCAGCTCGATGCACTGTCCATGGATGCCACATCCAATGACGATCCGGCCAACTGGTGTCAGTCCATTGATACGAATTACCACTACATGGGAGAATTTCCAAAAGCCAACGGAGACATAAGGTATCATTCCATGGGCAGACACAACCATCCCTGCGATCTGGCCTCCCATGAAGTGGCATTCTTCGACCTGACGACAAACTGTCCGGGCACCTGGGGACTCGGTAACAGCAGTCACGCTCCATGGTCATGCGATCCCGGTGAAGGGCTGCTGGTGACCACGGACGACGGCGGTAACTGGGCCAGCATGTACCTGGGGCAATCACTCGATCTGCGTGACTATCACTATGTCATGCTCCAGTGGGAAGGAGATCTCAGGATAGACGCAGACGATGAAGACGACGAGCTGGGCATGATGTTCAACATCGTACGACCATACAGGGAAGGAGATCTGACCTGGGGCCTGCGCTATGGAAGGCACCTGAAACTTGGCACCAAAGGTGACACAGTGGACCTCAATGACGTATCGCTGGGTTTCGACATCTCCAGAAAAGCCGCTGAACGCTCCCTCGTACGCATCTTCTTCAGAATCCACGATGGCGATACCGGAGGCATAGCGAATCCGGATCACAACGTACGCTTCGGCACCAAGAGGATCCATATTTATGCGTACTGAGTGAATCACCTAGAGTTTCTAGAGTTCTCTTACATAACTTTCATGGAAAAAAACCTTTACAACCAGGGGGCGATATCTTAAGAGAAAATCATGCTGACCAAGCTGCCCAATAATCCAATCCTGCCAAAGGAAAGGGCGGTCATTATCATTGGCAACTACGGAAGCGGCAAAACCGAGGTGGCTGTCAACTGGGCCCTGGCACTGAGTAAGTGGGGCGTAGAGGGTATCTCCATTGCCGATCTCGACGTAGTCAATCCCTACTTCCGTACCCGGGAGGCAGTAGAAGTTCTCGAAAATCAGGGTATCCGTGTAGTCATCCCCCGCGGTGGCCACTTTTATGCAGACCTTCCCATAATACTTCCCGAGATACGGGGAATGTTCGAGATGAACGAGGGCATAGCCATCTTCGACGTCGGCGGAGATCCTGCCGGTGCCCGCGTTCTCGGGAGTTTTGCCGATGTAATCC
>JALWFW010000016.1 GCA_027013865.1 Polyangiaceae bacterium | reverse complement strand
ATATATAATTTAATAATAATAATAATAAATCTGCCACATTTAATCATTCCAGTCTGGTACATTTGGCAACAGCACGCATGAATCATAGGTGAATATGTACGTAGCTGTGTGTGTGTGTGTGCCACGATATTATCCAAACTAAAATTGTTTTATTGCGTATCGTTAAAAGAATAACCAGGAATACCTTTTGTACCAGTTTATCATTAAAGATCTGCGAATATTTACGTATACAGTGCTAAACACGTGTTTTTTGGGGAGTGTTCGCTCATATATCTATCTAAATGGTAAAGTGAACAATAAAGCATTTAATAACACAACATTTCGTAGATGTTGGTAAAATATTTTCCTCGCAGTTTTATTTATCGCACTGAGCTTGATCCGGCCACAAATAAACATGTCCAAGCCGATACTAGATTTGTTTATGATACGATCTGATTACGTAATCAGTTCTGCTCTAACTATATGTTTATAATCACTGTTCCTAAGCTAAGCAAGCTAAATCTACTACTAATACACTTATAGCGAGGTAATTGATATATTATTAACCGCGGCCAGCATATTAACTCCCCCCCCCCACAACAGTGTATGCTGTAGGCTAGCTTTGTTACTCTTGGTCATCTAGTCGTATGTTTACAGTCTCAGGTAAATAAACCTATTCTTACTAAGTTTATATCCCTGTATTTGTGACAGTAAACCAGAGGAAGGTCTATTAGTCCATCTGAGACTCCCAACGACAACAAAAATTAAAAAAAGTACCAGAATGAATACAAGAAAATTGTTCAAGTATGTCTTATTATCTGTTCCCGGAATCCCTTTCGCTGATTCTGCCTTACTACCCCATTAACTCCCCTTGTATTGGATAATACCATCTCGACAGACCCGTACACATACAGACAGACGGACGGACGGACAGACAGACAGACAGACAGACGGACGGACGGACAGAGATATTGCGAGAAGGGGTATATCGCCACTTTGAGTAACATCGACGTGACCAGGCATACAGTAGTATCCACACAGGACAAGACGGCACGGTATGTTACTACAAATATCTAGCTCAGCATTAGTGGAATGTTTGTCTTATACAGCGCATCCCCGACCGCATTAACCCAAACACACACACACACACAAACACACACACACGCAGAATTCTACCTCCCGTCGGAATATCATGCACGCACCTCGTGGAGCCGGAACACACTCGCCAGATTAGCTGAGTGGATTAGCTGAAATTGTACCAAAGGGATCACATACACACGCATACCCAGACGCGTGCGCGCGCGTGCACACACACACAGACCCAGAACCTTTGAACAGGTGTCTACAAAGTCTGCCATCTGGATCAGAATTACGTTAAAGATCTCCCTACACAGAGTTACTCCCACATATAAGCACTTCACGGTGTTTACGTTGACAGACGTACGCCATGTTACGATGGATAAAACACCTCTGGATACCGGCCTTGAGTTACTCCTGTCACACCGGGGAGGAGCAGGTGGGTATCCTCCCGCATTCGGGAATAGAAGTAACTCAAACGCTGTCCCCCCAAACCACCCATGGTTAAAAGAGTGAACCCCCTTTCTACACTTCCCCTTTGTATTTGTTATACACCAGATGCTATTTGCGGGGAAGAGTGCTGCAAACAGACAATGTCGGTCACGTTCTCGGATATTTACGTTAACTTTCGGAAGCAGTCGGCTTATTGTTGGATTAATTTGGTTTCTGAGAAAGACGCTCAGTTACTAAAATGAAACCTGAAACTTATCGAGGAACAGAAAAAAGGGCATAAAACAACGCCAGACGACGCCGCTGCAGGGCACGCGCACATAATAATAATTATTATTGAAACCTTAGACAACTCTTCGAACGCAGCAAATATCTAGGGC
>JALWFW010000015.1 GCA_027013865.1 Polyangiaceae bacterium | reverse complement strand
CTCCTACGGTCCAGTCATGAGAAGTTTTATGCAAGATACATGCCAATGGGGAAGTCTGTATTTTGGCACGTGTAACATTATGATATTAAACACTTTTTGAATAAATGTATTAAAGGGTCGGTTATATAATCCGGGTCTTTCATCCATGTTGGACACCTGTATGGAGTTTGCATGCATCCAAGAAGGGGATTTTCAGGATTACGGAATTTGACAGCCCTGGCAATGGCCTGATTCCGGTTGACAATATGTTACTTCCTGAAAATATGGCCTCCATGAAAAATGTCGATCCACTTGAGCTGTTCGCGGTTGGTGGTGCCGGAGAGTTCGGGCGCAATTGTGTATTAATGAGACATCTCTTCAAGGCAGTGTTGGTGGACTGCGGTATAGGGATGGTCAATGACGAGTATCCCGGTATAACCAAGATGCTGCCTGATCTCGATTTCATACACAGACACCGCCATGAGCTAGTGGCAATTTTGGCTACCCACGGACATGAGGACCATATTGGAGCCATTCCACGGGTTCTTGGGCGGGTGGATGTACCTGTATATGCGTCTGAATACACTGCCCGCCTCATCATGACACGCGCCAGGAACGAGTTTGGTATGGATTTGTCCGATAGGGTGCACGTGGTGGAACCCTGGAAGTGGTATGAACCCGATCCCAACGTGAGGTTCAAGTTTCTACCCATCCCCCATTCCATCCCCCAGGCTGGGGCCATCCTCGTGGAGATTTACGGTATCAGGGTACTTCACACAGGGGATTACAAACTCGCCTTTGACGGTCTCACACGATTCGATGAGGAGCGCTGGCATGCTGAGGTCTCCGAGAAACCGGTTTTCGCCATGATTGGTGACTCCACTGGTACTCTGGAGCATGGTTCCACACACAGTGAGACAGAGCTGGAAGAAGAACTCCAGAAACTCATGTCAGATGTCGAAGGCCGTATCATTGTAACGCTGTTTTCATCAAATATTCAAAGATTACGCACACTTACGCGTATAAGTGCAAGACTGGGACGCAAGGTAGTCCTGGTGGGCAGATCAATGGAGATGTACTTCTCCATTGCCGAGAAGATGGGACTGGTGTCGTCGAAGGACGTCATCCCAAGGGACCGTATGGGAAGTCTCAGACCTGAAGAGCTTACTATTCTGGTATCGGGTTCCCAGGCCGAGGTACTTTCGGCCCTGAACCGTATGTCCTTCGACTCTCACAAAGCCCTAGAGGTGGGAGCCGGCGATACTGTGATTTTCTCCTCACGTCCCATTCCCGGCAGGGAGCGCCAGATTCACGGCATGATGGACCGTCTTGCCCAGCTTGGTGCAGAGATCGTAGATGCTAAAGTCCTTCCCCTGGTGCACGTATCCGGCCATCCTGCATCAGAAGACGTCAGACGCCTCGTATCTCTCGTCAAACCTCGCTGGTACGTGCCATTTCATGGCGGTTACCGTTTCATGCGTCAGGGAGCTCGCATAGCCGAACAGGTGGGTATCGATACAGCCATGTTCGTCTCTGGCCAGTGGCTTCGTCTCACTGATGATTCCTGGGAAACCGAAGACGAGGAACTCACCACGTTCTATGTCGGCTGGGATGAGGACGATCTCATGGATCAGGAGGCTGTAAAGCAGCGCATAACCCTGTCCGTGCTTGGGATAGCCGTGGTCTCTCTGGTATTGGACAAAAGTGGTATTCCGGTGGAGCGTCCCTCCGTAAAACTCATGGGATTCGGTACGGCGGGCGAGAGGTCCCACCTGTCGGACGCCATAAGCCGCCGCATCGAGAAGGAACTCAGGACCCAGAGTCAGCCCAAACGCGTAACAGTGGACGCATTCATATCATCCATAGTGAAATCAGAGGTACGTCAGAGGTTCGGAACGGCTCCCAAAACCATAGTAACCGTTGGAGGATGCTTGAAATGAACGGTACATTCTTCGCTGTACTGGCAGTGCTCCTTACACTCATCTTTGCTACAGGATGTTCCAGACATACCGAGAAGGCGCCTGATGCCGTGCCTATTCCGGGAACTGAAGTGAAAGACGGCAAGGTGGCTCCTGATCTTCCCAAAGAGGGAGTCATGAAGCCAACGGTTGCAGTGCGTCCCTTGGGGAAAGGGGAAGAGGTCACTTGCCGCAGTGCATGTGAGCAGATTTTGTACTGTAATCTCGTGGTCTATCACAAGGAGCCCCAGCGTAAGGACATGGTCAAATGCATACGTACCTGTAAACAGATGACCACTGACACCGACAAGATAAGGACCGAGATTCTCAAGGAATGCGTAGGAAAACACCGCGGTGACGACTGTCAGGGGCTGCGAAAATGCATGGTCTCCAGTCTCAAGGCAGCCAAAGCCAGACTCAAGGAAATGAAAAAGGAACGTGAGGCCACGGTTCCCATGAGATGAATGCTCTTTCCAGCCTCATGTCCGTTGCTCATCCCTTGTCTCGATTATTCGTTGAGTTGGCTGTCTGAATCAGTGGAAGCACCTTACCCGACAGATGGCCCAAATATGATCTTCTCATGTAACATACTTTGATTATTGAAGAAATTATGACTGCTGTCTTATGGACGGCAGTGAGCCATGGAGTTGAGATTCATACTATTATGACGTCAGGCAGGTCGATGATGAAGGTCGCTCCCATACCTTCTTGGGATTCGACCCGGATTGTGCCGCCGTGAAGTTCCACATAGTGCTTGGCTAACGTAAGTCCTATACCCGTGCCTCCGGATGGTTTGGACATGGCTGCGCTTCCCTGGCGGAAGGCCTCGAAGATGATCTGCTGATCCTCCTTTGAGATACCTACTCCCGTGTCCCTGACGGTGATGCGTAAATTTCTGCCTGACACACTGGCATCGATGAATACATGCCCTCCCACCATGGTGAATTTGAGGGCATTGGACAGAAGTGCCGTAAGGGTCTGCCGTATTTTTACGAAGTCGAGTTCTGCTATGTATTCTTCCTCGGGAAGGGTATATTCGAGTTCAATTTCCAGATTTTTGGCTTTTTCTGCCCACGGTGACAGCACGGCTTCCAGAAATTCGTTGAGGGAGGCCACTTCTGGGTTGAGGGACAGGTCTCCGGTTTCGATACGTGACAGGGCCAGGATATCCTCGACTATACCTAAAAGTTGGTTGCCTGCTGAACGTATCTCCTGAAGTATGGGCAGTGCTTCCTCTTTTCTGCTGTCATCCAGTTGTTCTTCCAGGACTTCGGTAAATCCCAGGATTATGTTCAGCGGGGTACGTAGCTCGTGGGTCATGTTGGCTATGAACACGCTTCTACGCCTGGAGACTTCTTCGAGGAGACGGTTCTTGTCCTCGATCTCCTCTGCCTGGGCATGTAGTTTTTCAGCCATGTTCCTGAGGTTTGCATACTGACGTATGTTGTATATGCCTATGGCCACGTGAGCCATAAGATTTTCGTAGAACAGCTGCTCGTCTTGGGTTACAGGCTTGACCAGTGCCAGGGTCGTCACTCCGATGAAAACACCATGATATTCCAAAGGAATGGCCAGGATTGCGCCGGGTGTCCATTTGCCCAAGGGGGTGTCAATTGAAAAGAGACCGGCTGCATTGGGCAGTAGCATTCTCTTCTTGTGCTCATAAAGAACACTCCACACGCCACTTTCGACTCCATGTTCCTTGGGAAGTGATTCGGCTTTGACCCCCACGGCTCCCTTTAGGATGTATACGTGTCTGTCAGGATCGTAGATATGGATGACACCAGCATGGGCAACTTCCAGAAGTACCAGCAGTTCCAGTACGCCGGCAATGAGAAAGTCCTCTTCCCACACGCTGGTTATGTAGGAGATGAGTCTTGAATATATGTCTAGCCGGTTGTCCGACTCTTCAAGCTCCTGGGTTCGTTTTTCAAGGGCATCTTGGAGGTTTTCTATTCTGTAGGAGCTTATGGCAAGGGCACTTTCGAGACGCCTCTTTTCTTCCTTGAGTTCCTTGAGCAGCCTTAATCTGGCAGAACTATCCTCCAGCAGGAGCAGAAAGCCCCCGCCATCTGCCACCCCCATGGTGACGAGGGCAGGAAAGACCACCTCTCCCTTGCGCAGCGCAGGCATTTCCATATCTCTTATCTGCCCGCCGTGGTACATCATCTCTTCCAAAATCTGAGAGGGACGTTTGCCTATTCGTTCCCAGTGGAACAAATTCTCGAAGGTGAGGTGTGAAAATTCATCTTCGCTGTAGTCGAACATGCGGTATGCCGAAGGTGAGAATTCCTGTATGTGTCCATCGGCATCAAAGGCGATAAGAGCACGTGGCTCTATGAGATTCATGATGGATTTGTCCAGTATGGCGGACATACTCATATCTCCTGGGGGAACTGATGGTGTATTTCGATGATTTGGTCTTCGACCTCCAAAAATGCATCCACTATCATTGGATCGAATTGCTGTCCCCTCTCTTCCAGTATGATACGCCTTGCCTTCTCATGGGAGAACGGCGGTTTGTATACACGCCTAGAACGGAGGGCATCGTAAACATCGGCAATGGCCACTATCCTAGCACTCAGTGGAATATTCGTGCCCTTGAGACCTATAGGATATCCCTTGCCATTCCATTTCTCGTGGTGATAGTAGGCGACCTCCTTGGCCATTATGAGGTATGGAATCGGTTTGCCCACCTGCATGATTGCCTTGGCCAGTGTATCTCCGCCGTGAACTGTATGAGTCTTCATGATTTCGAATTCTTCACGGGTTAGACGACCGGGTTTGAGAAGGATACGGTCCGGAATGGCGACTTTACCGATGTCGTGGAGGACAGCCACCTTCTCCAGCATACTGGCATATGCCTCGTCAATATGGGGGGTTACACCAGCCTTGCCAGTGAGTACCTTGGCAATGACTCCCGAGTAGCGGCTCATGCGTTCCAGGTGGTCACCTGTTTCCGGATCCCTGGATTCAGCCAGCCGAGCCAGGGATATGGCGATGATGTCCTGGGTGCGTTTGAGTTCCTCGGTGCGTTCCTCCACCAGAACTTCCAGGTATCCTGCATAATTCTGAAGTTTATTGTGATAATACCTCAAAGACAGATGGAGTCTGATACGGGCAAGTAATTCCTTTTTGACGAAAGGTTTGGTTATGTAATCCACAGCCCCGAGAGACAGTGCCTTGACCTTGTCATGAACATCATGGAGTGCAGTGAGAATGATGACGCTAGTATTCTCCATGAGGTCACGCCGGTTCATCTCCTCCAGAACATCGAAGCCGTCCATCTCAGGCATCATGAGGTCCAGGAGCATGAGATCCACGGGCTTTTCACTTTCCAGGAGTTCGAGTGCTTCTTTGCCAGATTCTGCAGTAAGGATGTCCACATCCAGAGGCTTCAGTATCGTTTTGGCCAGAAGGAGGTTTTTGGGATTATCATCCACGAGTAAAATCTTTTGTTCTGCGAAACTTTCGTCGCCTAAATCCAGAAATCTATCCATCACATGGCCTCTTGGTGTCAAAAAGTAGTTTTAGATACGGGAAATTCCACGATTTCCATGAGTCCCACCCCCCGCATGACTTCAAGTTGGGACAGCCTGGAGAATGTCTCCCGGAGACGTTCCCGTACGTGTACCGGGGCGTTGACCAGGTTGTCCGGATGAATCCTCCTCAGCCAGAGACTGCGGACTTCGGTCGCAGAGGGCTGAAGAAGGTTCTGTAATTCGGATTTCATGCGCATGAGGAGTTCTTCAGGTGATAGGGTTTCCTCGGTTATGGGGAAGCCGCGCAGCCTCGTGGTGAACGTAGCAGGGAACCGTGACAGCGCTATCACCCTGGTGAACAGCATGGCTACGAGCT
>JALWFW010000014.1 GCA_027013865.1 Polyangiaceae bacterium | reverse complement strand
TTATATCCTTTTGTATAGCAACATAAACACTGAGAAACTCCATCCCCCCCGCTCTCTTTGTCTTCCATTTTTACACTCGCTGCCCCCATCTCTTTCTCTCTCTCTCTGTCTGTCTGTATGTCTCTCTGTCTGTCTGTCTATCTGTCTGTCTGTCTGTCTGTCTGTCTGTCTGTCACTTTTTGTTTCGCACGCTCAAATAGATAACGAATGCTTTCGATGATTCTAATATCGGCATGATGACGTCATTAGGGATACTGACGTAGCTGATGACGTTTTAGTTAAATGGTTCTGGATGATAACAAACCAACACAGTGGCGGGATTTGAGTCCAGTTGGTGAGTTTCTGCAGTCAAACGCTCTATCAGCTATGCCACACTGAACTCACTCACTCAATCACCCACTCACTCACTCACTCACTCACTCACTCACTGGTATCCGACGTTAATGTGTGACGTCATTAATATTTCGCGCCCGAATAAAACTTCAGTTGGGGCCGTTGAATGATGCAAACGAAGCACTCGTGACGTCACCTGTCACCAAACGGGCCTTCAACGACGCTGCGATGACGTCATCCGATGTGGGCGATAATCGATGAATTAGTGTAAGTTTTAATTACTTTCAACTTAAGCAGGCACTGAACAAGCGCTTGTCACAAATAGAAATCATTAGTTACGGAGTGCCGGCGAGAACAGACCGGAAGCGACGCTACGGTCGCCGATGATGACGCAATCGTCAGCCTTTTATGACGTCATCGGATCGGAATAAACCGGCCAATCATCGGGCAATTAGCGACAAATTGTTGCCGCATCATTGTTGTCCCGTGACCACTCGTCTGATTGCGATCTGGAGCTTGGCGTTATGACCGCCAGGTGTCGCGCTGTGGCCGGCTAGCGGCCGCAGTTTCCGGTGAGATGACGCTCGGAGAATGCCCGCTGACCTTAGATAATGGCCTTACAGAAAGCTGTTAGAACAAGGTCATAAACCTTGGCCTTAAATATTGATTGGCCTTACGCTAAAGCTTTGGGCAGAACGGCATTGAGCTGTCAGAAGCAATTACGAAACAAATACTATTAGCTTATATTGTGGCCTTAATGACCTTATATTACAGCCTTAGCCTGTGGCCAAATATGACAGCCTTAAAGTGGGATTTTACAGGACACCATTAAAATGTGCCATGTATAATGACCTTAAAGTAAGGATTTATGGAATAGCATTAAAGAATAGCCTTATATGACGCCTTTGAAGTCTGAACTTATATGGTAACCTTAAAGTGTGACCATATACGAAAGCCTTAAAGGGTAGCTTGAGAATACAGCTTGAAAGTGTGCACTAATATAACAGCATTGTTTATACACTTTAGGGCAGCCTTAAAGTGTGGTGAGTAAAACTGCCTTATACACTTACACGATGGCCTTAAAGTGTAGCCTTATACCATGACCTTAGACAATGTCGTTACAAAGAGATGCACAATAGCTTCACAAGCTTTATGCAATAATAATAATAAGAATAATAATCCACATGTCACGTATCAAAGCATGTCACAACATGTCACGTCATGTCACAGCGAAACTTATGCTGCCATTCACTGCTCTGTAAAAATACTTCACGTATTTGTTTCTCATTAAGTAATAATCATGCTGCCTCCTCTGACATTTGTTGTTTATGTTACCTGTTGTGATATCACTTGGTATATTACCTGGTATTATAACACTCTATAGATTACTCATCTGACAGTAACACACACACACACACACACACACACACACACACATATATATATATATATATATATATATATATAGAGAGAGAGAGAGAGAGAGAGAGAGAGAGAGAGAATGTTCAAGTAACTTTACATATAAGCTTATAAAATAACAGACCTTTGTATCGTATTACGTCTCTTTCAA
>JALWFW010000013.1 GCA_027013865.1 Polyangiaceae bacterium | reverse complement strand
GTCTGACAGCGAAGTTATCATGTCCAAATCCACTGACATACCAGGCGCAGATACGTTCAGGAATATCAGACTCAAATCATCGTGGGATTCCATACTTAGGCCCCACCCGTCTTTATGGAAGGAGATTTTGGCCATTGCATCTCCAGTGGTGGGAGCGATGCTTTTTCAGGCCTTGGTCAATCAGGCTGATTCCATAATGGTGGGTAGACTCCCAGCGGTCGACGGTGTTCCAGGTCAGGCTGCCATTGGGCTTACTGTAAAGATTTTGTGGGCTATAGGCGGTTTCCTTTCTGCTATATCGGTGGGTACACAGGCCGTCACAGCCCGCCGGGTTGGAGAGCATGATCCTGATGGGGCTGGGGCTGCACTCACCAATTCCCTGATGGTAGCCACGGTAACGTCTTTCATGGCTGCTGTCCTGGGCTCTTTTTACGGACCTCAACTTCTGCATCTTGTTTCAGACGGAGATCCAGAGGTCATGAGAGTGGGGGGACCGTTTATAAGGGTTAGGCTTCTGGGCATTTTTACAATGGTGACTACCATCTCATACAAGGCATTCTTCGATGGTCTGGGTAAGACATACGTACACTTCGTGGCGTCTTTGCTCATGAATATCACGAATATCGTCCTCAACTACATGTTCATCTATGGTGAATGGGGTGCTCCTCATCTGGGGGTTATGGGAGCTGCTCTGGCTTCCGTTCTCAGTACTGTGGTGGGCCTGGGTGTGATGGTCTACTTCTCCCTGAAGCCTGAATTCCGGAAGAAATACAGGTATTATACACTGTCCAAAATAAATAGAGGCCTGGCTTGGCTGGTGGCAAAGCTGTCTTTGCCATCTGGGTTTGCGACACTGCTGCTCATGGTGGGTTTTCTCATTGTTGACTGGGTGGTTGGAGGTCTTGCCTCAGGACACCAGGCCACGGTGTATCAGGCTGCCAATCAGATAATCATCACCATACTCATGCCTGCTCTGATGACCTGTGTGGCATTTGGAACAGCTACCGCCACACTGGTATCCCGTTCACTGGGTGAGAAAAATCCTGACATGGCCGAACTTTACGGCTGGGAGTCCGCACGTCTGTGGGCATCCATAATGCTGGTGCTTGGCTTGTGGATGGGCCTGTATCCTGAATTTTGGGTTAGACTCTTCAATCCCAACGCCCCTGAGGTGGTTACGGCTGCTTCAGGCCCCCTTGGTCTTGTGGGTTATCTTCTCCCCCTCGCAGCCGTGGGCATGGTTTTGATGCAGGCCCACTTCGGCGCCGGAAATACCCTTTTTGTCATGTACGTCGAGTTTGGCGCACAGTTTGGCGTGCTCATACCCCTGTCCATATTTTTGGGACGCTATATGAAACTGGGTCTCATGGGTGTGTGGGGGCCTACGGTCCTCTATCTGTTCACTGTAGTGGTATTCATGACAGTGACTTTTTATAGAGGACGCTGGAAATTGATAAAAATCTAAAAAATCCTTTTATTACATATAGTTATATTTGTAACTCTGTTGAGTGCGTTCAGGGGAAGCCCCGTTCGCATAGGGAGGGATATCATGAGTTACCAGTGCCAGTGCTGTGGTAAATCTCTGTCGCGCAGGGACACGAGAAGATGTCATTCATGCGGTTGCATTCATCCTGTTCTCACATCTGAAGAACTCGATGCCATGTTACTTGACCTGCCTTTTCTCAAAAGGCTGTCACTTGTTCAGGTATTTGGAGGTGCACTGCTGCTGGGGGCAGTGGCTGCTATGTTTTATTATGCCATGGAATACGGCCTTCCTAGGGGCTCTCTGGTGGTTTTAGTAACAAGAGTCTTTTCTTCTGCAGAAGGGATACTCGTATTCCTGGTTGCCGTTATTTATGCCTTGTTACATCTGTATAAAATCTCAGCAGAAGGACGGGAGATCAGGCAAGCCATGAGTCAAAGGGAATTGGATGAGGGGTAAACGGGAATGGAAGTCACTGCTTTTCGGATTCGAGCCGGCATTTGGGACAGTATTTGCGTCCCCGCCGCGGTTTGAGCATGTAATCCCATCCACAGACCTGGCATTTCTCGTTTACTGGTACGTCCCATGTCATGAAATCACAGTTGGGATACTCGGTGCAGCCCAAGAACTGTTTACCTTTTCTGGTGCGCCGTTCTGAAAGCCGTCCCTGTCCGCACTTAGGACATGTGTATGGCAGAACATAGGGCATTGTGGTACCGCATGACTCACTGGTGCATTTGAGATACCTGCCGAAACGCCCTGTCCGAACCTCCATGGGAGAAGAGCACTTGGGACATTTTTCGCTGCTGACCTCGGGTTCGATTATCCGCACGGTCCCGTCAGGAAGCAGCTCTGCGGGTTTGGTGGTGCGGCATTCGGGGTAGTTGGAACAGGCAATGTAATAACCCTTGTTCCAGCGCAGAACCATAGGGGCACCACATTTCTCGCACACATAATCGGTCTCGCGGGACATACCCTTGAGATTGGTAGCCTGGCTTTTGGCTGTCTCAAGTTTGGAACTGAATTTTTCATAGAAGTCCCGCAGCACACTGCGCCACTGTATGCGTCCTTCCTCAATCTCGTCCAGACGTCCTTCCATCTGTGCGGTGAAACTGACATCCATGATGTCAGGGAACCACTGCACCAGCAGATCGGTGACAGCGACCCCCAGGTCGGTGGGTTTGAGTTTACCCTCGTCCTTTGCCACGTATTCACGGTCGAGCAGTGTCGGGATGATGCTGTGATATGTAGAGGGCCTACCAATACCGCGCTCCTGCATCTCTTTTACAATGCTGGCCTCGGAGTAACGGGGTGGGGGCTGGGTGAATTTTTGCTCTTTGTGGGCCTGCAGAAGGCTAAGGATCCAGCCTTCTTCGAGATGTGGAAGCCGTTTTTTCTTGTCGTCTTCGGATTCTTGACCGTTTTTCTCTTCAGGGACCTCATATTGAGCCAGGTAGCCACGGAATTTGAGGATATTGCCGCGGGCGCTCATGGTGAGTCCTGCTGCATCCACGTCGACTGTGGTCTGATCGAATACGGCGGGGGCCATCTGGGAGGCCACGAATCTGCGCCATATGAGTCTGTAAAGACGGGACAGGGCAGCGGCGTCCTTTACACCTGCCTCCTTGAGGAGACGTTCCACTTCTTCGGGTGTGCGGGTCACATCTGTGGGTCTTATGGCCTCGTGGGCGTCCTGAGCTCCTTTTTTCACCTTGAATCTACGCGGTTTCTCTGGAAGGTACTTGTCACCGAGAGTGGAACTGATGAAGTCTCTAGTGGCTGAGATGGCATCCTCACTGACACGTACGGAGTCAGTACGCATATAGGTGATGAGGCCTACTGGTTCCTTGTCGCGTCCGAGTTCGACGCCTTCGTACAGACGCTGGGCAAGGGCCATGGTCCGTCTGTTGCCGTAGCGGTATTTGCGGAATGCATCTTGAAGAAGTGTGGACGTTATGAAAGGAGGGGAGGGATTGCGTCTGACTTCCTTGCGCTCCACCCTGATTATCTCATGCCGAGCAGCTATCAGGCGATCTAGAAGCCCTTGGGCCTCCTCTGCATTTTTTACTTTCGCCTTTTTTCCGTCTATCTTTGAGAGTTTTGCCGTAAAAGTCTTGCCCTCTGGAGTCTCGTAGTCCACGGAGAGATTCCAGTACTCCTCGGGGTCAAATGCAAGAATTTCGCGTTCACGGTCGACGATGATACGCAGTACCACTGACTGGACTCGACCTGCACTCAGGCCACGCTTTATTTTTTCCCACAGAAGCGGGCTCAACTGATAACCCACGAGACGGTCCAGTATCCTTCTGGCCTGTTGGGCATTGAACAGGTTTACGTCGAGCTCCCTGGGGCTGGACAGACCTGCCATTATACCCTTGGGAGTTATCTCGTTGAAGAGCACCCGGCTTGTGTTGGGATTTATGGCACTGACTATGGAGTTTACATGCCAGGCTATGGCCTCTCCTTCTCGGTCCGGGTCTGACGCAAGGTATACCGCATCGGCCTTTTTGGCCTCGTCCTTAAGGAGTTTTACTATTTTTCGTTTGTCTGGCCTTATTTCATACTGAGGTTCGAAGTCGTTTTCTATGTCAACGGCAAGGCCCTTTTTGGGCAGATCCACCACGTGGCCCTGAGATGCGGTCACTTTGTATTTGCCTTTCAGATATTTCTCAATCGTTCTGGCCTTTGCCGGCGACTCTACGATGATGAGTGGTTTGCCCATTACGGTTCCTCCACGGACAAAAAGAGTTCACACCATCCGCCTGCCGATATGGTACAGACAGATATGCTGCTCTAAACGTCATGCTGATGTTTAGATACCACCGGGCCGGTCAGCATGAACAGACCGGCAGTCCGGGACACAGTGCCTTCCATGACAGCCTGCATGAGTTCAGATAGCACCTGTGCCAGGGGATCTCCGCTTCGTTCAGAGATTTCCTCGGCACTTTTGGGGCCTTCCCTCAATATGGCCTCATAGGGCACAGGCCGTAACCATATAGATGAAATGGATGTTGAAGTCAAAGCACTCTCGAATTGAGTGGGCTCTTCGAGGGGTATTGCCCCCTGACTCAACAAAAGGGATGTACCGGGTGTTCCGGGGATGGCGATGAGGCGGATTCCGTATTTCATGGCCGCATATGCGGTTGATAGTGCTCCTGATTTCAGGGCGGCTGCAACTACGATTACGGCTCTGGATGCCAGGACCATCATTTTGTTGCGGTAGATGAAACGCCATTTCGCGGGATTCGTTCCAAGAGGAACGAAGCTTGTCACACCTCCGCCCGTCGAGACCGTCTTGCTGAACAGATCTTCATGGCGTTGAGGATATATGATATCCAGACCCGATGCTGTAAACACGAATGTCTTCCCTCCGGCATCAATTGCTCCACGGTGAGCAGCTGCGTCTATACCATAGGCTCCTCCAGATATGACATCATATCCGTGAGCAGCTGCCACCTGGGCTATTTCATATGCCTTGTCCATGTGTATCCTGGATGCGCTGCGGCTGCCAACTATCGTAACTGACTGTAATGATGGAAGAATTCCTGAATACCAGATTACTCCTGGGGGATTGGGGGACTTGAGCAGTGAGCGCGGGTAATCTGGCATGCCTGGAACCGTGACCGAAAAGCCCATCTCCACGACACGCCTGAGCTCTTCTCGTGCCCGTTCAAGAGCAGGGGCCAATTCCTCCATGCCGTACCGATATGCAGCCTGTGCAGTCTGAAGTTCCCGTGGGGTAATGAATCCCTCCACCAGATCCCGCATGAGTAGACGTCTGTGTTTTACGTTTACGAGTTGCAGTGCCAAGTAAGTGAGTACGTTTTCATCCGTGAACATGTACTCATAATCGGATATTCCTTCCGGCGGTTGCCCCAATATGACTGAATCATGTAAAGAAGTATGTTTCAGCGTCCAAACAGCTCGTCAGCCTGTTCGATGAGCTGTTCGCAGTCCATGTCGGGAGAAACACGTACTGCCATGTAGGTGGATGGCTGGGCAGAGGACTGGGAGACTTCAGGATTTATCGTTCTCACCATACTGATTTCTTCGTCGTTGCAGTATCTTGGCTGTGTGGAGCCCACTGGGATCACCTTGCATGAAAGGACGAATTGGTCCAGGTCCCAGTCGGCCGTACCAAGGATGAGATCCGAATTGGCTACCATGCCTTCCATGGAGGTCCATGATCTCATTATCACGTATGCCTGAGTTACTTCCAGTCCTGGCACGTTTTCTGCGATCAGTGTGGCCCCAACCTCTCCGTCCTTGTCGACGTCGTATACACAGGAAGCCTGGTGTACTTGAACTCCCCCGTCGGGACACGATGCATTGGGATCGTGTGGCAGGGGATCAGTGGCATCGTTGATTAGTCGTGCACCTATTACCGTATACAGAGGGGGAAATGATATGGTGGAGCACGTGGTGTCTCCCTCTATGGAGAGGGGGGCCTCGACGGATTCCACGTTGGGAAGTAGTTCGGGGAGTATGGTGAACTTTGTGGGAGCCGGCTGCCCCGGTACCTGCACTGCCGGAATCTCCAGCGTGCACAGTTTCATCCGTACGTAGGGTTGGGGCTCGTCCACGTGGAACTCGAGAAGTGCGAGGAGCTCTGAGATGGTATCGGTTTCCACCAGACCAGCAGCATTGACGTGGGTATACTGTATTATTTTGGTTGCAAACAGGGAAGGACCACCATTTTCAGACAGATCGTAGTGTTCACCACATACAAGACCGTCCCCGCTGTCAGAGCCCGAATCTCCTGATCTGGTGCAGGTGGAAGCGGAGTGATCAGCTGGTTCACACATATACATGGCAAAAGCTAGTATGAGTCCAAGGGACAGCTTCATGTCATGCCTCCCAGAATACCGGATTGAATGGATTCAGTTTCAGACCTTCTTCACGCAGCTGCCTTGCCCTGTCTGAGTCTCCTGATGAGAGGGCTATAGTGAATTCTTCTGCTATCTTGGCAGCCTTTTGGGCACGTTCCTTGTAGCGGTGGGTGTAGTACTCGTGAAATGGACTGAGATCCATGCCCGAACGGCGTATCTTTTCGGCAGTTTCCCGTAAAGCCAGGCCCATCGCTATGTTGTAGGACCAACGTCGGGTCGGGTTGGCGAGTATGCCCCCAAGTCTTTTCACTAGTGATATGGCATCCTTGAGAATCCTGATTTCGCGTTCGGTGAGGCCCCGCTGTGATATGAGCATGCTTTCGAGATATGTAGTTGCTTGTTTGACCACTTCTTCTTCAGTGGCATCGGTGGAGAGATCCAGGATACGGTAATAATCCATGAACTGGGCACGTTCCATGAGTGTGTTGGCGAGGCCAAGGGCTTTTTCCTTCTCCCATGGGGTAGGTGGAGGGCCTTCACTCAAAGGAGACCATGTGGATTTCAGGTGCGATATGAGGGCCTTGAGTTCAGGAGAGGCTGATGCTCCAACGAATTCCAGAGCAATGCCACGTCCTTGGACTACGCGGACTATTCTGGCATCTATAGAGAAGAGAATACCCTTGATGAGGCTCACGATATTGAGGGTTATTACACTGCTTTCCTCGAACCCTTCGTCGGATGTGTTGAGAAACAGACCACCCTGGGAGATGTCGTTGCTTACGCCCCATGTCCATGTATGAGTGCCTGTTTTCTGAAAAAGTACAGGAGCCTTGTACCCGTATCGTTCATACTTTCGTTCTTTGAAGAACATTATATCCTCCCTTGGATGCAGTGGGACTTTTACTACAAAGACCGTAAGAACGCAAAATGTTGTGTGGGTTCAGGAGTCTTGGCCGCTGCTCTCGAATGCACGGCGTTCGGCTTCGAGTTCCTTCAGGAGTCGACGCAGTGTCCAGGTTTCGGACGTCGGGGTCAGTGTGGCCCACAGGGGACGTGGAAGGCCCGCTTCCCTGTAGGAACTCATGATGCCGTGAAGTTCCTGCTGCGTTATTCCTGACATGAGTACAAGCCGTGTGATAGAGGAGTCTCGTTCATGGGAATCCGTGGCCGGCCTTCTTACTAGGTCGTAAAGTACGGTGTCCAGGTCTTCCTCATGTATGACTATTACCGGAAGTCCACTGAACTGGGCGAATGCTTGGATGGCCGTCTTTTGCTCATCGGCTGTAAGTCCGCATATCAGTATGCACCTCGGTCCGTACATACGCTTTTCGGAAGTGCTCGATACTGGTGTGAATGTTCCTTGCTCTTCCATGGGAGTCCTCCTGTATCCGGTTCCTTGGTAAAACGTGTTTTTCTTCCCGTCAAGGATATAGCACCGCGGTTAGCATGTATTCCATCGGATTGAATAGTCCTTTAATCAACAAATTCTTGAGAAAAGTGGAATATAAGTATATATCTGCGTTACCTGAGAATGGGAGGATGCTAGCATGAGAAGCTCCATAGTGCCGATTGTCTTTTCTGTAGCGGCAGTGATTTTGACTGTAGGATGTTCCTTTATGCATAGTTCCAGGAAAGCGGATACAGCACACAAGACGGCGGCAGCTCCTTCTTCTGCAGAATCGAAGTGGAAACGTCTCGTGGAGATTCTTGACCATTATGACGAGATGAAAATGGTGACATCGGAGTTTGAATCGAGGGCATTCATGCCTGATGGTACCATTAAGGTCGAGGAGGGCAGGCATGTCTACTCCAAGGGACGTTCCCAGTGGGTTTATTTCGACACCAAAGGCCGCAGAATCAGGGAGATCAACTGTTATGAAGACAAGGTCGTGGTGAAGATGTTCAAATATAGACGGCGCCGCAAGGAACCCAAGATAAAGACGGTGGAGATTCCGGCCCGTTACACGTGTGCGCTTCAGGCCTTGATTCATTACACCGGGGCACTTGACAAGAACCGCCTCGAGAAAGGCGACAAGGTCATCATCGTACACGACTTCGACCCTGAAAAGGGGATAATCAGGAAGATAACCCTCGTGAAGAACAACATATCCACAGAGATACTCTTCAAGAACGTCAGTCTCGTTCCGGATGAGCAGGCATCGATTCAGCCTTCAGGAGATGCTTCGGAGACTTCGGATTCCACTGACACCGGAAATCCGAAAGAAGAGGGCAAGCCCCAAGACGGGCCTGACGTGGGTGGTAGATAACACTGAAATTGAGTCGTATGGGGTATTGAGATGGGCGAAAAGAAGAAAAGCGCTCTCAGGGTGGCACTGGTACACGGGGGCATGGACGAGGATGAGATAACGATTGCTTTCAAGGATTTGCCCCTTGATATAAATCTTGAGTTCCGGACATGGGAACAATCCTTCGTTCATAGCGATTTTGACATGATAGTAGCCCTCGTGGGAGAAGGAGAGCTAAAATCATTTCATCTGTTCATGGAAAAAGTACCGGAGAACTCCAGGGTCATCACACTCACATTTCCATCAATCACTCTTCTGGAGGCCATACATGTACTGTCGTATCCACAGGTGGATCACCTGGTGAGAATGGAGGACGACTGGATAAGGCTGTTCAGGAAGGTGCTCTACTCTCTGATTACTGGTGTCATATTCGGTGTGGAACGCTACATTCACGAGAAAAAAGAGTTCGACCACATGAGATTCCGCAACTTCAAAGGGCGTGAGCAGGCGTTGGCAGAGGTGGAAGAGACTGCCAGGCGGGCCGGCTTCAGGCGTGTAGCCCGCCACAATGCCACTCAGGTGGCCGAAGAGCTCATCATGAACGCCCTTTACAACGCACCGCGGGACAAGGACGGTAAACAGATATTCGGAGACGTAGAACTCCACGACAGGGTCAAGCTGCCATCACCAAAGCCGATATCGTTTAGGCATGTGGCAGCTGGCGACATGGTATACATGTCTGTGCGTGATAGATTCGGTACTCTGGATAAGGCCACTGTACTCAAGTTTTGGACCAAGTGCCTGATAGAGGACAACCAAATAGACACTAAAACCATAGGAGCGGGACTTGGTCTGTATTTCATAGTCACCAAGGTCGACTTGTACGTGGTGAACATCGCTCCTGGCGTTGCTACAGAGGTAATCATAGGTATGAAGAAGAATTCCCATAGCGGTGTGCCACGCCTCATATCATTTTTCCTCTATGAGGAGGACGATGACTGAGCGTAAATCCAAAGAGCTGGCCACACTGGTAGGACGGGACGTAAGACTAGAGGGCCTTTTGAGGGCCACATCTCCGGCAAGAATAGAGGGTAGTTTCAGGGGTGAGGTAAAAAGTGACTCTACTGTCGTAGTGGGCCCTGACGGAAGGATTGACGGCATACTACAGGCCAGAGAACTGGTTGTCATGGGGCGTGCTTCCGGTGAGTTCCGTGTAAACGGCATGGTGACCGTAAAGCAGGGCGGAATCCTGAAAGGTACCGTCTCGTGCACCTCCCTGGCCGTGGACGAGGGAGGGGAGGCCAGATGCGAGGTAAACATCCCTCTGGAGGGCCAGTCTGGGAGGTGAAATGCACCGCCATCTGTTCCCCCTGTTCATAGTGGTGATGAGCGCATGCGCTTCTGAGAGTCCTCCACCTCCGAAGACGCCATCCGTACCCACTGAGATTGCCGTACGGTCGTCCTCCGAGGTTACCGTCAATCTTGGAAACGTCCGTCTGACAGTTCCCAATCCTCTAAGCGGGCTCGATTTCATCCCTAGATACGATGATCGCCGTAGGTTACCTTCAGTACGTATATCCCGACTGCGCCGTACAGTCCCTCTCTTGAAGGGTCGCCGCATGAGGTACCGTCTTTTTTTGCTTGCAGTGACACTGTGGCGGCAGGCATTACGCCTGGAAGCGAGTCTTGGACCCAGACCATATGAGCCGACAGCCAGAACGAAGTGGGAGAAGCAGTGGCAGCGAATCAGGGCCATGAAGGACGAGGCCATATTTCATCTTGAATATCTGGCAGGGCTCGAACGCCCCAGTCCTGCAGTGCTGGAACATCTCGCCTATTATGTGGCACCGGAGAAACCGGCCAGAGCAGCAGCCATTCTAAAAAAGCTCATGTCGGATCCTCGTGTGTCGAAGCCTGAGGTCTACCGCCTGGACCTCGCATCTCTTTACATTCAGACGGGCTCGGTGGAAGAGGCGCTGAGCCTGCTAAGAGATAGCCATGACACCTCTTCCCCCAGGGCCGTCTACATAGCTGCCGCTGCCAGACTGTGGAAAAGTATATTTTCATCTGATGGTTCCTTCGTACGGTGGTGTTACTCACTGCCTGAAAGATTCAGAACCACCCAAAAAGCCTGGGATCTTGTGGCTAGAGCTGCTCTGTATTTTAATCCTCCCGGCAATGTGCTTCATAACTGTCTGTCATCATCTGAGGCAGTGAATTATGTGACTGGAGCGGTAAGGCTGTTCCAGGAGAGACTGAATGTGAGTGGCAGAGAAACGATAAAAGATTTATCTAGGCATAACTTGCTGAAATTATTCAATAAATTGAGATTGTTCGCTGCTCCGTGTGTTGGGGTGAAAAACAGTACCTGGAAGATAACGGTGCGTTTCGACGGCAGGGTCAGGGGCACTCCTTCGTGTACGGCCCGTCTGGTCTCCCATATTTCTGCAGACCCCTCCCCGGGTCAGACGGTCATCATAGAGGTTCAGCCCGAGGTCCAGGCTGAAGATACCCAACTTTAGTTTAGAGATTGTAAAGACTCCTGCAAACGATATAATCCTCACCCATGGACGTACTGGTATACGATCCCAACTCTTCCAATACTCTGGTGGGACTCCTCAAGGGGCAGGGACTGTCCTTCGAGATTTACATGGATCGGGAGGCCTTTTCAAAAAAGGTCGTCAGCAGCCGGGATTCTAGTCTTCTCATATTTCTTGGTGAAGGGACCTTCGATGATGATCTCAGGTGGTTGTCTTCCCTAGAGATTCGGGACAGGCGTGCAGTGGTCGTTGTCCCCTCAGGCCATAAAGGCATGATTTCCCGGGAGTATACCGTATATGAGCGGCCCGTTTCCATGGAGGTCCTGGCCAACTCTCTGGGGCATACATCCGGAGACGGTAATTCCCGGGCCGGTTATGAGGCACTTTTGTCCGTTTTGTTTAATCTGGAACAGAACATGTTTACGGGAAGTCTTGCCGTACACCTTTTCAGCCATGAGGCCCGTTACGTCTATAAGAACGGACGTATGGTGGATTTCCTGTGGGACGGTGAATCCAGACCAGAACTCGCTTTGCTGCCCATGGGGGCTCATGTCCACGGATGGACTGAAGAGCCTGGAGCCGTTCCTGAGCAGGTGGCCGGTTATGAGCAGATGGAGCCCCTGCATGACCAGCTCGACTCATGGCTCGAACTTACTGGCCAACTTCCCAAGATGGATGCCGTGCTGGACATCGACGAACGCGTTTTGGTGGAACATCTGGAAGATATTCCGGACATGGCCAACCCAGTGCTGCGTCTTTTGGATGGCGGCAGCAGCATGCTGGATGTCATACTTTCATCTCAGTACGATCCCCTCACAACGGCACGTTATCTGGCCTATCTCTATTTCGCAGGCGTCATCTACGAAAGCGAGGACCTGTCGGCGTCTCCGTCTGAAGGAGGGGAGAAGCAGTTTTCGGAATGGCTCAGGGATCCTGTCAAGGCAGTCCAGAAGATAAGAAGGACGAATAACCGTAAGAGAGATACCGACGTAGGTATGAAACTCCCCCAGCCCCGGGGTAAGGTCGTGGATGAGCTCCATATGCAATCCCCTGTGCCGGATTCGCCTCAAGATGCTCCCCGGGATGAGGATGGAGACACTTCACAGGACATACCTGATGAGTCCGAACCTGTGCGTAAGCCATCATCGGAGCCCATATCTTCCGATGGGAGCGATTCCAGTACGGTGGTCGGGGAGATATCCCTCGAGTCCCCTAATGAGGGTGTGAACGACAATCTTCCCAAGGCAGATTTCGATATTTATGACGCAGAGACCATCCCTCCAAACTTACTCTCCGTACCCAAGGAACTTTCAGATTCGGATCAGAGGGAAACGCTTCTTGGGCTGGGCAAATTGCAAGTTCCGGAACTGGACGATGCGGATACCATGGTTCTCCCGGCATTGGAACAGGAAGGGCATACGGAGAGTACGGCAGAAGGATCTGATTCAGACGATACATCTGACGTCCGTAATCAGGAGGATGCTGATTTTGCTGCCGAGGCATCCGAATCGACTGAGATTCATCCTCTCGAGCATCGGGATACTTTGATAATTGCGCAGGAAAAGGCCGATGATGGTGAAAAAGACGGCCAGGAGGACAAGGACGATTATGAGCCTACTCCAATTCCTTCCCCAAAACCGTTCGTGGGCAGAGACGGTGACCGCGACAATGCTCAACTGAACCTCGAGACACTGCAGTATCACCGGCGTTCGCACAGCGCTCTGCTGTGGATCGTGCTCTTGGGTGTAGTCATACTGGTAGTTGGTGCGTATCGTCTTTTTTCAGGTAATGACGAAGACGGTATCATGCATAAGGGAATGGCTGCGCCAACGTCTGCTGCGGAAAAAGGGACTTCTGATGTTCATGGCACTCCAACCAGCATGAAGAAGGCACCGCCGAAACAGAAACGAGAAAGGGTCCCGGATTCCCAGAAACTGCGATTGACAGCAGGGACTCATGAAGACGGCTCTGATTCAGGTACTTCGGGGGCTTCCGAAATTGCGGCCGCGTCTTCCTCGAAGCCTTCATCCGAACCGAAGGGTAAACAGGTGGATATGGCGCCCCAGCCAAGGCCCCAAAGTCAGGCAGATGCTCTCAAACGGGAGGAAAACAGGGCATTGGTGGATCAGTTCATGCGTCAGAAGAGTTGGAAGTTCTTGAGAATGCTGGAAAAACGACATGCCGAATGTCCTGATGACCTGTATCTGAAGGGAGCCCTGGCCTATGCATACGCATACAAAGGTAACAGCAGCAAAGCCGCAAGCCTGGCCGCCGAAACCCTGAAGGCCGATTCCAAGAATTATCTGGCTTGGTATGCCCTTGCTTCCATTGCCCTGGAACGGGGACAGAATGCGAAGATGCGAGAATACTTCTTTAGATTTCTGCAAAATGCCCCTCAGGACATGGTCGGAAGGAAGTGGATGGATACACAGACCTACAAATATATAAAGACTCAGGTCAAAATTTATAAAAAACAGCATAATATCAAATAGATAGGGGTTATATAATGAAGGTACTGGGCATAGAGACGTCCTGTGACGAGAATGCTGTGGCAGTGGTGGAGGATGGCAGGTGGATTCTCAGCAACGTGGTTTCCTCACAGATTGAGTTGCACGGTCCTTATGGTGGTGTGGTTCCGGAACTCGCATCTCGTCATCACATGGTGACCATGCTGCCGGTGCTGGATGAGGCTCTTCAGGCCGTGGGTGGGCTCGATGCCATAGATGTGGTGGCCGTCACCAATGGACCCGGTCTGGTGGGGTCCCTGCTCGTGGGGGTTCAGACTGCGAAGACGCTGGCCTGGGCCACTGGCAAGCCCCTGGTGGCAGTCAATCACCTTCATGCACACCTTTATGCGCCTTTCATCGGATGGAAAGAAGAGGGACGTTACTCTCCTGCTGATATTCTGTATCCCAACATATCGCTTCTGGTGAGTGGTGGACACACAATCATATTCAGATCCTCAGAAGAGGGTATGCAGGTCTTGGGGGCCACCAGGGACGATGCTGCTGGAGAGGCCTTTGACAAGGCCGCCAAACTTCTAGGTCTGGGGTATCCCGGGGGCAAGGTGATTGACGAGCTTGCAGAGAAGGGCGATCCTAATGCCATCCGTTTCCCGAGAGGAATGAAGGGCAAGCCTGGTTTCGATATGAGTTTCAGCGGTCTAAAGACGGCTCTGTCCCAGTGGATAGAGTCCAACGGGGTGCCGGGAGATCAGGCTCTTCGCGATCTTGCAGCATCCTACAGGGCTGCGGTGATAGACACCATCATCATAAAACTCAGGCGTGTACTCGAACGGCAGACAGATGTCAGGGCGCTGGTGGTCGCGGGTGGTGTGGCGGCCAACAGGGAGCTCCGAAGACGGGCTTCAGAACTTGCCCGGGAGTTCTCCCTGGAGCTCATGATTCCCCCCATATCTTTGTGTACGGACAATGCAGCCATGGTGGCAGGCATGGGATATCACCTGGCCCGGCAGGAGGAGTTTTCAGGCCTTGATCTCAATGCCTATGCTACTTCCCTGATTTCAAGGCGCGGTGGACAGGGAGGTCCTGTTTCAAGATGAATACTGGAAGTCCTTCAGGCAAAGCATACCGCTATCACAGGTGGCTAGCTCATCACCATCTTGAAGACTGCACAAATAAATGTTTAGTGATATCAGGTACTTACGTGTGTTCTAGATGTGCGGGGCTATATCCTTTCGTCGTCGTAGGGCTACTCGTGGGTCTTATGTGGCCTGTCAGTGAACATATGGCAGCAATGCTTTATTACATAGGAGCTTCTCCTGCATGGATTCAGTGGGCATCAGAGGAACTGGGGCTTTATCCGGTCGATTCCCGTACGAGATGGGTACGCTTCTTCACTGCATGGCCTGCAGGATGGAGTCTGGGACTGCTCCTGAGCGGTCATCTGCGAGTTCCCTGGAATCCTGATTTCCTCAATGCCATGGCTGTTACGGCTGTGATCTCTTTCCTGGTGTTGCTCGCTTCGCACACCATTCGCTGGCTCAATGAATGAGTCATCTCAGAATGTTACCTCATATATCAGTGAATTCTTGACGAAAGGATGCACATGAGCAAAAAAGGGCCTTATGAAACTCGCTAACGCCTTTTCCAGATACCGCGAGTACATGAAAGTCGAAAAAGGCCATTCTCCGCGTACCATAGACAGTTATTCTCACGACCTTCAAATTTTTGCACGTTTCTTGCAAGAGCGAGGGACGGATGAGGTCGAGGAGGTGACTGAAGCGGATGCAGCTCAGTTCCTTAGTTTTCTTGGCTCAAAGTACTCCGAACGCACGGTCAACAGGATTCTTTCCTCTCTTAAGGGCTTTTTCAAGTACATGCGCAGGGAGGGAGTCATACAGATAAGTCCGTTCCAGGATTTTTCAGGCCCTAAACTCAAGAAACAGCTTCCCAAGGTGGTCGACATACAGGACCTCATAAAAATACTCGAGTCCATAGACGTGACCTCTCCAAGAGGGCTTAGGGATCGTGCTCTCATGGAGCTTTTGTATGCTACTGGCATGAGGGCTAGTGAAATAGTCAACCTCAGACTGTCTGACATAGATTTCAGTAACAATATCGTCAGGTGCAGGGGTAAAGGTGACAAGGAGCGATTCGTGCCTTTTGGAGCGCCGGCACGCAGATATCTCGAGGAATACATCAGGTCTGCCAGGCCCCAGTTGGTCAAAAAGTCGTCAAGTGACTATCTCTTCCCTGGAAGGGGAGGGCGTCCACTGACCCGGCAGGCCCTGTGGAAGATTATCACCGAGCGTGGCCGCAGTGTCGGCATCGAGGATCTGTCTCCCCATGTGGTCAGACATTCCTTTGCCACTCATATTTTGGAGCGGGGCGGTGATTTGCGTACTGTTCAGACGATGCTGGGGCATGCGTTCATTTCCACTACTCAGATTTATACCCACCTTCTCAGGAAGGATCTCATCGAAGCCCATAAAAAATTTCATCCCCGTGGCGGTAGCGTTTCCGGTGAGTAATCCTCCCAGACTGGCAATGCTCTGACCACCCTTCCCGTATACCCAGTTTTCTCGGTTAGCAAAACATCTGTAAAATCAAGTAGTTATATCTTGTTCTACGTTTGTATGGGCATTTAGGAAATAGTATATACGGGCAGCAGTGGAGTGTTTACATATACCGTTTTGGGCATGATAAAAGCAGTCGCAGGAATGGTTTGTGACATAATGAGTCTGGCTTCCGCCTGTTATTTCCAGTACATCGTCACTGACAGGGGAGACTCGTAGATTCATTGACCGAAAAAGCAGGCGTGGATGAGCTTCCTCGAGATACGAGAGGAAGTCAGTGAGCTCTTTTGGCCATGGGCTCGTTTTTATGTCTTTGAGTTCGGAAAGCTGTTGGTTGACGGATTCAGGTAGTTCATCGTATCTGCCGGACTGCCACTTTTCCCAAAAAGACACGGCCCTTTTCGGTCCAATCCCCTTGAGCTCCAAAAGGTAAAGTGCCTGACCCGCCAGTCCCTGAGTCATGGCCTCGGCAAGGTATAGTGCTTTTTTCATCCATGAAGATACGTGCCCGGACAGTAGTATACCGGCCAGTGCTATCATACGCCTGGAGTACGATACAGTGGCATTCCATTCATGCGAGCGTACCCTGCCATGCCAGAAGTGTGCCAGTATGGCCGTACGTATCATGCCCGACATGGTACCCTGCCCGCACAACCGGATGAACTGACGCCTGAATTCACATTCTAGTTTCGTACTACACCTTCCTGACAGAGCTGCAGGAGCTGGTGTACTGCTGTTGACGAGGTCAGTGACCGCCAGGTGGGGCAGTGGGGCAGATGCTAGGGCAAGGCCAAGTAGCATGGCTGCGTGGATACGCTGGTCAGAATCTTCTCCTGTGCTGCAGTCGGGACATTTCGAGTCCAGCCGGTGAAGGGCAGAGATGAAGTCCAGCACTGGTAGCGGGTTGAGAAGCATTCTGGTACTGGAGCGAAGTACTGGTCCGGTATGGATCCGTCCGGAATCAGTGAGCTCTATCAGTCCCTTTTCAGCCAGATCCCGGAGCACTGCGGTCAGTTCCGTTTCTCCGAAGGATGCCAAGGGCAGGGTTTGAGCGGCTCTCTTGAGTTGTGCGGTGGTTACAGACAGACCAGTTCCAAGCTCTGTCTGTACGAAGGTCAAGGGATCCAGGGCGGATTTCAGGGGAGGCAGATGCTCGATGAGCCACTGCGAATATTCTGGTTTGTCCTGTGGGGCGAACACGATGGCGTGTCCTTGTCCTGAAAAGCGTCCTGCCCTCCCAGCACGCTGGAGTATGTCTCTGGGGGACACAAGGGCCCAGCCATGTGGTGTGCTTATGTAAGAATCATAGAGGATAACCACGTCTGCCGGCAGATTCACACCCATCTCCAGGGTGGGAGTTGCCACGAGAATGGAGGCTGCTCCTGTCCTGAAGTCCTGTTCCGTGGCTGTACGTACTGCATGTGACAGACCTGCATGATGAAAGCGCACTCCGTCGTTTTTAGTGGAGAGCCATGCAGCCAGGTCCCTTGCCCTGTGTCGGGAATGGACGAATATGATGATGCGTCTGTCATGATACTGGCGGACGAGGGTCTCGAGATGATTTTTGCGCTCCTGGGCAGCGCAGTGGATGAATGATATATCGACATTGGAACTGGGGGAGATTCCACTTAACGTTTTGGGAGTGACAAGGAGGGCGCTCAGCATGTGGTGAAGGGGGGACGGACTCAAGGTAGCACTACTCAGTACCAGTCTTGTGAAGGGAAGCAGCCTTCTTGTGTGGTGTATCATCAGTTCCAGCACAGGCCCCCGTCCCGGTTTTTCTATGAGGTGGGCCTCGTCTACGACTACGGTATCCAGAGAATAGAGATATGAAAGGTGTCGTTTCCAACTTCGCAGAATCATTGAGAATTTTTCAGGAGTAGTAATTAGTACGGGAGCATTGGGGGCTCCTTTGGCTGTCTCCCCCGCAGCCAGGCGTACAAGGCCGGTATCTTTCCATCTGTCATATATCTCGGCAGCCAGGGCCCTAAGCGGGACAGTATAGACCGCAGGCAATGCCGTGGTAATGAGTTTTTCCATGAGCCATGTGGTTTTCCCACTGCCTGTTGGAGCCTCAAGCAGTATTGGGAGACGTTCTGACCATATATCCGCAGAGTCAGAGTCTTTGAATATGGCTTTCTTGTCGTACGGCCTCATGTGGGATGTGTCCTATTCGGAGATTATGCGTAAAACTGTCCTTCAGGGAAGCGACAATCCCTCTGTATGAAATTTTCGGTGTGGTTTATCGTGGTTTAGATTAGGAAAGTCTGAAAATCAGCGGTAGCGGCGGCGGATACGATCCTTGGGGCCCTTGCGCGGAGTATTGGGCTTGTGCTTGGACGGAGCCTTCTTCACTTTGCCATTCCTGGGAGATGCAGGACGCGGCGGCTGGCATTTGCCGTTTTTGTAGATGTAACCCGTACGGCATTTGGGATGTACTGCCACGCACTTTCTGGCTCTGGCATCGTATCTGGAGCCGCGCGGGCACTTGATCTCGGGTTTGATGGAGCCGTGAGGTTTGAGGG
>JALWFW010000012.1 GCA_027013865.1 Polyangiaceae bacterium | reverse complement strand
GCATACACAGCGGCAGCGTTCTAGCCCAAAATCCTGGCAAGCCAAAGCCAAACGGCCGGGCAACCTGGCGGGCCAGTACCAGCCAATCCGACGGACGGTCTGAAGCCTAACAGCGCCGAGCAGAGCCAGCAAGCCAACCCGGCAGGCCAAGCCCGAAGCCGGGCAGATCGCCAGCGGTATGCAACACCGCAGTATGTGCAAAGCGCGCGTTCTCATCCCGGGTGCGGGTGAGGTGTTATGTGAGTTTTGGCGGGTCTTCCACCACCCCCACTAGATGTGCGCGCGACACTCCCAGCGGGCGGATCCCTGTGTCTCCTACGGTCCAGTCATAAACCCACCCTATGCAGGATGCGTGCCAAAGCATCCAAGAAAGGCAGCAATGCGCATAACATGCTGATATTAAAGGGCTTTTGCGCGATGGCTCGCAGGCGCTCCCTCGTGCGAATCCGCACCTTTCATCTAAGTTGGACACCCCGCAGAAGGGCGCAAAATAGCTAACATACTGAAATAAAATGGGAAACAGCGAAAAAGCGGCTGGTTTTAGCCGTGGCCACCTGTGGACACCCAGGCAACACGCCTGAAATCCGCTAGTATCAAGGGTTTGCGCGCACCCTTAAGAACTTCCTGGTATCCAACTTGGATCGAGTCAGTAGGAGAGCAGGAGAACTATTGAAATAGCCCTGTGATTACAAATAGTTACGCGTGTATTCAATCTTGGCACGCAGTGTGCATAAATGGCAAGGACAAAGGAAGTGAGCAGGGGGAATTAGGCTGTGTACGTGGCCTGTGTGCTGAGCTTTCTTGAATACATAGTAGTTCGTAGCGTTAGAGGCCCAGGTTTCAGATTCGGTTTCGGCACGTATTCGGTGTGTCAGGCATAGCGGTAGCGAGGGAGTCATGGCTGAATTACTAAGGAAGGTGTGAATTGCCGAGAGACAGGCAGAGTGCCCGTATTCCGTCAGCCAATCGCTTTCAATGGCATGCATGAGCGTAAAGCACTGGTGTTTGGGAGAGATAGAACTACGGTAACCCCGTGTTGCATGTGTTGGTGGAGGTGGTCTGGTGTTGTACAGACCGTGTGTGGCGTGCGATCACGGTAGACGAGCAAGGCCTATGGCAGAATCGTCTCCAAATAAATGCGTGATACGGTAAAGCAAACTCTGAGCAACAGCAGTTGGAAAGGATTACGCACTCGCACAAAAATCCGGTCAGTTCATTCAAGCTGGATACACCGCAGAAACCCGCATATCACAAATCCCACGCTGTTGAGCTCGTACTGCCCGAAAGACATGGATAATCCATGCTGATATAGGCTGAACACCCGCCAATAAATCGCAGGGCTTGTCAGTGTAATTTCAGCGAAACCAGTCCGAGAAGGGAAAGAATGAAGGAGATGATCCAAAACCTCACAATAACCTTTGGTTCAGGCCAGCCTTTCTTTTCAAAATGGTGATGAATCGGTGACATAAGAAATATACGTTTTCCACCGGAGAGCTTGAAGTAACCTACCTGCAACATCACAGACACGGCTTCGAGAACGAAGATTCCACCTACCAGCAACAAAATGATTTCATTTTTCGTTAGTACTGCAAGAGAACCAATCCCTCCTCCCAGTGCAAGAGAACCAACATCTCCCATGAATACAGACGCCGGATATGTGTTGTACCATAGGAATCCAATTCCGGATCCTACCATCGCTCCAGTATAGATAACCAGCTCGGCTGCCCCAGGGACGTGTACGATTTTCAGGTATTCTGCAAGAGGTTTGCCATAAAGCAGTGCTCCATGTGCGTAGGCGAATATCATGAATACGAAGGCATTGAGAATTACCGGCCCTATGGCTAGACCGTCAAGACCGTCCGTGAGATTAACAGCGTTGGATGTGCCCACCACTACGAACATCACAAAAATCAGATACATCCAGCCAGGAAATTGCGGATATCTAGAAATATCGACCACAGGCAGGGCTAAACGGAATTTTACGTCTTCCGGAATGGCGTTTGCGTGGAAGAAAAACAGGTAGAAAATGATTCCTGCGATGAGAAACTGAGAAATGAGCTTCATCCGCCCTGGAAGGCCTCTGGAAGAGCGTTCCGATATTTTGAGGTAGTCATCCAGAAAACCAATAAGGCCAAACAGTGTGGTAATTCCAAGAATCACAGCAGTATAGTGGTTGGTCAAATCAGCCCATAGCAGAGTCGAGCCAATCAGCGAAAGCAGGATGACGGTTCCCCCCATTGTAGGAGTGCCTTCCTTCTGGAAGTGTGTTTCCGGACCGTCATCTCTTATGGGCTGCCCCAGTTGTTTCCGGCGAAGCAGACTGATAAACCAAGGGCTTATGAAAAAAGATATGAGTAAAGCTGTCAGCATAGACAGCACAACTCTGGTTGATAGATATCGCACCACGTTCAGCCATGACATTGCCGGATATTTTGTCATGAGCCACATGGACAGATGAAACAGCATATTCAGACCTCCAATTTGCTGCTGAGAATGGCAAGGGCACGCTCCAGATGAATGCCCCGTGATGCCTTGATTAAAACCAGATCACCGGATCGAAGCTCCGGAAGAAGAGCGGCCGCGGCATCTTCAGGTGTTTCATGGTGATGAAAACGTATGGCCGGGTTGAGTCCGCTCCTAAATGAGTCGGCGAATGTTCCAACATAGTGTACTGCCTCAAAGCCTTTCACCTTGGCAGCTACTAGACGGTGAAGTTCTTCTGATGCGTTGCCCAGTTCCAGCATGTCGCCGAATATTCCAAATAGACGTGAAGACTCCATGGTCTCGACTGTTTGTAAGGCACTTTGGAAAGATAAAGGGTTGGCATTATAACCATCGAATATTATTGATATATTGCCAAATTTATAAGTTTCCATACGGCCACCGGGAAGTACAAGATCCTTTAGGGGTTCAAGATCGCTGACTTCTATATCCAATGCAGTTAGAGCCGCCACAGCCGCCGCGACGTTGAGCATATATACTGGTGCCGGGGTTGGAAGCATGGCATCCACTGAAGCGTTAGGTGTCAGGATCTTAGCAAATGTATATCCATTTTTTACATGGACATCGGTCACCCGAATATCGCCCGCTTCCTCACCGAAGGTGATGACTTCCACGTTTTTATCCGTTGCCATCTGAATGAGTGCAGGATCCGCCGCAGGTAGGACGGCTTTCCGTATGATATGGGGCAGCAGTTCACCTTTGGCACTTCGGACTCCGTCGACGCTTCCCAGCCCTTCGAGGTGTACTGGTCCTACATTTGTGATTACTCCTACATGGGGCTGAGTTATATCCGCTAGCGTATCTATTTCGCCCGGGGCGTTCATACCCATCTCTATGACCGCAAAACGTGCTGTATCGGGTATTTCTGACAGAGTGATGGGAACTCCTAGAAGGTTGTTCAGATTTCCCCGGGTGGCATGAGTCTGTCCGTGCCGGGCAAGGAGCCTGGCTATAATTTCCTTGGTGGTTGTTTTACCGGCTGATCCCGTCACTGCGATGAACTGGGCCCCGGAGGTGTTTCGGGCCAACCGTCCTGCCTCCAAAAGTGCTTTGCCTGTATCACTGACCAGAGCCGCGGGTCTATCGCCTGTATCACGCTGCACCACAGCTGCTGTTGCCCCACGAGAAAGGGCGTCTGTAACGAAGTCGTGGCCATCGGCATGGGTGCCGATGAATGCGAAGAACAGGGCTCCAGGACTGGCAGCGCGGGAATCGATTATGAAACGGTCTATGCTAGAAGAGTCAGATCGTCCCAGCATACTTGCGTTCATGTGCTTCAGGAGCTTTGAAAGGCTGATGGTTGGCATGTCAGGAATATCTCCATGAAGTGAAACAATCCAGAATGCTGTTGCCTATACAATGCGACCTGTTATCTAGATATAAGAATAGGTCACGTGCCGCAGGGCCCAGTGTTCGGCCCTATGCGGGACAACAGCAGTCATGCAAGCATATCCAACAGGAAAATCCGGGCAAAAATTGGGTTATATGTGTCTAGGATCATGGGTCAGGCTATTCTTATATGTTTTCGTATTTGACTCGACCGAGTTGGGTTTTTGTGCTCCTGCGATCAAGTCTCTGTGTTTATCGAGTATAACCCCATAAAACCGTTAGCATCAGCAGTTCATGGATATCTTGATAGAGATTGGTACGATTCTCATCTGCAGACATGCCGGAAGGCAATAGGTGCGCGAAATAGCCGAGCATGTAAGATAAAGTCGCAAAATACCATACACCCTTCGACAGTCTGCAAAGTTGGATGAAGTTGAAAATGAGCGGAAGAATCAGGGGCGCAACCGATGGACATATAGATGAAGTTGTGAAAAGAGTTTTATTGAATCCTCCATTATGAAGAGGAATTTCAGGACAGTGGCAGATAGCCCGTTGCTGGGTATTGCTTTGCTTTGGTCATGGTGGGGCCGTAAAATCTTGTATGTTCTTATATTTTACCTTAAAGGCATCCCCAAATGGTACGGCAGAGATACAGAACTGCGTTTAGAGTCTCTATGATGCATCCGGCAGATATGGTGTGTAATGCTGTGTTATCATTATATTTTTACCGAATAGATTCATGGCTATCTGAAAGAGTGCATGAGTAGACCGCATGTCATTTCCATCGATTCTCATATCTTACGTGATCTATCCTTTCCTGCCGTCGAACCGCATAGCCATGTCAAAAAAACGGCCAGGATCAGATTAAGCCGCCTACTGTAAAGAAGCTGCTAACTATTGAGCCGGAAGCTCTCTGAAAGCTTAGGCTGTGACTTGAGCCCCAGATCTCCGCAATCGGCCTGTTCTAGCACGCCTTCCGATAACCGGAATCTCCGGCAGTAGGATACATGCTGCAAAGACCGTCTGACTGCTCGGGACAACCGGAGCGTCATAAATAGAGCCAGTATCTAGCTCAGGTAAGTCAAACATCGACTTTGAAATTTAGGGTCGCCACTCCGATACCCCGAGGCGCCACCACAGACATTCCTCCGAAGGACGCGGGCCAACTCCGTCTTCGAAAAGCCGGGCAGCATATCGAGGCGTCGGCACTGACGTCTTCTCGGTCGAATGCCCAGCCTATGAGGTAAGAGCAATGCTTCATATTGGGGCGCAACCCTTGACAAGCTTTTCAAAGGGACGCGGCCTATGACATGAGCCCCCGCATTGCCCAAGGCGGCAGCCCTGACGTTTTTTTTCGAAAACTGGCAATCTGACAGGAGGGCACAGCAGACCTCGTCAATGTCGGCCTTCATCCAAGGCATGCCTTGAGGTTCCTAGCAGCGCACCAGATTGCTACCCCTGACGTTTCGGCCAAAGACATGGCGATCTGACAGGAGGGCACAGGCCACTTAGCTCTTCTGGCCGTTACATCGCCCACTGCCAACGCCAGCAGCTCTGACGCCCTATGCAAAGGATGGGCTCACTTCGAAGCGCGGTCCCTGACGTCACTCTGAAAGGCGCGAGCTATGACATGAGCCCCTGACTGCAGTGCCTACCCCTTACCCACTGATATCCTGCCACTATCCCAAAGGTGGTACTACTGACGAGCTTTTCGAAAACCGGGTAATCTGCATGCTATCCTGCCAAAGTCGATAGATCTGATGCCCACTGCAAAAGCCAACCTCACCTTGAGGCGCCCCCCTGACGCATCCTCCGAAGAGTGCGGCCCAATATCGATTCCAAAGAGGCGAGTTTGCATACCAAGACGTTGGCACTGACGTCTTCTTGGGCGGATGGCCAGCCTATGAGGTAAGAGCAATGCTTCACCGTGGTGCATCACCCCTGACGTTTCCCCGAGGGGCCCTTCGCCACCCGTTTTTGGTGTGCGTCCACGTAAACGGAAAATCCCCACCCATCAAAGAT
>JALWFW010000011.1 GCA_027013865.1 Polyangiaceae bacterium | reverse complement strand
ATCCGTAGATGAAATACGAGAACAGATTTGCATACCACAGCGAGAAGAAGGCTATGATACTTGCACAGTATGCAAGTATTGGGCCAACCCAAGGGATGGTTGTTCACTTCTGGACTATGAGGAGGAGGCCAAAGCGAGATGAAAGAGGAACTCAAATCAGAGTACAGGAGATGGATGCGAAAGCAGAAATGGTCACCTGCGACGATAAGACACGCCATGACCTTCCTTGACTACCTTGAGAAGAAAGGCCTCGACTGGGAGAACATAACCCTCGATTCCGCTGAGGATTTCCTTCTCTCACAGGAAGAGAAGGGAATAAAGCATCAAACCCTGAACGGTTGGATAAAGCAGATAAACCGCTGGTTCAAGTTCAGAGGCATAACCCCGTTGATAAAGTACTATCCGCATGAGGACACACGGAGAAAGATATACATCCCGGACGAAAAGGTGAAGGAGATACTTGAACTGAAATGGGGGGACATCATAGACACCCGGAGGAACAGGGCGATTCTCTACGTTCTGTTCAGCACGGGGATAAGGGTATCCGAGCTTGTATCTCTCAACATTGAGGACATAAACTTCCAGCTTGGCTTTCTCACGGTCCAGCGTGGCAAAGGTGGGAAGAAGAGAACTGTCCCGCTCCCTTCATCGACTCTCAAGGTGCTCAGAGAATACCTCAAGGTGAGGCAGGAAACGGACCCTCACGCCCTGTTCACATCCTCGCAGGGTAGAATGTGGGACACAACGGTAAGACGCATTGTGAAGGAAGCTGGGGAGCGTGTGGGCGTTCCGTGGCTGCATCCTCATGCTGCAAGGCATTGGAGAGCAAGAAAGCTCTTGAAAGAAGGGGTCGGGATAAACGTTGTTGCGGAGATAATGGGGCATTCAGACATCAAAACCACGCTCATCTATCTCCGCCCGAGTGAGATAGAGATGGAGGAAGATATGAGGGTCAAGGATACGTTCTTTGAAAAGGAGGTGAAAGTGTGACGTATGAAACAAAAACGGGTAAGAATGGGCGAATCAGTAAAACGGCTGTCATGGGCCCGGCAGGATTCGAGTTACCCGGGTCGATTCTGGAGGATTCGAACATAGAGAATGATCTCGTAAAGAGAGCGCATGAACTTGGAATCTGGTGGGTGCAAACAGAAGAAGAGGCTATTGATGAGTTAGCCCGGGAGGTGTCTCGATAACCGACATCCTTATGAACTCCCACGTTATCCCACCTTTCGGGGGGCAGGGGCCTTTTCTCTGGTTGCCGTCCTGCTGGAAAGTCCCCTGCTCCCCACCCTTCGACAAAGTTAAATACCACTCTCAATATGTCGGACTTGCTGGCAAAACCAGCAGGACGGCGAAACATGAACATCGAGGAAATGGACGAGGAAGACCTCATCCTCTACCTACAGGGCGCTCAGGACGCTCTCTCGGCAATCTGGCTCAAGGATATGGACATAGAGGAGATCCTGAACAGGATTGCAGAGGCAAAGAAGGATATCGAGATACTGAGCGCTCCGAAGAGGATGGATATCTGGATGAGATAAACCCCTTTCCATCATCTATTTTTTACCCTCAGGGGGTGATATCTTAACCTACGCAGAGCTCATAGCAGGAGTTCTGCGACAATCCAAAGGACCTCTCTCACCGTCCACCATAGCCGACATCCTAAGGGCAAAGGGAATCATAGTAAAGGAGAACATAATAAGAATGACATTAACGAGAATGGAGCGCAGAGGCCAGATAAAGAGGATTGAGCGTGGCCACTATATTTTTTTGGAACGAAAAGCAACAGGTGTCCCCAAAAAGCAACAAAAAGCAACACCTTCAAGGGGGGGTGTCCCTTCCACATTTTCGGGGATTTCGGGTGCTCAAAACTCAAATGCAACACTTTCAACGGGGACACCTGAGGGT
>JALWFW010000010.1 GCA_027013865.1 Polyangiaceae bacterium | reverse complement strand
CAGCAAGTTTACGAGTCGTCGTGTAAACATAATATTCAAGTGTATACACGTAAACATCATCGAATCAACTGACTCGTACCCTAGTGGTAAACACAGAAAATAAACACGCAGGCAAGCACGCACGCACGCAGGCACGCACGCACGCACACACACGCGCGCACACACACACACGCGCTCGCACTCGCACGCACGGGGCTGCGATGGAAAAATATGCGACTTCAGCGCGAAAAGGCTCGAAAATGGCAAACGGGAAACGGAAATACACCCAACGGACACGCCGCACCTGGCGTACGTCATCGATTACGTCACTACGCGTATATACAACAGACCTGGTGCGAAGAATTCCGGCCGTGTTCAGTTCGAGACGCCTTCCAGCGGACGACACACGACACGACAGCGAATTCAAAATTCGGTTCATAGGTTTATTGGTTGGTTGACTGATTATGTAAATATTACGTTCCGCACACTGCTGGAGCCGGGATCGAAACCGAGAGCGAACGGGGCCGGGTTTTCCCGACGAGGCGGGGTTTCCCCCAGCCGGCTAGACGGCCATGTGGGCCGTGCTGTCTTCCGGCTGCGCGTGTGGGTGGCCTCCGTGGTGAGGCGGCGAGACCGTCGACGACGAGCCCGACTGCTCCGGCCGGGCGGCCCGTTTGCATATGCATCGGAATATTGCTTTGATGAGTCGGTAGAGGAAGAGCATGGTCACTGTACACATGACGCAGAACGGGAGCCAGAGCAGCAGCGTGTTCTCGATCTGAGTGAACACTTCCATGAGGAACTCGTTCGGGCCGCTCGGCGTGTACTCGGCGGCCTCGAAGCCCGCTCGTACCAGGTTGATGCTGGCCAGAGTCACGAGGGCCGTGGCCGACATCGTGCCGGCCACGTTGCCGCGCAAGTCCTTGTACGGCTGCACGTGCACGTGGTGCAGCAGTATGATGAATGACGTCAGGAGCATGCCCAGCAGCCGGATCAGGGAGTCGTTGACGAAGGTAAACAGCAAGACGAGGATCAGCCGGCGACCGATCAGCACGCCCGCCCAGCAGATCCCGTAGCGATTCTCCTTGAAAGGCCCCTGCAGAACTTGGATGACGGCTCGCGTGCCCTCGCCGATGGCGCGCCCGCGCGGCTGCCCGCGCGACCGCCCGCGCCGGAGCCGCTTCACGGTCCACGGGAGGAGAAAGAACAACGGGCAGAGGCAGGCGAGGAAGAACTCCGGCAGCGAGATGATGCCTTGGTAGAGCAGCGACGGCCCGACCATGAGCACGATGAAGAATGGCACGACGCAGCTCAGAGCGTATGCCATGACGGCGTACTGCCAGTACTGGTAGCAGCTGATCGTGCCGTCGATGAAGAGCACAAGCTCGTCCTCGACTGGCACGCAGTTCAGCAGCGTGAACGTGGTCGTGCCGAGCTTCTGGTAGGTGAACAACAGCGCCAGGATGAAGCCCGACGAGAGGCGCGTGATGAAAGACTTCTTGGCGGCCGCGTGGCCGCTGGTGGCCGCCGAGTCGTCGCCAGGGGGCGGCCGCTTCTGGCCGCCGTTGCAGTTGTTAGTCCCGATCAGCCGCGTCCATTTATAGATGACGTAGGTCGTGACGAAGATGATGATGACGTAGGGGACGAGGAACGCCTTCGACACGATGTTCGGCACGGCGCCCATGTCCGGCACGGTGCACACCTCCTCTATCAGTTCGAACAGGTCCAGCTGGAGTTTGAACAAACCGGACAGAATCGACTTCATCAGCTGCTGGGTCTTGCTCTCCGAGGCGGCGTAGACCGTCTTCACGTGCAGCAGGAGCGCATCTTGGAAGTAGTAGAACATTATGATCAGCAAGCCGGAGTCGGACGCCTTGAATTCGTCGTCGTCGGCGTCGCATGACGACGACGTCGCGATCTGCTCGGGCT
>JALWFW010000009.1 GCA_027013865.1 Polyangiaceae bacterium | reverse complement strand
CATATTTTACGCTGGACTAGGAATATACGCTGTCATGTGGATATTCGATATGTTCTACGGCCCCATCATGAGCCACCGCTATAACAAAACCCTTGCCAGACTATATCTGGAAGGGGACACGAACTCTTCGGAAACAGACGGTAACGCGGCCAATCCATCACCGTCGTCGGAATCATCCTCCAGCGATTCCGAAAGAAACTGGGATGATGGATTTTACGGTACCGGCCGCATGCGTCTTACCCTGCCCACCCCCTACATGGTTGGCACTTCCTTCACTTTCTGAGTCTCCACTCATCCAATCCCTCCTCTGCTTCAGTTCATGCTTATTAAAACATTAATAATATCAATTGGTTATGTACTTTATGCATAACGTACCGTTCGTGTATGGACCGCCTAGTGACGCTCCTCCTCCTGCACTTCGACGTATCATGGCAACCACGGGAACAATGGAGTTACTTCCGTGATGGCTATTCACTGAGCAAGTCCACTGGCCCACGAGATCACATTGCCTTACAGTAACTGTCTACTTGGTTTCGAAATACCCCACGACCTCACCAGTGGCCAGGGTCATATCCCTGACAGCCTTACGGATAGAGGTCCATGACGGTTTTTCAGGTATGCCGACATCGCCTCTGAGGGCAAAAACGACGATGTGGTAGTCATGCCGGCCCGTTCCAGCAGGAGCTGCAGGTCCATCGTAACGGGTATGTCCCCATGTGTTGGGATACTGCTTCATTCCTGCGGTAGGACTGGCCGAGGCATTGTCAGGAAGCGACGTAACGTCTCCTGGCACTGTAAGAACCCAGTGAAGCCAGTGTTTTGCAACTGGATGATGGTCCACCATCACTATGAGATATTCAGAAGCACCCGAGACGGCATTCCACTTCAGTGCTGGAGATACATTGCTTCCACCCTTGGATGGATGAACGTACCTGAGCGGAATATCGGACTTCTGTACCCACGGAGCCGTGACCTGTATGGTCTTCACCGTGGAATTGCCTGTGTTTCCCTGGGTTTCGGGGTTCTTTGCATTCTTCGGGGCAGTCGATGCAGGCTTGGATGTCTTGACGTTTGCGGGCCCAGACGGGGCCTCCTTGCCTGTGCGTGAGCATGATACCACGATAAGACCTGCTGAAAGAAACGCGGCAGCCAGATTCCATACTTTCATGAGCAACCTCCTCTTTACGTCGATACGAGGTTAATAAGGTGAATCTGACAAGGCTCACTGTCAACAAAACATGTCATGACTCGCATCTCAGCTTGACTTGCCCTGGCTTTTGCATAATCAATCTCTTGGTTGAATCTTGCCCGGTCGTCTAATTGGCAGGACACAGGATTTTGGTTCCTGTTGTGGAGGTTCGAGCCCTCCCCGGGCAGCTATAATCCCTTGAAATAATTTATCTTCTCAGAATTTATCGTAAAACATGTCACTACGGGAGATTCCCATTTCCGAAAGGACGTCCATTACCGCTTCTATCATGGGCGGTGGGCCACACAAAAACACGGACACTGGTTGCTTCTGGGGTGGCTCATACACGTTTTTTATCATCTCGTGTACGAAACCATGATAAAAACCCTCCCGCTGCTCAGAATCGAGCGCCACGTGCATCTCCAGGTCTGGATGGGAAAGTGATCCGAATTCATCCAGATAGTATGCATGCTCCAATGTGCGAAAACCCAGGAACACACGCACGGACATATCATTCCTCGTGGCTGCCACTGTTCTCACAAGGGAACTTATGGGGGCGAGTCCCACTCCGCCAGCCACCAATAGCAACTGAGTGCCATGCTCGCCAGGTAATTCATAATCACCATAAGGGCCTGAAATAAAAAGACTTTTTCCTACTGGCAAAGAATGGAGCCACGTGGATCCAAGGCCACCTGGAACAAGGCGCACATTGAGGATGATGTCTTGGCTTCCCTCGGCACAGGCTATGGAATAGGCCCTCTGCTCTTCGGTGTCTCCTATCTCCACCTGAACATACTGCCCTGCCTTGAAATCCAGGGATTCGTCAGGATGGAGCACTAGCTCCCGAATGTCCGGGGTGAGCATGCGGGCTGCCTTCAGTGTGGCCTGTACCCTGCGTATGGACAGGTACTTCTCCGGCACCTCTATGGCCATATCACCGAATATTCTGTGCTGACATGCCAGACGGTATCCCTGTGCCAGCTCTTCCCCTGAAATCCAGGCACTGTCAGTGGGGAGCACTGGTACGTCACCGGACCTGAACCTCACCTTACAGTAACCGCAGGTGCCCTTTCCTCCGCATCCAGACGGGATCAGCACTCCGGCCGTACCGAGAGCTTCCAGTACGGAGGATCCTGGCGTGGCATCCATGAGCCTGTCATTGACCTCAAGGCGCACAGGACCGGAAGGGAGCACCAGCTTTCTCACCAGCAGCACGAAAGCGCCAACTGCAAGGATCCACAGTACCGGAACTAGTATGGTGACCAGCAAATGCATGTCCTGTCCAGCTCCTAAAACTCCATGCCAGCAAAGGCCGAAAAGGCGGCAGCAAGCAGACCAGTGAGAAGAAGGGTCACAGGAACACCGGCAAAGGCCCGGGGCATGGCCGAAGTATCCAGACGCCGACGCATGGCAGCCATCAGAATTATGGCCAAGGCCCACCCTGCACCCGAGGCAAATCCATAGACCGTTGCCCTAAAGGGAGTGAGCCCCTTTATGACCATGAACAGCGAAACTCCCAGGATGGCACAGTTGACGGTAATAAGGGGAAGAAATATGCCCAGCACACCATGAAGCAGAGGAAACCAACGCTGAATGACCATCTCCACCACCTGAACGAATCCGGCAATCACTGCGATGAACACGATGAGTGACACGAATGACAGATCAATGGAACGCGCACTGTCACCCAAAAGCCATACCATGGCTCCAGGAGCAAGAAAATAGTTGTATATCAGCGCGTTTAGACCGGCGGTGAACGTAGCCACGAAAGTCACTGCCAGCCCCAGTCCCAAAGAAGCACGTAAATCCCGGGATATGGCGATAAACGAGCACATGCCCAAAAAGCCGGTGAGCAGGATGTTGTGAGTCAATACGCCGGCAAGGATGATCCCAAGGAGTTCAGACACGTCGCCCCTCCTTCATGTACTGAAATGCCCACGCCAGCAGGGACATTATTATAAAGGCTCCGGGAGCTGCGACCAGCACTCTCATGGGCTGAGCACCGGCTGGAAGCACCTGGTGCCCCAAGAAGGTGCCGCTCCCACCTACCTCGCGAATCACGGCGATGACCACCAGAACGGCTGAATAACCCAGTCCGTTACCCAGTCCGTCGGCCACAGACTCCATTACTCCGTTCTTCAAGGCAAAGGCCTCGGTCCTGCCCAGGATGATGCAATTCGTGACTATGAGACCCACGTAGGGACCAAGCTGCTGCGACATGGGGTAACTGAAAGCCTTGAGATACAGATCGAACAATGCCACGAACCCGGCGATTATCACCATCTCGACCATGAGGCGGACATCTCGGGGAATGAACCGGCGCAAAAGAGATACCATCATATTGGATCCCATAGCCACCACTGTCACGGCAGCTCCCATGTAAAGTGCATTCTCCACACGGGTGGTCACTGCAAGGGCCGAGCATATGCCCAGCACCTGCCAGAACACCGGATTTTCGCGCCAAAGTCCGTCAAGAAAAGCATCCCTCAGCCTACTCACCTGCTGCCTCCGTATTTTAGAGCCATGGACATGGCTGAATCGAGTCCCTGGCCAAACCCTCGCGTAGTCAGGGTAGCACCGGATATACCGTCTATCTCGTACTCGGCCCGGGCCTGACCCGCTTTCACCACGGCAAGACGGCGTCCTCCAGCATATACGATGGACCTGCCCCTGAAACGAGCAAGGAAAGACGGAGAAGCCACCTCGGCGCCAAGGCCTGGTGTCTCCTCCTGGTGGGTTATAACCACCGAATGTATGGTATGACCATCCGGTTCCATGATGAGCCACCCTTCTATAGGACCCCACAGACCTCGTGCCCTTATCGGGTAGCACGATAGCGGTCCGCCAGGGCCAGTATATCTGAGTATTCCACCGGAACCGGACCGGAAGTGCTTTGTGAACATATATTCAATAGCATTACTGTCCATGCCGCGGGTGGATACCCCGACTCCCTCCAAGATGGCTTTGTGCCTAGATGCACTCTCATTGGTTAGTATACGCTTCGACCACGATGTATGGGTCCATGCAAGGGCTCCCATGGTCAGTAGCACGACAACGCCCAAAAAAGACAGTGATTTCAATATGTTACCAGACTCGATTTCAGTCATACCGTTTTTTTCCTGAACGCGAGGGCGATCTCATCCAGTAGTGGGGCAAAAGCATTGCCCAGAAGTACTGAGAACATGGCTCCCTCAGGCAGAGGGGCCCACTGTCTGATGAGTATCACCAAAAATCCGATGAACAGACCGTAAACCAGTTTGGTCCATGCATACCGTGGAGACGTGACCGGATCGGTGGCCATGAAGAAGGCTGCCAGGGGTAGTCCGCCGGATAGAAGGTGAAACCATATCGGACGGGCACCTACACTCAGAAAGGACGCGGCCCACGCAGTAAAAGCAGCTCCGGCAAGTACTCCCAGGGGAATGCGCCAGTCAGATATGCGCATCAGAGCGATGAAAATGCCTCCAGCATACACCAGCGCAGGGGATATCTCGCCTATACATCCGGGTTTAGGACCGGCAAACATGGTCCAAATGGACTGATGCACTGCTCCTGATGCCAGGTAAGTCGCCACGGATACGGCGTCTGCAGGTGACGGATACACTGCAGGAGCCACCAGTGCCGGCCAGGACAAAAACACGAGCACACGTCCGGTGAGTACAGGGTTGAAGATGTTGCGCCCCACTCCTCCAAAGAGCTCTTTGCCAAAGATTTCTCCTAGAACCACTGCGGTCATGAACACCCACAGAGGCACATCGGGTGGGAATACCAGGGCAAAGAGCATCCCGGACACCAAAAAACCCTCGTTTATGGGCTCATCGCGCAGCCAGGCGAAAAAGCCCTCTATGAATCCCCCCACACCATAGGCAATGACAACCAGGAGAAGCGGCCGCGGTCCGTAGTACCACACTGCAGCCATCAAAACGGGGATGAGTGCTGCCACCACGGTAAACATGTACCTCTTGGTACTGATGGCGTCCCTCACGAAAGGCGCCACACCGGGACGTTCCAAAGGATCGTAAAGGGCTACGTAAAGGGCCTCCGCAAGCTGTCCCACAGCAGGTATGGACTCGGTCCTGTCCCTAAACCACCGGAATAACCGTTCCATGAACTCTCCACCGTTCAGATCCTGAAACCCAGGCCAACATCCGGAACCCGTGCTCCAGGCAGTACAATATCGTTCTCATATTCACGATATTGGAACATCTTTCAAGGAGATTTGGTCGCAACTTCACAATATTGGCCAAACGAGCTTATCTCTCAGCAGGAGGTTGTGCCACGATGAATAAGTGCCATATGTCCCGGCCTGAGTGAATCACGCTCCAGCCTTCGGTCCCAAGGATGTGCATAATTTCCTCTAGTGAGAAGTAATGCTCGGGTATGCCGGTATCCACGCCGTGCATCCAGTCCACCATGAGAAGGCGGCCCGAGTCATCAGATAGCGCCATGGCTGTCTGTAGCAAGAAAGCGGGCACAGACGGAAAGTGATGAAGGCTCATCACCGTGGATACGACATCGAAGCTGCGCCCAAGGGATGCAATATCGCCCGCCCCGGCGCGGATACAGTGTAAGCGTTCTTGGTGCTGCTCCCTGACGAGGGGATCCGCGCCCCAGGCCTCCAGATTAGGGTAAAGGTCAACGAGCCGCCGGATGAACCAGCCTGAACCGCAGCCCACGTCAATA
>JALWFW010000008.1:16925-18766 GCA_027013865.1 Polyangiaceae bacterium | reverse complement strand
GTACACGTAGAGCCCGAACACCGTGGCGACGAGGGCCCAGAAGCCGCCCGCCTCCGCCACCATGACGTTCCCGGGCTTGTTCATGTCCCTGCCTACGAGGCCCCGCTCCCTCGCAACCCTTATCCAGTGGGGCTCAACCATGAGCACCACGAGGGCCGCCACGAGCATCCCGGCGGCTGCCGCCGCTGCCTCGGTCCCTGCATGACCTCCGCCCTCCCCGCCGACATCAAAGGACTGTGTCATTTGACACCCAGCTTCTCCTTCAGTTTTTCGAAAAGGCCTTTTTTCTCGGTTACGATCTGGCCCTGAACCTCGGCCAGTCTCGAGATGAGGTCTTTCTCCTCCGATGAAAGCTTCTTGGGAACGGTCAGGTGGAGGTGAACCACCAAATCGCCCCGTTTCGTCCATCGACCGTTGCGTACGGTGTCTATGACAGGCACTCCCTTACCAGGTATGACGATGGTATCGTAAGGTTGTGTTCCGGGTGGGATCTCCAGTTTTACGATTTCCGGTTCCTCAGGTGCCGGAATCTGGAGGTCTATGGTGTCTCCAAGGGCCAGCTGCGGGAAGGAAACCTCGACGATGGTGTGCAGATTGTATCGGTCCTCATCGCTGACCCCACGATAAAATTTTCCATTTTCCTTAATGGTTACGCTGAGATACAGGTCTCCAGACGGGCCGCCATCAATGGAGGGATGTCCTTTGCCTCCCAGTCTGATCGTATGATCTTCGTCTATACCAGGTGGAATCTGTACAGACAGTTTTTCCTGTTTTATGGTGAATCCGGTGCCACCACATTCATGGCATTTCTCTTTGATTATGGCACCAGTGCCCCTGCATTCGGGACAGGTGGACACGAACCTGAAGAATCCCTGCTGCTGAACCACCTGGCCCTTACCGCCGCAGGTCTTGCACGTGACCTTGCCTACTCCTGGCTCGGCTCCGGAGCCTCCACACACAGGACAGGGGTGACGTCGGCTTACGGAGATTTCCTTTTCGGTGCCGAACAGTGCTTCCTCGAATTCCAGCTCCACGGCAAGAAAGATATCCTCTCCACGCCTGTAACGTCTTGCACCTCTGCCTCCAGAGAAACCAAAGAACTGGGCGAAGATGTCGAATATGTCTTCCATGGAGTCGAAGCCGCCGAAGTCGGGCATGCCATCCTTGGTGCCGTATGTGTCGTAGCGATGTCTCTTCTCGGGATCCGACAAAACGGCATAGGCTTCGGTGATTTCCTTGAACTTCTCTTCTGCCTGAGGATTGTCGGGATTGCGATCCGGGTGGTACTTGAGAGCCAGTTTGCGGTATGCCTTTTTTATGGTCTTCAGATCCGCATCCCTCGGCACACCGAGGATCTCGTAGTAGTCCTTGGCCATGCTGTCACTCCAGGAACGTAGGAATGTCGGGAATGATCTGAATCTCGATGCGACGGTTGAACTTCTTGTTTTCGGGGGTGTCGTTGGGCCTTACGGGCTGGAACTGGGCGTAACCCGCCGCACTGAGCATCTTTCCGGGGACTCCGGCTTTTTGAAGTTCCCGTACCACGTTCACCGCCCGCATCACCGACAGTTCCCAGTTGTCACGGAAGCGTGAATGGCGCACGGGATCGTTGTCGGGATGGCCTGCCACCTGAAAATGCTTGTTGGGAATGCGTCTGAGCACCTCTGCGATGTCCCTCAGAGCCCGGATGCCCTCCTTCTTTACCTTGGTCCGGCCTGGATCGAAGAGGATGGCAGCCTTGAGTTTCAGGATTAGGCGTCCGTTACGGTTTATGACCTCTAGGTTGCCGGCCCGGATCATGGCTTTGAAGCGTTCTGATAGTTTGCGCAGTGTCCTAGCCC
>JALWFW010000008.1:0-16915 GCA_027013865.1 Polyangiaceae bacterium | reverse complement strand
CCCTCTCTTCGGCTTCGGCTCTAGCCTTAGCCAGGAGTTGAAGCTCGTTTTGGGTGGCCTGAAGTTTGGCTTGGAGCTCTCCGGTCTTGCCCTTCATGCCCTCGAGCATTTTTTTGAGGTCATTGGACTCCTGAGTTAGTTTTTGAATCCTGGCATTGAGTTCGGCAGCCTTTTTCTCGTGCTGTTTGCGTTCGAGAGCTAGCTGGGCCGTGAGCTTTTCCACCTCCTGCTTCAGGGCAGCGTTCTCCTGCTGCAGTGTACGGTGTTTCTTTGCCAGGGTATCATACTTCTTTTTGGTCACGCATCCTGAGACCAGGATCACGAGTAGCAGTGCCAGGAAATTGAGTTTTTTGAGCATCATTCTTCTCCTGAGAGAATGGTGAGAAGTCTGAGGATATAGAGGAAGAGGTTGACCAGGTCAATGAAGAGCATCCATGCTGCGGATACTGGGTCTATCTCGCCTTCCGAGGCGTTCATGATCCTGGATGTGTCGTACATCACGTAAAGGGTGAAAATGGCTGTGCCACCGATGGACAGGATCAGGTGGAACGTGTTGGATCGGAAGAAGAATCCCGCGATGGAGGCACCAAGCAGGAGAAGCAGTCCCCAAAATAGCCATGTCCCCATGTAGGAGAAGTCTTTTTTGGTTACGCGGATATAGGCGGTTATGCCTCCGAACACGAGAAGCGTGAGCAGGGCTGCCTGGGCAAATATGATTCCAAGCCCGGCAGCAGCGTAGACCTTGGCGATGAATCCCAGTAGCCCTCCATCCAGCACTGCGAATGCCAGAAACAGCATGAGGTTGAGTCCAGGAATGGAGTGGGTGAACATGGCCAGGAAGAGTATTGCGAGGGGACCGAACATAAATGTGTAGTAGAGCCCCCGGCTCATGGGAATGAAAAAGAAGGTGGCAGCTCCCATGGCTGTCATGAAAGCCATGGCTGCAAACAGTAGTCCGTATACCCGGCTCATGAAATCAGCACTGGCAAGAGATGCCTCCTTGCTGCTAATACCGAATTCTCTCATGATTATCCTCCTTTGGACAAAAGTGTACGGCAGAGGATGACGGCCGGAGCGCCGTTTTAGTACTTTCTTCCATAGGGTCTGCCGTACTGCGGGGCATATTATAATCATCATAAGGTGCAGTGACAAGGCCGTAAGATAGATCTCCAATATCTGAGGTGCCCATCTGGGATAAGACTTTTATGATGCTTGTAAAAATTTAATAATATCAAATAGTTATCATGTATGCTCCGCCTGTGACTTTATAACATAAATTGCTTGACAATTTTTGAGTGCTGCCTATAGTGACCCCTGCGTTTGGGCGCGTAACTCAGTGGAAGAGTGCTACCTTCACACGGTAGAGGTCGTAGGTTCAAGTCCTGCCGCGCCCACCAAACAATCAAAAGTTCATAAGCCTATTAAATGGGGATTAATACTGCATGTATATATCGCTAGGCGCTAGAGTGTATCTCTTCACGTGTTCCAGCACTACGAGGCGATGATTCTCACCATAGAGATACATGGCAGTAAGGGGCTGGCGAATAGACTCGTTCCACAAAGCACTTGTTTAGGATAGATGTTTGTGGTAATAATCTAGTCTAAGAACCAGAATTTGAGTTTCTGACTGAACGTGGCATACGTTCGAGTCTGAGATTCACCGAGGAGGAGAGTCATGAAGACTACACCCAGAAGATGGTGGAGAATTCTTACTGCTGCTGCCGGAATGGCCACCATGATCGTGGCATGGGCATGCATACAGCGTCCAATGAAGGTGGCCCAACCCACTCCTGAGAGAATTCACTACAAGGTGGTGCCTGCGAGTTCCGAACGTGACGTAGATATGCTGTTCGTCATAGACAACTCGAACTCCATGGCCGACGAGCAGACCAACCTCGGAAATAACTTCCCTATCCTCATGCAGGTGCTCCAGCACATGGCAGGTGGTCTTCCCAACGTGCACATCGGCGTCACCACCACCGACGTGGGTACCTTCCCCTATACAGGTATTCAGTACTGCGAGGAGGGCAAAGGTGATGACGGCAATCTCCTCACCGGCGGATGTGGCGGCATAAACGGTGCCTACCTCGTGGATGTGGAGCCAAAGGGCTGTAACGTTGAGCGCGATCCCCAGACGGGTCAGTGCTCTTCACATAACTGCTCCAATTCCAACTGTGCCCAGTCGGCTCTCGGTATGCAGGAGCCTGATGGCCTGCAGATGGTAGAGGACGAGTTTGGCTGTCCAAGGTGTCGTAACTACGGAAATCAGAAACTCTCTGATGCATTCAACTGCGTTGCCACGTCAGTGGGTATCACTGGATGCGGTTTCGAGCAGCCTCTGGAGGCCATGAAGCGCAGTATCCAGCATGCCGCCGAACCTGCCCACCAGAATCACGGGTTCCTCCGCAACAATGCTTATTTATCCATTTTCTTCATATCTGACGAGGACGACTGCTCTGCAGCAGATCCCGAAGTCTTTAACGACAATCCGAGGGATCAGATAGATTCCCAGTTCGGTCCCCTTACCTCGTACAGGTGCTACGAGTTCGGCGTCAAATGTGACGAGCCATGGGATCGTACCACTCCAGAGAAGGACTACCACAACTGCCGCCCCATCGAGGAGACCGACACCAATCATCTGTACATCCAGGCTGTCGCGTACTACGAGAAATTCCTCAGGCAGGCCAAGGATCCCGACATGCTCATTGTCTCTGCCATCGCTGGTCCCTTCAATGGTGGTATCCATCAGACTCGTGATGATCATCAGTTCCCGGCTGTCCGGGAAGTGTGCAAGGCTCCCGGAGCCGACAGGGGTGCAGACCCGGCAGTACGTCTGAAGACCTTCATAGAGTCCTTCAATGAGGAAGAGGATATGAACTGGGCATTCACCAGCGTGTGTGCGGCCGATTACTCCCCGGCCCTCGAGGGTCTCGGCAACAAGCTCAAAACCCTTCTCGACCCCTGCGTATCCCTGCCTATTCAGGGATGCCCCGATCCCAATCACGTACTCGACACCTCATCTTGCTCCACACCCGAAGCCCAGGGCGCTCTCACCAGCGAGTGTCAGCCTCAGTGCAACGTCATCGAGCGTATCAAGGATGAGGAAGGCACTGTCGTCCAGCAGAGCAACATACCCTACTGCGGTGATGTCAATGGTGTGGACATAAGCAGCCTGAACGGAAGCAAGATAGATCCTTCACTTCCTGTGGATGTGTGCTGGTATGTCAAGTACTCTGATTACTGTGACCGTAGTGAGCAGCTGTGTCTCGAGGTCAATCAGAACGGCGACTGCATGAAGTATATCACTGTGCAGCATTATCCTTCCCGTGGTGCCGAGATCAATATCGTACGCCAGCAGGATGCTCCGCCTCGTACCAGTTATTCCGTGTCTTGCTCCGGTTATGCTCCTTACGAGCAGTTGTGCAACGACGGCATCGACGATGATGGTGACTGCCTCATCGATGCAGACGATCCCGATTGCCAGATGCAGTAATTCCTGTATCTGATTTCCCTGTATTCTTCCTCCATTCACAACAACAGACACATTGCATATTAAGGGCTGATGGATATACTTGAATTCCTTTTACGGGGGCCTTGTCATGGGTGAGAGCGGATGCAAAATCCACGCTGTACTGGAAAGACTGTCTGAATCCATACGTGAGAAGGGAGTAGTGGAGGTGGAGGAGCTTCTTGCTGCATGTCCCCAGTGGACCCAGCGGGATGTCGAAAGGATCTTCAGTGCCCTGACTGAGCAGGAAGTCACCGTGGAAGGGCCTGAGGGTCCGGTCCTTCAGGCAGAGGAGCTGGTCATATATCTTGTCGTTCCGAGGCAAGGAGGAGTTCTGACCCCTGACGAGGAAAGGATGTATACAGGTGCCATTCAGGAATGGCGGGAGAAATCCCTTCTCGTGGCCCTGGAGTCCAAGGCCCTTGAAATGGCGGTGCTGGACGTAATACGTGACGTGAGATTTCAGCGTATCCACAGGGTCTGGGACTTCATGGAAGATCCACGTTCCGGGCTTAAGGGGGAGAGCGATGAGTCCACTGCCCTCTCCCGGCTGGAAACCCTGCTCGACGGGCTTCAGGCTACCTGGAAACGTCTGGAAGAAGTCAGCATCCTGATTGGACGTCTGCCTCAGATGGACAAACGCAAACGCCAGAACGTACGCCGCAGATTCGACCGGCTCATGAACAGGCGCCGGGGTGTTCTAGCTGAGTTCCCGTATAAGTTCAGGTTTTATTTCTTCGATCTGGTGGGAGATCACCTGCGGGAGGCTGCCCGTCCTGATCTCAGCAGAAATTATGCTCTGGAACGTTTTGGGGCGACTCCTGAGCAGGCCAGGGAGATTGCCGAGCGCTTCTTTAGTGCCTACAAGAATGTGGTCAATGCCCGTGACAAGCTGCTTTTGAGCAACCAGGCCCTTGTCGCTTATATCGCCAAGCATTACCGCGATACGCCCATACCCCATGAAGATTTGATAGGTGAGGGGATTTTGGGGCTTTTAAGAGCCATAGAGCGTTACGATCTGAGCAAGGATACACGGCTCAGTACCTATGCCACGTGGTGGATACGCCATGCCATAACGAGGGCACTGTCCCAGCACGGTAAACTGGTGAAGCAGCCAGTTCACTACCGTAATCTGCGGCAGCGCTACAACCGTATAAAGGAAGAGCTGGAATTCCGTACGGGCAAGAAGCCTTCGAGAGCCGAGATAGCCGAGGCCATGGGAATATCCATGTCCGAGATGAACAAACTGCTTCTGTCCTTCAACAACGTCATCCCCATGGATCAGCCCCTTGGGGACGATGAGGACGGAGACGATCTGCACAAGATAATCTCGGGTGATGAAGAGAATGATCCAGAGAATAATGTCAGCCGTCAAGAACTCAGGTCAGTAATAAGGGAGCTTTTGGAAGTACTGCCTCTGCGTCAGCAGGAAATAATAAAGATGCGTTACGGTCTTGACGGATACGAGCCACATACCCTCAAGGAAGTGGGAGAGAAACTGGGGATCACACGCGAAAGAGTGCGGCAGCTCCAGAGGAAGGCTGAAAAGAAGCTTTTCAAGGAAGCCAAGAAGCGCGACATCGAGTGGCGCTAGTTCCTGTCTGCTGCCATGATGACGAATACCGAGAAAAGGGCATTCAGGGAGATTTCGGATGTGTTAGGACTGGTCCCTCCTCAGATTCTTGCCAGAGGAATACTGCTGGCAGTGTCAGGCGGTGGTGACAGTGCAGCACTTTTGTTGTTGTTACACAGGTGGGTGCAGGAGTTTGCACCGGATTCGAGGCTGGAGGTGGCCTCTGTGGATCACGGCATACGTCCTGAGTCTGCGCACGAGATGGAAGTCGTGGAGAACTGGGCACGGGACTTGGGTCTTCCCTTTCACGGGACACACCTTTTTCTGGGGCATGGGGCATCAGAAGAGCAGGCCCGTAACGCCAGGCAGGCGTTTTTGGAGGGAATTGTTGCAAACAGGGGCCTGGGACTCATTGCCACGGGGCATACGATAGAGGATCAGGCCGAGACTGTCATCATGCGTATGGTGAGGGGCACGGGGCCTCGTGGACTTTCGGGAATACGTCCCTACCGTCATCCCTATGTGCGTCCATTGCTGGCTCTGGAACGCAGGTTTCTTCGTAACTATTTGAAATCAAAAGGTTTTTCATGGATAGATGATCCCAGTAACTTAGGCGTGGATTACTTCAGGAACAGAATCCGCAATGAGGTAATGCCACTTCTCGAACGGGATAATCCCAGGCTGTCCGAAGCCATATACCGCATGGCCCGTAACGTGGCTGAAGAGCATGATGCGCTAATGAATCTGCTTGGCTCCCTGCTCGAAGAAGAGGTGATTCACTTTGCCGGCGGTTTGCTCGTGTCCCGTAAGTTTCTGGAGTCTGTGCCTCCTGGAGCACGTCATCTGGTGGTGATACGGCTGTGGAAGGAACTGTCATCAGGTGGGGAGCTCTCACGTAGTCATGTGAGCCGTGTTCTAGGGATACATGGTCCTGGTTCCATGAATCTTCCAGGTGGAGTGTATGCACGTATCTGGCCAGAGCACCTGTTCTTGGGGCCCCCATGGAGAGTTCCCGGTTTTTCGGTGTCTGTACCTGGGCCCGGTGTGCCCTTCGAGACTCCCTGGGGAACGATGCTCTTCGAGCCCTGCGACAGTGGAGAGGTGCACATCGCGTCCTGGCCGGTAACAGTGCGCCGAGTTAGACCATCAGAGAAAATCAGTAGAAAGGGCTCCGGCCGAGTGGCGGTCAAGAACCTTTACCGCAGTGTGCCAGGTATCTTGAGAGAGCTGCTGATATGTGTAGAAGAAGATAGGCGCGGTGTGGTGTGGGTCGAGGGAGCTGGTCCTGCATGGCCATTCGAAGGGACCAGATACACTATCAGGGCGCTTTCGGATGCGAGGCAGGAGCTTTTCCAGAGGTCAGGGACAGACCCAAGAGTCGTGACGCAAAATCCTGATACTGCCTGAAAGGCTCCTTGCACAGAGATAACCCGCTGTCACCTTCACACCTGAAGGATACGAGTACCGGGGTGCCGTGTATGATGCGGGTGGCCAGCGTCACGAGCCGGTCTTTTCTGCGGCATACCACGAACATGTAGTCACTGCCGCTGGATGATGTCATGGAGCCATGGCTGCACTCCATTTTTCGGAATTTGCGTTTCAAGGAAGCCAGCCAGGAGGCCTGACGTTTCACCTCGCCTTTGCGTCCGGCCACTACTGCCATACGTGCACCCTGGGGAGATAGGAATACTCCCCGCAGCTCTCCGAAGGAGTGATGTACACCCTGTGTCCAGCCCCTTGGAGGAAGAAGCTTTATACCCAGTGCCGGTATCTCGATATAATTTTGGTGAATCTGGGAAAACAGAAGAGTAGCCAGTACGAAGGCCACCATCAGTGTCCCCGTTTTATGGCAAACATGTAGCGTTTTTCATCCATGGTACCAGTAGCTGAACGCTGAGTACTGAGTAGCACGAAAGCCAGGGTATCGAGGAAGGAGCGGATGGTTTTTTCAGGAAGAAGGCCCATGTTGGCAATCTGGAAATACTTACCTTCGAACTGCCCCTTGGCTCCGTATATGATATAGCCATATGACTTCATACGTGCATACAACTCGTCGAAGGTGATGTAATCAGGGAGCTTGACCATGGTCAGGGTATTCGACTCGCGGCCGGTTTCAGTGAGTGATTCGAGGCCCATGCGTCGAAGTTCGCTGCGGATGAGTTGGGCACGCTGGCGGTAAGTGGCCCAGCGTGTTTCGAGCCCCTCTTCCAGGAGTTCATCCAGAGCCGCATCCAGGGCGTAAAGAGCAGTGACTGCCGGCGTAAAGGGAGTCTGATCTTTTTCCATGTATTTCAGGTACTTACGCAGATCCAGGTAGAAAGTACGGACTCGAGTGCGCTCCATCATCGTCACAGCGCGCGGGCTCAGTGCCACTGCTGAGAGACCGGGAACGGAGTGCAGTGCCTTGTTGGAGGAGGCCAGGCACACGTCTATATGATCGCGCTCCATGTAAAGAGGTTCGGCACCAAGGGATGCGATGGCGTCCACCATGAGTATGGCTCCGTGACGGCGGGCAATCTCTCCGATTTCGCGCACGGGGTTCAAAAGTCCCACACTGGTCTCGTGATGAGCCATCACCACGGCTTCGATGTCCGGATCGCTGTCCAGGATACGTTCTACGTGTGACAGGTCGAACTGCCCGGCCCAGCCCACGTTGTACACTTCATGGGGCATGGAGTGTGTCTCGAGTACCTGAACATAGCGTTCCCCAAAGGCCCCGTTGACGAGCACCAGGGCTTTGGCCCCCTGGGGTATGATGCTGGTTATGGCTGCCTCGATGGCTGCGGTGCCGCTTCCAGTGAGTATGGCGATCTCATGGGATGGACCGGCCCGAAACACCTGGCGCAGTTTTTCGCGTACCTGAGCCAGAAGTGCAAAGAAGTCTGGATCCCTGTGAGACAAATCAGGCTTCATGAGGGCGGCCTTGACTCTAGCGCTGGTAACGGCCGGACCGGGGTTGAACAGCACATAAGAGGGCATGCCCCTGAGGTTCATGAGTTCACGTATATAATCGAGAATTTTTATGGAGCTTCCCTGGTTCATGATAGTACCTCATGGTGTCATGACCGCGTGCCTGAGATGGCATCCTGCCACGACAGACCATGTTATGCATGTATATGGCAATGGATGCAATATCTGCTTGTAGAACAGATTGACCTATGTGTCAAAAAGTGGACACAACGGCATGCATGAAGCGCTACGTCATATACTTTGACAACAATTGATGAAAGGTATGTGGAAGAATGGGGAGGGGAATGGTGAGAAGGAGAGTACGACTTATTTTTAGTTGTTGTCGTCTTTGTCCTGGCATCCAGTGATGGTGCAATCCTGATTGGCTCCGCAGCAGTCACATACCACGTCGTTGAGGGAGCTACCTGCGCCCATGGCATAGTAGCAGCAGCAGGTTTCTCCAGAGCCACACTGGGTGCCGCACGAGCCACAGTTGTTGGTATCAGCCTGAGCCGGAGCAAGGGGAAAACCAATACCGACATCCATGGGCTGAGCCTTGGTAATGGCACAGTAGTCACTGTTTGTGTGGCAGCACTCCTCAAGGCATTTGCCCGTACCCTGCTGGAACGCATCTCCTGTATACTGGGCGCATTCGGCACTGTCGGAAGAGGTGATCTCTCCGCCGCACACCTCGGAGGATGAACCACAGGTGCACTCACCTTGCAGGCACTGAGAAGAAGAGCCACCATCCACCGAACAGTCGTGACCGCACTCACCACAGTTATGGGCATCGTTCTTGATGTCTGCGCAGTAGTTGCCGCAGCAAATCTGTCCGGCAGAGCATGTCTCGGAGCCGCACATGCACTGTCCGTTTATGCACTGCTCACCCTGGCCGCATTCCTTGCCGCAGGCACCGCAGTTGAAGGGATCGCTGTTGACGTCCTTACAGCCGTTACCACAGCAGACCTTGGAACCTGAGCAGGCAGCCTTGGTTCCACACATGCATGCCCCGTTGACGCAGGCATTGGCCTGATCCGACGCACACTGGTGATTGCATGCCCCACAGTTGTTCATGTCGCTTTTGATGTTTGCGCACATGCCATTGCAGCATGCCTGGTCTGCGGAGCAGGCTCCACCGCAGGCATCGATACATTTGCCTTCAGAGCAGGTGCCGTCACAAAAAGCCAGACATGCCCCACAGTTGTTGGAATCATTGAAGAGATCCACACATCCGCCGTTACAACATGTCTTGCCGGAGGGACACGAGATACCGTTGCAGGGATCTGCACAGGTGGCATGGTCATCGCTCTTGCCGACACAGACTTTGTCCGAAGGACAGTAAGACGTGCATGCGCCCCCGGTATTGTTATTCGTCGTGCTGTTGTTGGTTGTATTGTTGGTGTTGTTGCTGCTGCCGGAGCTGTCACTGTTGGATGATGCACACCCACCGGCAGCAAGGGCAAGCAATATGGACAGTACTGCAGACAAACGGATAAGGTTTTTAATCATGACTCCGTCTCCTTCACGGGTGAAAATACCACAAAGACAGTCAGTGTGCAATTACGTGACTCAGTTCCTGCTGGGCAGATCGGTGTATTGCTGACCTCAGCTTGCATGTCCTCCTCGCAGGGGATATATCAGGCGCCTGCAGGGAGCGGATCGGCGGTCTGCTCCAACACATATGGAGGTTGACATGCATTATCTGGCCATGGCTCCCGTACTGCCGTATCTTCATGCTGGTCCCTGGAGATTCGGTCCTTTCACCATTCATATGTTCGGTCTGATGGTGGGTATCGGCATCCTGTTCGGAACATGGATCATGCTCCGCAGAGCTCGTCAGGTAGGGCTCAGTGAGTATCACATGGGGCAGTTGATCCAGTACGGTATCGTGGGACTCTTCGTGGGAGCCCATCTTTATTCCGTGTTGTTGTACTTCCCTCAGCGGGTTTTGTCGGATCCATTGATACTGTTGCGTTTTTGGGATGGTATTGCTTCCACTGGGGGGCTCATTGGTCTCCTGGTGGTGGTGTGGTGGTACACCCGCAAGAACCACCTCGATTTTCTGGCCTACCTCGACAACATTCTGTGGGGTGGACTCCATGGTTGGGTCTTCGGTCGCCTGGGATGCTCATTCGCCCATGATCATCCGGGGAACTTCACGGATTTCTGGTTTTCGGTGAGGTGGCCCATGGATGATTACGACAGGATGATTTACCCGGGCGGGGATCTTCCGGGACGCCATGATCTCGGATTGTACGAGTTTTTCTTTACCCTGGTGATGTTGGCTGCACTGTATGTCACCAACAGGAAAGGTCAGCGGTTCAAGGGATTTACGGTGGCTCTGGTATTCGTGATGTATGCCCCCACCCGTTTTCTGTTCGATTATCTCCGGGTGCTCGATGCCCGTTACTGGGGGCTGACACCGGCTCAGTGGGCCATGATTCCCATGTTCGCCACAGGGGTGTTCATGTTCCTGTACTTACCCTCCCGTCAGCAGGACAATGCTTCTGGTATGCAGGATGAAGGTGCCCGTATGCCGGTACTGGCAGGCACGGATGCAGATGGATCTCAGGACTCGCACCAGCAAGACGGGCATTCCGGGGAAGGACGCGAAAATGACGATGTCGAGAGCCAGGCCCCGGACAAGGATGGGTCTGTTGGTGACGCCGGTAACACCAACGGGCCTCAGTGACCCAGCATCAAGAGCACGTATCCTATGGCCAGACCCGCCGCGAGGTTGATTCCCTTGACAAGCAGGAAATCACGCCAAGACTGGGCCATGAGAGGAAGCATGCCGTGACCGTCCTGCACGATGGAGGACGTGAGCAGGATGGAGAAGGGAATCAGTTTTTCTGCGTACATGTTGACGAATATGAGATGGGGGCCCGATTCGGGGATTATGCCGATGGCACCTGCGGTTCCGAGAAGGATTTCCGGATTGGCCTTTATCCACGGCGTCAGGTTTATGTGTCTCACATACAGCAGCAGGATGAGGGACCCGGCAGTAAAAAGGAAGATACGCGGCACGTGCTTCAGGATGACGTGTTCCCACAGATGGCTCTCGAGGAAGTGATCGTTCACGGATACGACGATGCCCAGTGCCACCAGGATGACACCTGCCATGGTAATGGAGGTCCAGTTCCAGCCGTGACCGATGTATCCGGATGCCAGGGCAAGTAGGTAGACGACCATGAACGCGGTGAGAAGTCCGCGGGCCGGGATGGGGTGACGCCACTGACTCCTTATCTGCTGCCAGGAGCATATGTAGCACTCCGGGGCTTCGTGGATCGCAAACCCTTCGTCGCATTTGTCGGTGTCTTTCCAGCGGCGGCCAATCACCATGTCGGTGAGCCACCCTGCAAGTATAGCTATGACCGAGAGCAGTCCGGTGAGAATCACGAAGTCCTTAGGTATCATGGCTAACATGACGAAAGACTCGTCTCCGCTAGTGGCTATCATAGCCGCCACCACTGCTCCCAGTGATACGACCTTGTGGCTATACATGGCCACCACGGCAAAGGCTCCCAGACAGCCTGGAGTAGCTCCCAGAAAAGTCGCCACGACAAGTTGCAGCCAGTAACGATCCCGCAGAGCTGCTATCCAGCGGCCGCTAGACAGGATGTTCAAGAATTCTATCACCACCATCATGACGGCCACGAATACCGTTATCTGGGTTGCATGGAGCAGTTCATGGACTGTTGCGTGGAACATCATGGCCTCCATTGCCTGGTGAAGCATTGTTTAGGTCTGTCTAATTCTGATATCGTTATAATCACGCATGAACGGCAGGCAAGGGACTGCACGGAGGCATGGATATCATGGATGTGATTTCTGGTATCCACCGTCAGAGGTCCTGGATCAGCGGCCCTGGCACAGGTAGGGGATGGGGGGAGCCTGACGGAACACCTGAACCGGATATTTTTTTTGCAGCTCTTTCGTCCATTTGGAGGTCAGTTCCATGAACCTTTTGTTCATGAGATTTTCCTGGAGTACCAGGGGGGAGATGTCTTTGTGAGGGGCAGGGTGATATTCAAGGATATCGACCTCGTAAAGTGCAATGTCTGTCTTAACACTGATGTGATCGCCCGGATTGGCCTGGCGGATTGCATCCCACACCCTAGGGGGCACGCTGTAGGGGAGAACCGTTTTGGTGACGGGACCCTCTGGTGCCGTCCCGTAACCTGTGACTTTCATACGCACCTTCGCACTTGCCACGGCACCCTGTTTTTGGAGACGCCATGAACCGTAGGATGCTACTTGGCTGCGTCCCATGAGCAGTGAGGAAGTCCTGTAGGAAAACAGTTTTCGCTGCAGGAGCTGGAGTCTGAGTATGCGCCTGAGCCTGGACTCGCTGAAACCGCTGGCAGCCATGTCTGCAAGGAACCGTCGGACGGTTTTTTTGTGCTGGTGTGCAAGACGTTTCAGGGATGCATCCACCTCGTCACTGGAGACGGAGACGCTTCTTCCGGAGGCAGCCTGCTCAAGTGCTGCTTGCTGCATGAGCATCTGGAGGGTTTCTATCCAGCTCATCTGCAGGGTACTCATGGAATGCATACTGGTGCTGGTACGGCACAGAACCGGCAGACGGCTTCCCAGTGCTTCGGTCATCCCCTGTTTCACGTTACTTAGAAAAATGGCCTTGGAGCCCACCACTGCAACGACCTCGTCGTGGTAGACGGGTTGAGTGAGGAATGTCAGTACAAGCAGGTGAATCATGATGCCTTCCTGATTTCAGGGGCCATATTATATGGCTTCATAGTGGAAAGTACCACACAAAAAGCGCTAGGGAGCATTTTCAGGTGTCGAACACTCGATAAAACGGAGGGGATGGGGAAATGGAATGGCTAAACTACTTCATGGGAGCAGGCATTGGGGCAGGTTTTGGGGCGGGTTTTGCAGCGGGTTTGTGCTGAGGCCTGGCCTTCATGGGAGGAATGACCTTTATGCCGTGTCTACCGCGCCTCCTCGATGGATTGTGGAAGCGCTGACCAAAGGGATTGCGTGGATAGGACGTATCCACTCGTACGAGATCCAGTTTGTCCTCGTGGATCTTGATTTGATCCTTGTATTTGTCCATGAGCTCCTTGATGTAGGAACGGGCCACCTCGCTTTGCTTCTTGCGCCACAGGCGCTCGCGGATACGTGGTTCGGCGTCATCGATGCTCTGGTCTATCTTGGGAGAGATGCCAGACAACCGAATTATGACCCAGGCATCTTTGGTGCCCTTGCCGGGCATGGCGATGTGTCCCTTGTCGTCGAGACGTATCTTCACTGGCCCCGTCAGATCGCCAGTATTCTTCAGAGAGAATGCAGCATCCACGATGGCTTTCTGTATGTTCTTGGCATCCTTGGGGAAGTACACCATCAGGCCGCCGCGTTTCTTGGTCCGGTCATCTATGGAGTACTTCCGCACCAGTTCCTGGAACTTGCGCAGGTTGTTCTTGAACTGAGAGGCCTCTTTGAGCACTTCTTTGGCCTTTTTCTCGTCGGACAGCACTATGACGGCCACACGGCGCCGCTCTGGACGTTTGAACTCCATGATGTGTTTGTTGTAGTAGTCCTCGATTTCCTTGCGTGTGATGGACTCCTTAGATGCGCGCTGCTGAAGGATCACCTCCATCTGACGCTGTACCATGGCATTGCGCATGGCCTGCTGTACTTTTGGGTTTTTCTCGTAACCCAGGGCCTTTGCCTCCATGGCAAGAACCTCGAAATCAGCCATGCCCTCGATGAACTTCTTCTTCTCGTCGGGATTGGTGTAACGTTTGCGCAGGAAGGGATTTTGGGAATTTATCTTGTCCTCCACGTCCTTTACCGTGATGGACTTGCCTCCGACCTCGATCACGGGAAGGAGCTTTTCTTTGGGTACGTCGGCCTTCTTTTCGCCGGCTGCCTTCACTGCATAGGAGGACAGTGTGCCAACGAGGAGGAAAGAAACTACTAGAGTTCCCAAAAAAGCAAATGATTTCATATAGTTACGCATTTTTAGCCTCCTCATCTCTTCTTTGGTTTATCGACTTTGATCTCAACCTTGTCGAAGTTTTCAGGGTGCATCTTCACACCGTACTTCTTCTTGAGGGAATCGAGCCACTGACGGTAGGCCTTATTGAGCCTATCGCGCATGACGAGCCTTCTGATACGTCCCTTTGCCTTGTCGTATGGGATGTTGAGGGGTTTACGTCTTGCGTAGCGTTTCACCACGTGCCATCCAATCTTGGATTTTACGGGTCCGCCAATCTCACCGCTCTTTTCGATGGCCCAGATGGCCGCCACCAGCTCCTTGGGGTAGCGGGCATCGTCTTTTGCGACTCCGCGCATCCTGGAGTCACCCAGAAGACCGCCCCTCTTCACCGTTTCCTTGTCGATGGAGTATTTGCGTACCATTTTACGCCATGTATCGGCCTGGACACTGGGGGGTTCACCCTTGACCTTCTTCAGTTCGGCGAGGATCTTTTCAGCCACGCTCTTGGATTTCACCACGATGTGGGCAGCGATGATGGTCTCGGGCTGCACGAACATGATCTTGTTGTCGTCGTAGTACTTTTTCATCTCCTCTTCGGAGACCTTGATGGAATTGCGTAGCTCCTTGAGTTTTTCCTGACGGAGCACGTCCACCATACGCCTGCGAACTTCGTTCTTGACTCTGGGATCGTTTTCGAGATGGGATTTCTTCGCTTCTTCATAAAGGACGTATTCCCTTACGAAGGTCTGCTCCAGGAAGCGTTTCTTGGCCTTCTTGCTGGTGTAGGCCCTGCGCCAGCCTGGAGGGCGTCTCATGATTTTGTCGTAGAGATCGCCTACCGTGACCTTGTGACCAAGTATCTCGGCCACCACCTGTTTGCGCTCTTCGGGGGTGGGAGGCAGGACTTTCTTGCTGCTGGGCTTGGGTTTGCTGTCAGACTTGGCTGTCTTTGTGACGATACCCATCTCCCTGTGGGCATCCTCCACGAAGTAATAGAACTTCCCGTTCTTGGCCATGTACGGTTTGCGGGCATCGTAAAGGGCCTTGTTGCCTTCGGCCGGTGCCGGACCCCTGGCTCCCTTGGGTACGGGGTTGTAGGTCCTGCCGTCTTTGGCCACATAAGCCTTGCCTGCCGTCAGTTTGTCCTTTTCTGTCTTGTTGGCTGGTGCAGCGTAATGGACTGCGCCGTGGTTCTTCTGGGAACAGCCCGATACCACCAGCACCAATGCGGTCATCGATACCAGTAAGGTTTCTCTCATTACCTCACCTCCATGAATCAAGTGCCCGAGCGCGAGAATCATCTCCGCGTCTGCCGGCATTCTGTGATGTTGCAGGAATCATGAAACGCCATCATTTAACACACCGGGACAGGGTGTGCAAGACGTCTTTGACCCTCCTCAGGCGTTCGCTGGGGTCGTCTGAGGGAGTAAGTCGGGCCACCAGTCGGGTGGGAGAGTCCAGTCTGATGGATTTCTCCTCCTGGAGAAGAGCGATCATGCACTGGGGATCCAGCAGGGAGCTCTCGTCCACGTGGAATACGACCCTTGACGCGCCAAGGCCCATGCCCCGGATACCAAACCTGCGCAAAATGGACTTTATTCCCATGAGATCCACGAGAAGACGAGCCTGAGAAGGCAGTGGCCCGAAGCGGTCTTCCATCATCTGGGACAGGGATTCGAGTCCTTCCTCGTCTGCCTGGGAGAGTCTGGCGTACAGCACGAGTCGCTCTGCAGGATCCTCGACGTAGTCGTCCGGCAGGAAGGCCGGCAGGTTGACGTCCAGTTCAGGATCCCGATCCGCAGGAGGCGGAAGATCCTGGAGTTTTCGCACGGTGTCCCGGACTATCTCTAGGAAGGTGTCGAACCCCACAGTGGCGGTGTATCCAGACTGCCGTGTGCCTAGAACCTCTCCAGCACCGCGGATTTCCAGATCTTCCACGGCCAGGTTGAAGCCCGCTCCCAGTCCTGAGTGGTGCTGAAGGGCCTGGAGCCTCCGGCGTGCCTTGGGGGTGATGGACTCGAAAGAGGGGATGAAGAAGTAGGCATAGGCCCTGACCCTGCTGCGTCCCACCCTGCCGCGGAGCTGGTACAGTTGGGCAAGTCCGAACATGTGGGCGTCGAACACCAAAAGGGTATTGGCCCTGGGGATGTCTAGGCCGGATTCGACTATGTTGGTGGATATGAGCACGTCGTGGGCACCCTCCAGGAATTCGAGCATGGTACGTTCCATGGTCCGGTTGTCCATACGTCCGTGTAGCACAGCCATACGGGCTTCGGGTACGAGTTCCTCCAGCAGGCGGGTCCAGTCCTCCAGGGTTCGGCTTGCTCCTGACGTGCCGGTTATGCGGGGACACACGGCGAATACCTGACCACCTCGGGACATCTCCCTCCGTATGGCCTCACGTATGAGTTCCTCGCGCAGCGGAGCCACGTATGTACGAACGTCCTGGCGTTCTTCGGGAGGCGTGGTTATCACCGATATGTCTCGTAGACCCACCATGGACATCTGAAGCGTCCGGGGTATCGGTGTGGCCGTCAGTGTGAGTACGTCCACGTCCTGACGGAGCATCTTCAACTTTTCCTTTTGGGATACGCCGAATTTCTGTTCTTCGTCCACCACCAGGAGGCCCAGATCCCTGAAGTGTACGTCAGGCGAGAGAACGGCGTGGGTTCCGACCAGTATGTCTATCTTGCCGTCGGCCAGTTCTTCCAGGATTTTCTTCCTTCTGTGGAAGCCAGTGAACCTGGACAGGGAGGCCACTTTGACAGGGAAGGGGGCCAGCCTTTCGGAGAAGGTCCTGAAGTGCTGTTCCACCAAAAGGGTGGTTGGGGCCAGGACTGCCACCTGTTTGCCCCCCAAAACCGTGAGGAATGCGGCGCGCAGGGCGACTTCGGTCTTGCCGTACCCCACGTCTCCGCACACC
>JALWFW010000007.1 GCA_027013865.1 Polyangiaceae bacterium | reverse complement strand
GACCATTGTCGTATAATTAAAGGCTCCTGAACAGTCCACGACGTGGTGCTGGTCGGCGCATTTGCCATATTTCTCGGACATTATTAGTGTTAATTGGCTTAAAATATGTCGCTTGAGATATACGTTTGTTTGGTAAAATAAACACACGCGGAGCTCAGGACTGTAACGCGTCGTGCAATTAGATCGTCTTTGTTTACTGATCGCTATTTTTGATTACGTCTTTGATCCGAAAAACTAGCGTAATACGCTCTTGGAACTGTGAAAACCACATTTTGCTGTTCTGCTTCGAAGACATTTGGTTGGAATCTGGAAATTTTGACCTGAGGGTCTTCCGAACCGAGAAAACCCTGTTTTATCTGATCAGACAGACAGACAGACAGACAGACAGACACACACACACAGAGAAAACCGAAATTATTCTCTCAGTGTCATACGGGTCCCTTTACTTAGCTAAGAATCTATCAAACACATGCTTTACCGTTCGTCTTTCACATGCACAAACCGAGAGACAGAGAGATGTTTCACGCCAACTGCATTTCGGTATGAAATTACATTCTCCCCGGTGATTTGTTTTTAATCAAGTAGTTTCGCCCCTGCCTCGCTGTGTACCGGCGAGTGCTGGGTCTTGGTTACACGTACCCAGAAGCGAGAAGAAACCCGATACAACCGTCTACCCAAATCAGCGCCCTCAACCGTGGTTATTCGCTTCGAAAGATGGGAAAACGCCATTTTGTTAGACCGCCCCCTAAATACTAGCTGTCAACCTCGGCTGACCCGACCCAGTATTTACACCAGTCCGAAGGCTACATAACTGTGATGTTTAGTCCGCCCGGCGTCCGGACGATATTTGACCAATAACGTCCATCGTTACTGACACGTTTTAGCCAATGATTGGCATCGACACGCCATTCTGAATGATTACTCCGGTATCACGTGTCGACCATGTTTACATGGCGTCAGCGATGCTGCCAACCTAATATTTGCCCTCCCACACCGCCTCCCCCCCACAAAGCTAATCATCTGCACATATCGAACAGCCACGCCAACGAGCCTATTTACCGACCAAAAAACAACCATTTTCCTGAAATCTATTAACAGAAATAGATATTGAAAATGCGGTCGGTACACCTGGAATCGGCTGGATATCGTTTGTAGAATTTGGCACCGACTCGCTGACGACTGGTGACGGGTTTTGTGTAACAAAATAGAAAAAAAGTCTTACCTCAAATGTTCCTCGGTAATCTCAGCACAAGAGTAACTTCGTCGAAAAATACGTCTATGACTCATCCACGGCAAGAATGTGCTGCCAAGTTATAAAACTGGAGAGAGATTTCTTCGAATTCTTAACCGCTTCGTATTTACAAAGACTCCTGCTATATAACCCGAACTGGTCCCTCTCTCTCTCTCTCTATCTATCTGTCTCTCAGTCTCTCTCTCTCTATCTATCTGTCTCTCAGTCTCTCTCTCTGTCTGTCGGTCGTGTCTTATGAAGTTATTTTAATGGCTCAATTGGTCGAAGCCAACGGCGGAAAGCACGAACGCCAGATAATTCCAATTGTTTGCGCGCTGCTGTCAGATGGAATTCGAGTGCGCTGCATCACGCGAGAAAGACATTAGCTGCTGTCTCCGCACCCGAGTCGACCAATCGAATGACCAACAGACCGACGGCGCCCGAGCCGAGGCGACAATTATATATAATTACCCGAGCCGAAGTCTGTTTGCAGACAGATAGCACGGGCCGGACGGTCGCCGCGGAGTTTACCGACGGCTTAGCGAGGCTTTGTCTGTACAAACGTCTTCAGTGTTTAGACAATGGAAGAGAATCTGGCTGATTGGCGCTGATTGAATGCCTCGACACGACGAACAAACACACGGAATAAGGCTGACTTGTCGCAGACACCGACCAAAGCATACGAC
>JALWFW010000006.1 GCA_027013865.1 Polyangiaceae bacterium | reverse complement strand
CAAGACCTGTATCACAATCCCATGATATTGATTTGGCAGTGATGTTGTCGAGCTAGAATTTCAGCAATGAACTAAAATGTCACATCAGACATTCCACATTACACAAACTCCGTTCTCCTTCCTGTTGGCTGCTGTGTTGTTGGTGTTCAGCGAACATACCCACTAGAGCTATTCATCGTACTGGATAACAAATAATAGACAAACTAGAACGAACGACATAATACTGAACTGATATAACTTACTTATTTAGATTGGGCGATTTGGCGGGAGCTCGAAATTAGACAATCGAAACGTGTTTAGGTGTCTTCTGGCTTCGTCTGCAGACAACCGCGGCACATACGAGACACGTAATCAGCACCAGAGAGAACGGACTAACCACCGAGTACAGGATCTTGATCAGGATATAATCCCACCGGTGCCAAGATCCGCCGTGCAGGTTCCTGAAGTACTTCTCGCGGTAGGTTTGTTGTGGTATGACGAAGATCTCGTCGTATTTCGGGTAGTCGACCAGTTTGTTGGTCAAATACATCGGTCCCGTGCTGAATATGATGGTGATGTACGGGAATATGTAGTCGGGCGGGGCCTGATTCAAATCGAAGGCGACCCGTCGCAGGAACTGACCCCGGCTCTTGGCGGCCATGAACTCGACTGTCACCCCGGCCGGGTCGGTTTCGGGCACGACCAAATCGTACCCCGCCTTGTCGCGCAGGATGTCGTCCAGTGGGACGCGGCACTTGAGGTCGATGTCGATGGTGACGCCGCCGTAGTGTAGCAGAATGAAGTACCGCGCCACGTCAACGCGCTGGATCGGGTACTTATACGAGACGAAACGGTCGTAGAACATCGGGTACTTACTGGCGATGAATTTATCGATCGCGGCGTCCGTCCAGAGGCGGTACTCCCAGTTCGGGTTTAGCCGACGGCAGGACGACACGGCCTCCTGGAACTGCTCCGGAATGGCGTCGGTCTTCCACAGCTGGTGGATGACGCGTGGGAAGTCCTCGACGGGCGGCGGTTTGTTGACGCGGTCCGGCGTCGGTTTGTCCAGCTCGTACAGGGCGCGTCTCTTGAGCGACGCCCGGTCGAACGGCTGCGCCCCGAGCGGTGCCCGCGCCCGGCCCTCGCTCCCGACGTGTACGTTCACCTTGGCTCGGATGACCGTACGCAAGTACCAGACGGCGACGCCGACCAGGAAGACGACCATAAACATCCCGGATACCCGGAGCAGCCAGCCGGCCGGCTCCCACCAGAGTCGCCGGCTCCGCGCGCACGCTGTACGCAGCCTGGAGCCCGCGGGTACTACACCGCGGATTGCGAGTACCATGCTCTCAGGCTCTGGCGTCGACGAGTTCAGTGCAATGCCTTGCTGTCGGGCCGCTCGCTGTACGATGTTGTGTTCGGTTCGTGTTTTATGGCGACTGGACGTTAGCAGGACGCCGCCTCGTCTGTTCTGTGTTTTACGATGGTCGCCCGAGCAATGACGAGTGGTTTATATGGTTAAAGGAACACATACAGCACTACACCAAGGTGTCAGTGTGTGTGTGTTTGTGGGTGTGGGAGCGTCTGGCTCGCTCTGTGTGTGTGTGTGTGTGTGCACGCCCCTTGGCCTGCCTGACTGGTCGAGTGTAAACTAGACTAGAAGCTTGGCGGTGCCTAGGTACACCCCCACGGGCCACCCCCCCACCCGGCGGGGCGCTATAGTGAGGTGTAATGGCAGCTTTTACAAGATCTGTCCTCGCTCCACTGGGTCTTCTTAAGTCCGTTGTCCTTTATAGCGCGCATACAAACACACACACACACACACATAACCTAACGCACACACACACAATACACACACACACACACACACGGATATATATATATATATACATAAGCGCCTTAGAGCAATCTTCTTACAGATTGTATAGGGCGCTATATAAAT
>JALWFW010000005.1 GCA_027013865.1 Polyangiaceae bacterium | reverse complement strand
CGACAGAACTCCTGTGTTCCCTACGCCATTTGTTGCGCGTTTCTGTCTTGCATTCGTTTTTTTTTATTTTGCTTTCTTTCTTTTCCAATAATCCCAATTATCGGTTATCGTTCACGAGAACCGACTGCTGTATTTTCAAATTCGCGACTGGTTTGTTGTTATCACCGAGACATATCTACTCGCACTGCGTTATCGCCCAGATGCCTGGATCCGACGAGAGATTAGACACATCGCGGGACACACACAGACACACACGTACACGTACACATCCAGACATACACACGTACACAGACAGCTATAGCATACCACTCGCTAGTCGTCTGTCCCCAGTACACAGCCGGGCCACACACGTTCTGTTACGTTATTCAATACACGGAATGATGACTTGAAAACGATAACAGCTTACTGGAACACAATCTGAGAACGGAGACATAAAACAGACAGACGGACAGATCGATGGATAGAAAGACAGACGGATAAATTAACAGACGGAAAGACAAATAGGAGGCAAAGAGAGTGAGCGACATGGAATAATGCCATTTACTAAGAAGCCATTTTATGACATAAATACGGCAATCGGCTACTGTGTTATAAAACCTGTTTAGGTAGCAATGCCATTGTTATGTCTTCATGGTGTGTATATCGATCAGTAGTCCTGGCCTGATGAAGACTACAGTCAGTAGTCCTGACCTGATGAAGACTAAAGTAAGTGGTCCTGACCTGATGAAGATTACAGTCAGTGGTCCTGACCTGTTGAAGAGTACAGTTAGTTGTCCTGACCTGATGAAGACTAAATTCAGTGGTCCTGACCTGATGAATACTAAAGTCAGTTGTCCTGGCGTGATGAAGACTAAAGTCAGTGGTCCTGGCGTGATGAAGACTAAAGTCAGTGGTCCTGGCCTTATGAAGACCACAATCAGTGGTCCTGGCGTGATGAAGACTATAATATTGATGAAGACCATGTTGAGTGTGGTTCCAAAGTAACTTATTCTGGCGTCTCAAGTATTCTGGTCCCCCAATTTGCAATTAAATTAAAGTTCGCCTTGTTTGGTTATCCCAGATAGTGGCCCCAAAATAGATACCCTAGTCAACCACCTCAGCATCAATCAACGGGCAAGAAGTGGTTACCTAATTCAGTATTGTTACATGGTTATCCTAAATAGTTAGTGATCCCACTGTGGTGCTGATATGAATATGTGTATTAATGACAACCAAGGGTCTGTTTTTGCCTTCGGATAGCAACAAGTTTGATACAAAACCCAGGCCGTCCAAACAGATGGGCCCAATGGGCGCTTGTCCGGGGGCCCAAAATCGTAGGGGTCAAACAGCCATAAGGGCTCCACGCTAATGTTGATATTTTAAGCACACATAAAAGCCCCGGTGCATTGCTGTGTCCTGAGGCCCATAGTGCTATAAAGACGACACTCAGTAAAACTTCTTCACAGTAATATCTGGACAAAATAGTATCAGTTCTTTCTGCGGTCTTTCTCAATTGTTACCTCAGTCAGGGCTCAGTCCGAATGGTTACCTCACTTAGTGACTTCTGATAATTGTTTACCTCAGTCTGTATCCCATTAGAATGGGCTGTGAGTTTCTCGTTTTCGTGAATATATCAGTCAGCTTTCTCCATTAATGAATTACCTCAATCACCGATTCCCGTTAATGGGCTGCCTTAGCCTGTTTCCCGTCTTCGTGGCTATACCAGTCACTATTCTACAGTAATGGGTTACCTCAGCCGGCGTTCGCCTTTAATGGGTTACCTCGGCGTGTACAATGGTTATGTCAGTTCGTGACTTCTACGCTACTATCTCTGTTACTACAGTAAGCCATAGAGTAAGAGACTTATGTCGACATTTCTGGCCAAAGTAATTCCGTACTCTGAGATCTTTATAACCAGTCTCCTGTAGGTCTGCATGCTTCA
>JALWFW010000004.1 GCA_027013865.1 Polyangiaceae bacterium | reverse complement strand
TTATTATATTCTAATGATTTAATATACTCAAAGGCTCCTCCTCTATAATAAGGAGGCTGTTGTTACCTTTTTTTAAAACACTATGGTTTAACCCTATTCTTTATAAATCTGCTTATATTCTTTATCTATGGAGATTTATCTTTTAAAATAAAACATAAAATAACCCCTTGACATTTAGCTTTATTTTTTATGGTAAAGTTAAAATAGCACCACAAAACATTTTAAGGAGGGTTTTATGGGGTTAACGCTCAAAAAGGTAGTTAGGAAAAGAGGCTTTGAGGAGATTTATAAGGAAATAATGCTCCTCCTCAAAGAGGCTCAGGCTGATGAGGGTATTGAGGTAAAGGAGGCTGTAGAGTATTTTAGGATACCCTCAAACAAAACAAAGGAGTTTAAGGAGGGTCTTAAGGCTTGGCACTTGGACATTATCACAGGAGCGCCAGAAGAAGGAGGCAGAGGCAGAGGCAAAGACATAATCATTTATAAGGCTCCTGAGCCTAAGCCTGAGCCTCAGCCTAAAGCCAAGAAGAAATAAGGCTCCCGTGAGGCTCATCAGCCTTTTAAGCCTTTAGGCTGATGAGCCTCTTTTTTTGCCTCAAAAAAATTTAAATAGGAGGAGATAATGGAAAGAATAGCCTTTGATTTAATAAACTATGAGGAGATAATGGAAAGAATAGCCTTTGAGGCTGAGAAATTTCTTTATGATTATCCTAATAAGGCTTTGCCTGTCACGGCTTTAATGGAAAAGCATAATCTCCCAAAAAGCCTAAGATATAGATTTAAAAAAATACTACAAGGCAAGGGGTTAAAGTTAGGAAAAAGCTATAATGAAACTAGAGGCAGGCACTATGAAGTGATATATATAGACTAAAGCCTCGGCCCCTATCTCTAAAGGCTCCTGAGCATATATACACAGGCTCAGGAGCCTTTTTTTATGCTCAATACGGGTTAGGGTGCCATTGAAACACAAAGGAGCCTTTGAGGAGCATATAAAGCCTCTGGGGTTATCTAGGATTTATCGGGAGAGTTTTGGCAATAAATCCCGGATAACCCTAAAGCCTCTTAAGCCTCTTGAGATTATCCTAGATAGAGCCTAAAGCCTCAGAGGGTATCTTAACCCGTATTGAACAAAAAAAACCCTCTGAGGAGCATATAAAGCCTCAGAGGGTTAAAGGCTGAGGGTATCTTAACCCAAAGCCTCAGCCTGAGCCTCAGCCTCTAAGTGAGGCTCAAAGCGCTCAATCCAAGTGACGCATTGGAGGAGTTCATGTAGATAGTCAAGCCTTTCACGATATTGAGGCTTGAGCCTGCCTTCACTATAAAGCCTTTGTAGAAGGAGATATTCTTTTATAATGCTCTTAGGCTGAGCCTTTACCTGAGCCTCAGCCTCCTTAAGCCTCTTGAGCCTCTGCCTTGTGCTCCTTATGTTATCTGAAACTATCCTATGGAGCACAGGCAACGGGAGCCTTCTCAATTTATCTCTATCAGGCTCAGATGCATAAGGTAGAGGCTCCTCTTTAGGCTCATCCGAGGATGAGCCTAGATGTTCAATGCCTCTTTGATAGTGGTAGAACAACCCAGAGGCTCCTTTAATTAGGCTCCCATTATAATAGGCAACGGGAGCACAATAAATCAGGCTCCTAACATAGCCAAGCCTGATTTCAGGAGCGCTTAAAGGCTCCTGAGCCTCTGTAACCCTACAGAACAACACTTTAGCCTTTCCCATATCAGCCTCCTATATAGATTTAATATTATCCCACTATCATAATCCCTTTTCTTAGTCAATCCTTTGTGAAAAATTTAACTAGCACTACACAAAAATACATAGCAAGGGATAAAAAACCATAGGGGTTATAATCAAAAAATCCGTAAAATTGTGTAGAAAATAGCATAACTATATTATTATCATATATTTAACTATACCCATATAAC
>JALWFW010000003.1 GCA_027013865.1 Polyangiaceae bacterium | reverse complement strand
CAACAACAACAACAACGACGACGACGACAATCTGATTAATATCGTTGTTGTCTTCATCGTCCATCCATTCCTTCATTCATCTTTCTTTTTTTCTTTCTTCTTTAATTCTTTCATTCATTCATTGTTTGTTTGTTTGTTTGTTTGTTTGTTTGTTTGTTTCATTCATTCATTCATTCATTCATTCATTCATTCATTCATTCGTTCATTCATTCATGCATCCGTCCGTCCGTCCGTCCAGTTAACCATTATATGTTATTTTAGGTTTGGTTTTGGTTTCCGTTTACATGCATACAATACAAAACACAAACTATAGCATAAATATCGCAATTAGTAATATCTTTTTATGATATTTATTAATAAGCAATCAATCACGCGCGCGACACATACACAAAATCACCGCGTCTTACCTTTGTCGACAAAAAATATAGCTTCTCCACAGAACAAAGACAAAACTACATACAAGCGTGATATATCCAGTCTGCATATTGTTGTTGTCATTATGTGTGATTAAGCCGAGAAATGAGGTCTCGATATCTAGGTCAGAAACGCATTATCTGGGTCGGTAACCGGTTATCTGGGTCGGTCATTCTGTATGTTGGCCGGCGTATCCAGTTTCACTATGCCGGGTATGGGTTTAGCCAGGTTGACGTTGAGTGCGGGCAGTTGACCTGGCCTAGTTACCGACAAGTGATCCAGAAGCCGGTTACTGACCGCTCCGGATCGTTCCGTCGCGTCTGATCCCGAAACGTGACTCTGGATATCCGCATCGGACGCCGCTCCGGACGCCTCCGGATCGTCTGCGGGCTGTGCGCTCGTCTCGCGCCAGGCGCGGGGCGGCCCGCCCTGAACTCCTTCCGGATACCCTCTGGCCGCGTCCTGTTGTTCCGGATCCGCGTGCCAGAGGTTGCGTTCGCTTTTTATGAGCGTCGACAGGACGTCGCCGAGAACTTCGGCTTGTTCCGAGTGGTCCTTCGTCTTTTCCAGTTTGTCGAACAGCTCCCGACACCTGTCCGACATGTTGGTCGTGTGACGTCGACGCAACTTCCGGTCTCGCCACTGCACCGGTTCGTCGCTGCACGTGCTTGCCGCGTCGTCTTTCGTCACCGACTCCTGCAGGCTGATGCTCTTCTTCTTTCGGAACAGCTGCCGTCTCAGCTGCGCGTCGCAGCTGTCGGTCGCCAGCTCGCCCGACCCGTCCCCTCCCGTCGCGATATCCGCTCGCCGGACAGGGGGCGCCACCGGCCGGCGTAACGTTTCGCCGAAGTGGGCCGCCAGCAGCGACGTGACGGCGTGATCGGCCACCTGGCGGGCGTACTCCAGCGAGTTCCGGTCGAATTTGTCGCGATGAAGCACGTCGGAGCCGGCGTCAACCAGAACTCGTACGACGTCCCGTCCGACGCCCGACAGACAGGCGTGTATGAGCGGCGTCCGACCGAGTTTGTCGGTGCCGTCGACGTCGGCGCCGTGCTGCAGCAGGTACCTGACCATCTGAAGTCGGAGTTTGCCGTCGATGACGTCATCCGATGCCACGGCGACCGCCAGCACCCCCTGGCCGGTCGCGTTCCTGGCGCCGATGTCGGCGCCCCCTTCGGTCAGAATGCGAACTAGCTTGATTCGGCCGCGCCGTGCCGCCTCAAGAAGAGGCGTCGCGTCAACTTGGAGGTGACACCTCGGAGACACCTCGTCCATAACCGACACGTCGACTGACACAGCGGCCAGACGTCGACTCCGCGCGCTCCGTCGATCTCCCGCTCGTCGACGGCGCGCCGACACGTCATCTGACGGACGGCTGACAGGCGCAGACCGAGAGGCCTGCGTCAGCAGCACGTCACCCGTACGTCATAAACCGGCGATAATAACAACGCGATGTTTACTGGCGCCGATGGTGGGGGGAGGAACTACTCGCATCTCAGCGCGCGCGTGTGTGTGTGTG
>JALWFW010000002.1 GCA_027013865.1 Polyangiaceae bacterium | reverse complement strand
TCTCCGGTCCATTCAGTAGCGTACAATCACACAAATCTCTACATCCGTCAGCATCAATGGGGTTCTCAGGACGGATTATGTCTGAAATCAAGTCAGCTGAAGCCTCATCGTGTCCAGAGACTGGCTGATCTATGTAGCACTAAAAGGTCCATAAATAATCAACAATTACACACTTAATCTGCGTCGCTCAGTGACGAAACGAGTCCCTTGTTCTCCGGAAACCACCTTACGACCATGGCTGGGTGGGGGTGGTTACTAGTATTCCGGATCCCAGCAAAAGCTCAGAAACTTCTATGAGTGTAAAATCTTCGGTTAAATCACAATGTTAGCACATTTTAGGTACAATTTCAGTAATTATATTCCTTACGCTGTAGGTATCAGGTGGATACGCTTAAGCGTAACCTGCAGCAGGTGCAGCAGAACGTCGCCGGTCTCATGGAACAGATGTATAAAAGGACGTGGTTCCATTACCACGTCGGCTTAAATGGCATCGAGAAGCTCTTTAAGCACGGCTTCCTGCCGCAGTGGAGGACCGTCGATGTCCAGTTCCTGCAGCCGCTAGTCGCAGGATTCCAGGCGATCCTGTTTAGTTACGAGAACGTCGTCACGAAACTGGACATGGCGGCGCCGAGCGAGGTGGCCATGAGGAGAACGATGTACCTGAGCATGGACGAGCAGCTCAGCGTCGGCATGGAGCTGGCCATCCAGGGATTGGACAACTTCACCAAGGTCTACTACTCGCTTCTGGACATGAAGCCGACCACATCGTACATCGTGACGCCGGAGAGGCGGTACGACGCCTCGCTGCTGCCCATCGAGGCGACGCGCGAGGTGAGCGGCGTCCTGCGAGCGCAGTTCACGGCCATCTCCGACCTGCTCGCTCGCTACATGGAGCAGATCCTGGCGCTGAAGAACATCCTCAAGGATCTGTACGTGTCGCCGAGCGGGCTGAACAGGACGGCCTACGACGCCGTCAAGGACGGGATACGCCAGACGGCCACCGACCTGCAGAGTCACGTCGAGGTATTCCGGGAGAAGGCCGTACGCAGGCTCCTGGATATCGTCGAGTCGCAGAGCGCTCACTTCAAGAAGCAGAACGACACGATGTTCGCGAGCTGGGCCCGGCTGGCCGCCAGCCTCGACGACGCCGTCTCGCAGCTGGGCCTGGTCAGTCTGGATCAGTATCCGCGCGTCGTCGAGCTCGGCCAAGACGGGGAATTGTACGTCGGGAACGCTGACAAGCGGCTCTCGGATCTCGCCGAATCCGCGCTCTCCAACGTCGTCGTCGAAAGCGTCCATCTGCTGGTCGGCCGGATATCCAGAATGAAGGATCGCAGCGAATCCGTCGCCTATCTGTGGCAGAAGTTCGAGGAACACCAACTGGCCATGTGGCGCGCCATGCTCAACGACCAAAGTCTCAAGGATCTGTACGCCAAGCTGAACCGAGACGTGAAGAACGTCGTACAGAATCCGACTTCATCCAACAATCTCCGCGCAGTGTTTGCTCACAACAAGATGCTCGGCAAGTCGTCGGTGGAGATCGGCTCGCTGGATCCAGACGAGTTCTTTGTGCTCCTGAACGCCGACTTTCCGACGACGAGCGTCCGCGCCAAGCAGACGGAGATCCGGGACGCGATCGGTCAATTCCGGCGACTGACTGACGTCAGCCTCCAGCTTCAGGATTTCGATAGGCAGCTCAGACAATCATACGACAATATCCGGAATATCTTCCAGGACTTTATACGGCGGACCACACTCAACGAAGAGTTTATACAGTATGTGTTTGATCGTTGGCCAGTTGGTCTGGGTGTGTGTGTGTGTGTGTGTGTGTGCATGCGTGTATGTGTGTGTTTGTATGTGTGTGTGTGTGTACACGTGTGTATATGTTTGTAAAGTAATCGGTCAAAACTTGCTTATAACGTCTATTCATTCTTT
>JALWFW010000001.1 GCA_027013865.1 Polyangiaceae bacterium | reverse complement strand
AGGAGATCGAAGAGGTATTGGGGGACAAGAAATGAGCGAGAAGACGGTTACCCTCAAGATAAACGGCAAGACGGTAGAGGCACGCAAGGGCGATACGGTTCTGGACGTGGCACGCCGCGAAGGAATCGACATCCCCACCATATGCCACCACAAGTCTCTGGCTCCGGATGGTTCATGCCGGATGTGCCTGGTGGAGCTCGGCAAGGAAGGCGGTCCTAAGAAGATCACCACGTCGTGCACCGCCTATGTCGAGGACGGCATGGAGGTCATCACCGAATCCGAGAAAATCAGACAGGAAAGGGGTGTGGTTCTGGATCTCCTCATATCCAGGGCTCCGGACTCCAAGTTCCTGGAGGAGATGCGCGCCAAGTACGTTGAGAAACGTATCGTGCTGCCCCGCAGGGACAACGTATGCATCCTGTGCGGTCTGTGCGTCCGCGTGTGCGACGAGGTGATAGGAGCCAAGGCCATCACCTTCAACCAGCGTGGCCCTGATACATATGTGGGTGGCCCCTTCGGAGAGCCCCCCGTGGACTGCATCGGATGCATGTCCTGTGCCTATGTATGTCCCGTAGACTTCATCCAGGTCACCAAGACCGAAGACAACATATCTATATGGGAGCGTGAGTTCGAGCGGCTTCACTGTACCGAGTGTGGGGCTCCTTTAGATCTCACCCCTGATCATCTCGAACTCATCTCGAAACGTACGGGATTCCCCAAAGAGGATCTTCAACTTTGCGTCACCTGCAAACAGAAGAGAACCAAGGAAACAATGCAGTTCATCGTAGATTCACAGCGTCCGCTGGAGCAGATACGGAGGTAGGCCGTCATGGAGAAACTGCTGCAAGTTACCCCTGAAAAATGTACTGGCTGCAGGAACTGTGAGCTCGCATGTTCCTACGCACACATGGTGGACGGTCTTTTGGGTGCCTCCCGTATCCATGTATACACCATAAAACCCATGGAGAGAGGAATCCCTGTGGTATGCATGCAGTGTTACCACGCTGCCTGTATGAAGGCCTGCCCTGCATGGGCCATTCGCCGCAACAGGGAAACCGGGGCACTGGAAGTGGATTATGGCCGCTGCATCGGATGCAAGGCATGTGTGGCCGCGTGTCCCTTTGGTAACATGACCATAGAGCCTCTGCTCGATTCAGTCATCAAATGCGATCTGTGCGGTGGATCACCCAAGTGTGTGGAGTTCTGTCCCACAGGTGCCCTTACCTACGAAGTGGTGGATTACTCCAACACCACACGCCTCGAGGAACACGTCTGAGCGGGCCACTCCTGATTTTCTGTTTACTCCATCAACACGATTCAAAATCTCGTAACTCTCCTGTATTGAGCGATTACGCCACAGTCTTGCCCTTTGGCCACCGGATTCACTCCCTTACTTGTATGTCACGGGGTTGGTGCTAGGATGTGCCCATGTCCATGACCCTGATCTTTCTTCTGGTGCTCGTGGCACCTCCAAAATCCGATGCCTATCAGCACACTAGGCGGCTATGGAGCTCTGTTCAGAGGAGAAAGGGTTCTCTTCACTCCGCGTGGGTGGGTACACCAAGGACTAGACCGTCTGTCCGCGCTACATCATCACCAGGAAATACTAACGTGGCGGCCCGACACAAGTCCTCACAGCCCCGTTCAAGCCTCATCCCCTCCAGTGGGATGCTGCCGGCCCGGGCATCAAAAAAAGATATCCTCAGTTTCATGAAACTCATACACTGGGGAGGCATCAAGACCGTGAAGCTCTGGGGCAGGAGACGGCAGCAGTACTATGTCACCAAAGATCTGAGTGGCTCCAGATGCATAGCTCTGCTCACACGACTCGGCATTGATGTTGAACCCGCCAAACGCAAGGGATTCATCTCCACGCCCATACGGCTGAAAAAGCCCTTCATCAATGGCATAAGAATCACATGGTATTGGGGCAAGGG